>NZ_CP084506.1:3337291-3640682 GCF_003113495.2 Edwardsiella tarda ATCC 15947 = NBRC 105688
GTAGTCTCCGGATCCAGACGCTGCAGCGTCTCGGCGATATGGGTACCGTCCACGTTGGAGACAAAGTGCATATTCAGGTGATTTTTATAAGGGCGCAGGGCTTCGGTCACCATGTAAGGGCCGAGGTCGGAGCCACCGATACCGATATTGACCACGTCGGTAATCGCCTTACCGCTATACCCTTTCCACTCGCCACCGATGACCCGGGCGCAGAACTGCTTCATCTTCGCCAATACGGCATTCACCTGCGGCATCACATCGTGGCCGTCGACATAGATCGGCGTGTTGCTACGGTTACGCAACGCCACGTGCAGCACGGCGCGATCCTCGGTGCGGTTGATCTTCTCACCGGCGAACATGGCGGCGATCGCCGAGGAGAGATCGGTTTCACGCGCCAAGGCTTGCAGCTTTTCCAGGGTCTCTGCGGTGATACGGTTCTTGGAGTAATCGACCAGCATCTGATCGTCAAACGTAGCAGAGAACTTAGAGAAACGGTCAGCATCTGCGGCAAACAGATCGCGCATGTGCACGGATTTCATCTGTTCGAAATGCTGCTGCAGCGCTTGCCAGGCAGCGGTACGGGTCGGATTGATATTTTTCATAGCGACGCCTTTTACTTGAGTAACGGTCGGTGGTTTCCGAGGCGCGTTCAGACACGAAAGCCCCTCGCTCATTCCGGATAATCGCCGTTCCCGGGGGAACACAGGGATGACGGCATAGGGTACCGGTTCATCTTTTCCTACGTGCGTTAAATTGTATCCAATTCACGCCATGTTGCGACCCCTTTTATGGCGATCAGCCAAAACTCTCACCCCTGATACTGCCTGAGACTGACTCCATTCAGCAAGCTGTGTTTACCTCCCCGGATCAACAACGCACAGCGATGCGAATAATGACATTTTCTCGCCACATCTACCGTACCTCGCAGGAAAGGTCAGGGTGCTGCTTTTTTCAGCGGCATCATTAGTCGAAGTAATCGCTATCGGACATGCTCTGGCGCTAGCTAATTAGTAACTGGTTATTTTATTTTCTTTAATATCAATTAATTAAAATGAATAATCAGTAACGGTAATATCCATGGCGCTAAATTGAAAATCACTCATCCCCATGCCATTGACACACTCACCATAAGCCGTTATTTCTAAAAAAACGCCCTGTACATCCCGTGTACAGGCCCAAGTGTTGTCTCTGCGCCGTGGCGGCTCATGCCATATCACCGTTGCTACGATCGATCGCGCTGCAGTCGCCTGGGCCCCAGAGGGGCGATGACCTCTTGCCCCCGTCACCTCGGGAATCAATGGTAAGGTGGAATCATGGCGAAGCCGTGGCACGACGCCACGGCTTACCCGGTTAGCGCGCGCCCTGCGTCGGGCTAATGGATTGTGAGGCCGGCCAACAGGGACACCGGCCACCCTGACACGAGGCTCAACATGCAACAGACAATCATCGCGAAATTTGGCGGTACCAGCGTGGCGAACGCCGATGCCATGCTGCGCTGCGCCGATATCATCCTGTCCAACCCGGCGGTGCGTGTCGTGGTGCTCTCCGCCGCCGCGGGCGTCACCAATCAGCTGATCGCTTTAGCCGAGGGACGCGATAGCACCGAGCGGCAGCGCTTACTCGACGAGATCGCACGGATCCATGAGGAGATCCTGCACGCCCTGCCCGACAGCACGGTCGTACGTAACGAAATCGCCAGCATGCTGGATAACATCGCCATGCTGGCCGAGGCGGCCTCTCTGGCGACCTCTGCGGCGTTGACCGATGAGCTAGTCAGCCATGGCGAGCTGATGTCGACGCTGCTGTTCAGTGAATTGCTGCGTACGCGGGGCGTGGCCGCCGAGTGGTTCGACATCCGCAAGATCATGCGTACCGACGATCGCTTCGGGAAGGCCGAACCCGATCAGGAGCAACTGCAGGCGCTGGCGCAACAATACCTGGCGCCACGTTTAAACGACGCCTTAATCATCACTCAGGGGTTCATCGGCAGCGAAAGTAAGGGGCGCACCACCACGCTGGGACGCGGCGGCAGCGACTATACCGCCGCCCTACTGGGTGAGGCGCTGAATGCCAGCCGGGTCGACATCTGGACCGATGTGCCGGGGATCTACACCACCGATCCACGCATTGTGCCGGGTGCACGACGTATCGATGAGATCGCCTTTTCCGAGGCGGCGGAGATGGCGACCTTCGGTGCCAAGGTCCTCCATCCGGCGACCTTGCTGCCGGCGGTGCGCAGCGATATTCCGGTCTTCGTCGGTTCCAGTCGCGATCCCGGCGCGGGCGGCACGCTGGTGTGCAATAAGAGCGCACAACCACCGTTATTCCGCGCACTGGCACTGCGCCGCCAGCAGACCCTGCTGACGCTGCACAGCCTGAATATGCTGCATGCGCGTGGCTTCCTGGCCGAGGTGTTCGGTATTCTGGCGCGCCACCAGCTATCGGTCGATCTGATCACAACCTCCGAGGTCAGCATCGCCCTCACCCTAGACACCACGGGCTCCTGTACCGGTGGCGCCAGCCTGTTGACCAGCGCCTTGTTGACAGAACTCTCCTCGCTATGCCGGGTCGAGGTGGAGCAGGATTTAGCGCTGGTCGCGTTGATCGGCAACCAGCTCAGCAGCGCCTGCGGCGTCGGCCGCCAGGTATTCGGCGTCATGGAGCCGTTCAATATTCGCATGATCTGCTACGGCGCCAGCAGCCACAACCTCTGTTTCCTGGTACCGGGCGAAGCCGCCGACGCCGTGGTCCAAACCCTGCACGCGAACCTCTTCGAGTCCCCCTGCGCCTAAACGCAGAGAGCCGGCCTAATGGCCGGCTCTCTTATCGCGACAGACTCACTCCGGATCATAACCGAGATTCGGCGCCAACCAATACTCGGCCTCTGCCAGCCCCACCCCCTTACGCGCCGCGTAATCCTCCACCTGATCCCGTTGGATGCGGGCCACGGCGAAATACTTACTCGCGGGATGGCTGAAGTACCAGCCAGAAACCGAAGCCCCCGGCCACATGGCATAAGACTCCGTCAGACGCATGCCACACTGTGCCTCGACGTCTAACAGGCGCCACAGCGTCGCCTTCTCGCTGTGTTCCGGGCAGGCGGGGTAACCCGGTGCCGGTCGAATGCCTCGGTAATTCTCACGGATCAACTGCTCGTTATCCAACGCCTCGTCGGCCGCATACCCCCAATGCACCTTACGTACTTGCTCATGCAGGTATTCGGCGAAGGCCTCCGCCAACCGATCGGCCAACGCCTTCACCATGATCTTATGGTAGTCGTCGTGTTGGGCCTCGAAGGCCTGCGCCAGTCGCTCCTCCTCCAAGCCACCGGTCACGGCAAAGGCGCCGATATAGTCGGCGATACCGCTCTCCTTGGTGGCGACAAAATCCGCCAGGCAATAGTTAGCCCCGCTAGGCTTACTACTCTGCTGGCGCAGATGATGGCTAACCGCCAGCACCTCACGCCGGGTATCATCACGGTAAATCAGCACATCATCACCGCAGCGGTTGGCGGCAAACAGGCCGAACACACCGCGCGGCGTTAGGCTAGCATTCGCCACCAAGTCATCCAGCAGGTGGTTGGCATCCGCCAACAGGCGTCGCGCCTCCTCACCGACCACCTCGTCCTCGAGGATGCGTGGGTATTTCCCCGCCAGCGACCAGGTAAGAAAGAATGGCGTCCAGTCGATATAGCGACGCAACGTGGCGATCCCCGGCTGCACCGTCTGTACCCCGAGCTGTGGCGGGCGCGGCGGGGTGTAATGAGTCCAATCGGTCGCCAAGGCGTTGGCGCGTGCCTGTGCCAAGGGTAACGGCGGCGTGCGTGGCGTACGGCGTCCATGCTGGGCACGAGCCGTCTCATATTCCGCGCTGATCCGCGCAAGAAACGCCGGTCGCTGCACCTCGGATAGCAAAGCCGCCACCACGCCGACGGTACGCGACGCATTCTGCACATAGACCGTCGGCCCGCTATAGGCTGGGGCAATCTTCACCGCCGTATGCGCCTTGGAGGTGGTCGCTCCGCCGATCAACAACGGCAGCGTAAACCCTTGACGCTCCATCTCACTGGCCACGTTGACCATCTCATCCAATGATGGGGTGATCAGCCCCGACAGGCCGATAATATCCACCTGCTCCTCACGCGCGACGCGCAGGATGCGTTCCGCAGGCACCATCACGCCCAGATCGATGATCTCGTAGTTGTTGCACTGCAACACCACGCCGACAATATTCTTGCCGATGTCATGCACGTCGCCCTTCACCGTCGCTAACAGTACCTTACCGGCGCTGCTACCACGCTGCTTACTGGCCTCGATAAACGGTGACAGGTAGGCTACCGCCTGTTTCATCACGCGTGCCGACTTAACCACCTGTGGCAGAAACATCTTACCGTCACCGAACAGGTCGCCGACCCGATTCATGCCTGCCATCAGCGGCCCTTCGATCACCGCGATCGGGCGATCGACCTGCTGGCGCGCCTCCTCGGTATCCTGCTCGACAAACTCACCGATCCCCTTGACCAGAGCGTACTCCAGGCGCTGGGCCACCGGCCAGTCACGCCATTCCGCTCGCTGTGCCTCGCCGCTACCCTCCCCTGGGACGCCCCGATAGCGCTCGGCCAACGCCAACAGGTGCTCGGTAGCGTCGGGCGACTGATTGAGGATCACCGCCTCCGCCGCCGCGCGCAGATCGTCCGGTAGGCTGTCGTAAATCGCCAGTTGGCCGGCGTTGACGATCCCCATGTCCATGCCGTGACGGATGGCGTGGTAGAGAAAGACCGCATGGATCGCCTCACGCACCGTTTCGTTGCCGCGGAAGGAGAAGGAGACGTTGGAGACGCCGCCGGAGATCAGCGCGTGCGGTAACTGCGCCTTAATCTCGGCGCAGGCATCGATAAAGTCGAGCGCGTAGTTGCTATGCTCCTCGATACCGGTGGCGACGGCGAAAATGTTGGGATCGAAGATGATATCTTCCGGTGGGAAGTCGAGGCGTTCGGTCAATAGCTGATAGGCGCGGCGACAGATCGCCACCTTACGCTCCCGGCTATCCGCCTGCCCCTGCTCGTCGAAGGCCATCACCACCAGCGCGGCGCCGTAACGACGGACTTGACGGGCGTGCTCAAGGAATGCCGCCTCTCCCTCCTTGAGAGAGAGCGAGTTGACGATCCCCTTACCCTGGATACACTTCAACCCCGCCTCGATCACCGACCAGCGCGAGGAGTCGATCATCAGCGGCACCCGGGCAATATCCGGTTCGCCAGCGATCAGATTGAGGAAACGTACCATCGCCGCCTCGGCATCCAGCATCCCCTCATCCATGTTGATGTCGATGATCTGCGCCCCACTCTCCACCTGCTGGCGTGCGACCTCTAACGCCTCATCGTAGTTGTTCTCCTTGATCAGGCGTTTGAAGCGCGCCGAACCGGTGACGTTGGTGCGCTCACCAACGTTGACGAACAGAGTCTGCTCGTCGATGGTCAATGGCTCCAATCCGGCCAGACGGCAGGCGCGCGCCGGTAGTGGGCGCGTCCGGGGCGCGATGTTACGCACCGCCTGGCTGATGGCGGCGATATGCTCGGGCGTCGTACCGCAACAGCCACCGACGATATTCAGGTAGCCCGCCTGGGCCCATTCGGCGATCTGCTGCGCCATCGCCTGCGGCGACAGATCATATTCGCCGAAGGCATTAGGTAGCCCAGCATTGGGGTGAGCGCTGACGTAGCACTCAGCGATGCGTGATAGCTCCGCCACATACTGGCGTAGGTCTTCCGGCCCCAAGGCGCAGTTGAGACCAAAGGAGAGAGGCCGGGCATGACGTAACGAGTTGTAGAATGCCTCGGTGGTTTGGCCGGAGAGGGTACGCCCGGAGGCGTCGGTAATCGTGCCAGAGATCATCACCGGCAGCGTCACCCCGAGCTCGGCGAACTCGCACTCCAAGGCATACACCGCCGCCTTGGCGTTAAGGGTATCGAAGACCGTCTCGATCATCAGCAGATCAACCCCGCCCTCGATCAACGCGCGCGCCGACTCACGATAGGCGTCGACCAGCTGATCGAAGGTAATGTTACGGCAGGCGGGATCGTTGACCTCGGGCGAGATCGAGGCCGTCCGGTTAGTCGGCCCAAGGATACCGGCGACGAAACGCAGTTGATGCGGCGTTCGCGCCGTCCACTCATCGGCGCAGGCGCGCGCCAGACAGGCGGCCTGATAGTTGATCTCCGGTGCCAGCGCCTCCATGCGATAGTCCGCCATCGCGATGCGCGTCGCGTTAAAGGTGTTGGTCTCCAGAATATCCGCCCCAGCCTCGAGGTAGGCATAGTGGATGGCGCTGATAATATCGGGCCGGGTCAATACCAGCAGGTCGTTATTCCCCTTCAGATCACAGGGCCAGTCGGCGAAGCGATCGGCCCGGAAGTCCTGCTCACTCAACCCATAGCGCTGGATCATGGTGCCCATGCCGCCATCCAACAACAAAATCCGTTTTTCTAAGCGGCGGCGCAACCGTTCAAGCGTCGTATTCACTCTCACTCCTTGTCCCAGTGTCGGCAGCAGGCTGCCTCATCTCCCCGGTGGTTTATGCAGCAATCCCCCGTTTTTTCCATCCTAGCACAGCTGTTAGGGAGAGTGGCGGCACGCCAGTTGAGGCTTTTTCATCTACGATGCGACCACAGCAGGCCGCAAAACGCAGCGACAGGAGCAGGAGCAGGAGCAGGAGCAGGAGCAGGAGCAGGAGCAGGAGCAGGAGCAGGACATACCCCGGCCTACAAAACGCAAGCCGGGTTAACGCGCGACTTATTGGGCCGGCTGGACCACCATCTGACCGACACTACCGCGATCGGCCAATTCCAACGTCCCGCTATAAAACAAGAAGGGGAAATGCTCCGAGGAGGGCTGCGGGAAGTAAACCAGTAACGAAACCTCGCCATCGACCCACACGCTATCCTTCCAGCCATGATCTTCGACCAACGGCGGGGCATTATTGACACTCTTCACCAGGAACTGTGCCCCCTGAATGTAGAATGACTGAGGCGTATCGGCGCGTACCGTCCAACGCTCCCAGGTTCCCTGACGGGCCTGGATATCGATGCGGCCAGCATCCCACAAGGCACCGTTGATGCCGGGATGCGAGGCACTGCCCAGCATGATGCTACGGTTATTGACCACGTCGCCTTCCGGCAACGGCTCGGCGCCCAAGCGGGTTGGCAGGGTATCGGTCATCAACGGTAGCAGCCCGGTTGGACGTAGGGTCAACACCCGCGTAGAGACTAACATCGACGAGGGTTCGAACAGCCCACGCAGGCGATCCATGATCCCCGCCGCCTCACCGGCGGTGATGGCGACCTCCTCACCCTTGCTCATGTCGATCAACACCTCACGCCGCTCGCCTGGCGCCAAGGGCAGCGTCTCCGCCTGCAACGGCGCCGGTAACAGCCCCTGATCGCTGGCGATGACGAAGAAGGGACGGCCATCGGAAAGCTGCAACAGATAGCGACGCGAATTCGAGGCGTTAAGTAGACGCAGACGCACCCAGCCACGCGACACCTCGACATAGGGGTCCTGCACTCCGTTAACCAAGAGGGTGTCACCGAGGAAACCGCCCGAGGAGGGGGGATCGTATTCCGGCACACCGAAGTTATCCAGGCGCTTATCCTGGAGGATCAACGGAAAGTCATCCACGCCATAGTGGTTGGGCAGCGGTGCATTCTTGCTGTACTGATCCTCCACCAACCAGAGACCCGCCAGGCCGTTGTACACCTGCGGCGCCATATGGCGTGGGGTATCCGCGTGATACCACAGCGTCGCCGCCGACTGGCGGATGGGCAACACCGGAGACCAGTCCACACCGGGCGACATCTGGCGTGCAGGTCCACCGGCCAGCGGGCCGGGCACCAGCAGACCGGCGACCTCCATTGCCACCGCTTCATTCAGGCGGTTGCTGTAAATCAACTTCACATCATCGCCGCTGTGCACCCGCACCGTCGGCCCTAAATAGACGCCGTTGACACCCCAGGTACTGACCTTACGCGTCCCCATGAATGCCCAGTGTGTCCGCTCCAACGACAGAAACAACGGCTGACCTCGGCGTGACTCCAACAGCGGGGGCACCGGTAGCGCGGCCTGCGCCCCGCCACTCGCCCGAGCCTGTAACGGCAATCCGCTGGCGCACAGTGCCAAGCCGGAGGCCTGAATAAACCGACGTCGACTGAGTGACATAACTTCTCCCGTAAATCCAAAAAGGGCACCGTGCGGGCGATCCGCTTAGGCGCGTTTCGCCGTCTGCGCCTCACGCGCCGCCACTTCGGCATCCAACTGTTTTATTTTGTCGGCCATCAAGGTGCGGCAATGCTCGGCCAGCTCACGCACCTGATCCTTACGCCAGCCGCTGGTATCGATCGGCGGCAACATCTCGACGATCACCACGCCATTATTCCAACGATTGAGCTTCACCTTGTCGTGGGTATTGGAGACGCAGATCGGTATGATCGGCACCCCGGCCGCCAGTGCCGCGTGGAAGGCTCCGGTCTTGAACGGCATCAATCCCCGACCGCGGCTACGCGTCCCTTCCGGGAACATCCAGAAGGAGATGCGGCGAGAACGAAACTGCTCCACCACTGCGGCGATGGTGTTGTGCGCCTTGGCACGGTTATTCCGGTCGATCAATAGGTTACCGGTCAACCAATACAGTTGGCCGAAGAAAGGGATCCATACCAAGCTCTTCTTACCGACGGTTACCGTGTTGGGTTGCACCGCGTTGGAGGCGGTGACCATATCGTAGTTGTTCTGGTGGTTAGCAATGTAGATCGCATTACCATAGTTTGCCGCATCTGGCGGCAGGCGTGTCTCTACCCGTAGGCCAAACAGCGGAGACAGGCGGCCAAACCAGTGACCGAAGCGCGCCACATGACGTGGGTTACGCGGGCTGAACAGGCAATACAGCGAACCGACGATACAGATCACGAGACATAACAACGTAACCAGGATGACCCGAAGAATAAATAACATAACAACCTCGATAAACTGAATGGCGAGCGGCACGCCCTGACGCACCGGCCCGCAGAGGCCGCCCGAGGGCGGCCCGAGTATGACTCATCTTATTCGTCGCCGTCCGCGCCCAGACGCGGCGGCTGCGCGGTCTCCACGTCGACCCGTTCGACACGCTGCAATCCACGCGGTAACTGCGTGCCTTTGCGCCCGCGTTCGGCACGGAACTTCTGCAGATCCTGCGGTTTCATCACCAGTTTACGCTTACCGACATGCAACGTCAGCGTAGTCTGCGGCGCCAGCACCAACAGCCATTTCAGGGTATCCTCACCGGCGGCGGCTTGAGCGGCGGGGATGGAGACGATCTTGTTCCCCTTGCCCTTCGACAACTGCGGCAGATCATGCACCGGGAACATCAGCATGCGCCCGGCCTGAGTAATGGCCAGCAGCATATCATCGTCGCCGTGGATCGCTAACGGCGCTAACACCTTGGCATTCTCCGGCAGGGTCAGCATCGCCTTACCGGCACGGTTACGCGCCACCAGATCGCTGAAGGTACACACGAAGCCGTAACCGGCGTCGGAGGCCATCAACAGCTTCTGGTTATCCGCCGCCATCAGCACATGCTCGATCGTGGCCCCCGGCGGTGGTGTCAGCTTGCCGGTCAGCGGCTCGCCCTGACCACGCGCCGACGGTAAGGTCAATGGGTCAAGGGCATAACTACGACCGGTGGAGTCAATAAACACCACCGGTTGGTTGCTCTTACCGCGCGCGGCGGCGCGAAAGCTGTCGCCAGCCTTGTAATTCAACCCGCTCGGATCGATGTCGTGTCCCTTGGCGCTGCGCACCCAACCGCTCTCGGATAACACAATGGTCACCGGCTCGCTCGGGACGAAGTCATGCTCGCTCATCGCCTTCGCCTCGGCCCGCTGGTGCAAGGGGGAACGACGCGCATCGCCATAGTTCTGGGCATCGGCGATGATCTCTTTCTTAATCAGGGTGGCGAGTTTACGCTCGGAGGCCAACAACGCCTGTAGGCGGTCACGCTCCTGCGCCAGTTCGTCCTGCTCGCCGCGAATTTTCATCTCTTCTAAGCGGGCCAATTGACGCAGTTTTAACTCCAGGATAGCCTCGGCTTGCGTCTCACTGAGACCAAAACGCGCCACCAGCACCGGCTTCGGCTCATCCTCGGTACGAATGAGGTGGATAACCTCGTCGATATTCAGGAAGGCGATCAGTAAGCCTTCTAGAATATGCAGGCGCTTGAGTACCTTCTCCAGGCGGTAGTTGAGGCGACGGCGCACCGTCTCGCGGCGATAGCTCAACCATTCCGTGAGGATCTCACGCAGATCCTTCACCGCCGGGCGACGATCCAGCCCGATCATGTTCAGGTTAATGCGGTAGCTCTTTTCCAGATCGGTGGTGGCGAACAGATGGTTCATCACCTGATCGAAATCGACGCGATTGGAGCGCGGCACAATCACCAGGCGTGTCGGATTCTCATGATCCGATTCGTCGCGGAGATCCTCCACCATCGGCAGCTTCTTACTGCGCATCTGGCTGGCGATCTGCTCCAACACCTTAGCGCCCGAAGTCTGGTGTGGCAGAGCACTGATGACGATCTCGCCCTCCTCCTTCCTCCAGACCGCGCGCATCCGTACCGACCCCCGCCCGGTGCGATAGATCTTACGGATCTCGTCGCGCGGGGTGATGATCTCCGCCTCGGTAGGGAAGTCGGGGCCCTGGATATGCGTTAGCAGATCATCCAGTGAGCTATCTGGGTTGTCCAACAACGCCACCAGGGCGTTAGCGACCTCGCGCGCGTTGTGCGGCGGGATATCCGTCGCCATACCGACGGCGATACCGGTGGTGCCGTTCAACAGGATGTTAGGGAGACGTGCCGGCAGGTATTTTGGCTCCTGCAACGTACCGTCGAAGTTAGCGGTGTACTCGACAGTGCCCTGCCCCAGTTCGCTGAGCAGCACTTCGGCATAGCGCGACAGGCGTGATTCGGTGTAACGCATGGCGGCGAAAGATTTGGGATCGTCCGGCGCCCCCCAGTTCCCCTGGCCATCCACCAAGGGATAACGGTAGGAAAAAGGCTGCGCCATCAATACCATCGCCTCGTAACAGGCACTATCGCCATGCGGATGGTATTTACCTAGCACGTCACCGACGGTACGTGCCGACTTCTTGAATTTCGCGCTGGCGTTCAGCCCCAGCTCGGACATCGCATACACAATGCGACGCTGGACCGGTTTTAGCCCGTCGCCGATAAAGGGCAACGCGCGGTCCATGATGACGTACATGGAGTATTGCAGATAGGCGTCTTCAGTAAACGCCCGGAGCGCTACACGCTCACTGTTGTCATGAGTCAGATCGCTCATTGGTCATCCTCTGGACGCGGCCATGGCCCATTCGGGCCGACGACTGCCATAAAATCATGCGATGGCCGCGATAGTAACGTATTTTTTATCCGCCTGTCACAGCACGCCACGCGGGTATGCCGCCATGCGGAAGAAAACAGAACAGGCCACCCGCAGGCAGCCTGTCGGATAGCGGGCAAGGCGCTTTACACATCCAACTCGGCCAGGTTGCCATTCTCTTGCAGCCAATTGCGGCGATCCTCGGAACGCTTTTTCGCCAACAGCATGTCCATCACCGCCACGGTACGCTCCATCTCCTCGTCATCAATGGTCAACTGCACCAGGCGGCGCGTGTTAGGATCCAGTGTCGTCTCGCGCAGTTGTAGCGGGTTCATCTCACCCAACCCCTTGAAGCGCTGCACATTCGGCTTACCCTTCTTGCGTTTCAACTGCTCCAGCACTCCCGCCTTTTCCTCCTCGCTCAGGGCATAGAACACCTCTTTGCCGAGATCGATGCGGTACAGCGGCGGCATGGCGACATAGACATGGCCGGCTTGCACCAACGGGCGGAAGTGGCGTACAAACAGCGCGCACAGCAGCGTGGCAATATGTAATCCATCCGAGTCGGCATCGGCCAGGATGCAAATTTTGCCATAACGCAGCTGGCTCAAGTCATCACTGTCCGGATCGATACCGATGGCGACCGAGATATCGTGCACCTCTTGCGAAGCCAGCACCTCATCGGAAGAGACCTCCCAGGTGTTAAGGATCTTCCCCTTGAGCGGCATGATCGCCTGGTATTCGCGGTCACGCGCCTGCTTGGCGGAGCCGCCCGCCGAATCCCCTTCCACCAGGAACAGCTCGGTACGCGCCAAATCCTGGGCGCTGCAATCCGCCAGCTTACCCGGCAGAGCCGGGCCGCTGGTCAGCTTCTTACGCACCACCTTCTTCGCCGCTCGCATACGACGCTGGGCGCTGTTGATGGCCAGTTCGGCCAATTGCTCGGCGGCCTGGACGTTTTGGTTCAACCACAGGCTGAAGGCATCCTTGACCACGCCAGAAACAAATGCCGCGCACTGGCGTGAAGAGAGACGCTCCTTGGTTTGACCGGCGAACTGCGGATCCTGCATCTTGACGGATAACACATAGGCGCAGCGCTCCCAGATGTCGTCGGCGCTCAGTTTCACCCCACGCGGCAGCAGATTACGGAACTCACAGAACTCACGCATCGCATCCAAGAGCCCCTGACGCAGACCGTTGACATGCGTCCCCCCTTGCTGGGTCGGGATCAGGTTAACGTAACTCTCCGTCAGCAACTCACCGCCCTCGGGGAGCCACAGTAGCGCCCAATCCACCGCCTCGCTCTCCGTCGCGAAAGTCCCGGTGAATGGCTGCTCTGGCAGGGTCACCAGGCCATTGACCGACTCCATCAGGTAATCGGTCAAGCCATCTTGGTAGCACCAGCGCTGCTCGCTACCGTTGACCAGATCGCGGAATAGGATCTCAACCCCCGGGCAGAGCACCGCCTTGGCCTTTAACAAATGGCTTAAACGCGAGACGGAGAAACGTGCCGAGTCAAAGAACTGTGCATCTGGCCAGAAGTGGACACTGGTGCCAGTGTTGCGCCGCCCCACCGTGCCGGTAACATGCAGCTCCTCCACCTTCTCACCGTTTTCGAAGGCGATCTGGTAGATCTGACCATCACGGCGTACGCTGACCTCTACGCGATGCGACAGGGCGTTGACGACGGAGATCCCCACGCCATGCAGACCGCCGGAGAATTGATAGTTTTTATTGGAAAACTTGCCACCGGCGTGCAACCGGCACAGGATCAGCTCGATGGCCGGCACCCCTTCCTCAGGGTGAATGTCGACCGGCATCCCGCGGCCATCGTCAATCACCTCCAGGGATTGGTCGGGGTGCAAGATCACCTCGACTCGTGTGGCATGGCCTGCCAGAGCCTCATCGATGCTGTTATCAATCACCTCTTGCCCCAAGTGATTGGGACGGGTGGTATCGGTATACATACCCGGGCGGCGGCGCACGGGTTCAAGGCCGCTGAGCACCTCGATGGCGTCGGCGTTATAGCTGGATTGAGTCATCTTATGAGTCGTAAAGTCGATGTTTGTCACTCAGATGGGAAAAGCAGGGGATCCCGCCAATGCGTCCCCTGCTTTACCCACCCATCTCGTGTGGCGAGCGGATACTACTCCGCGCTCAGCCCCAAAAAGTCTATGATCTGTGGGAAAAAACGCTCTATCCCCACGAAGGCGTGATTGCCCCCCTCTTCGAGGGTCTGGCGACAAGAGGTGTAGTAAGCCACGGCCTGACGATAATCCAACACTTCATCGCCACGCTGCTGCAGCAACCAGATCAGATCCGGCGACTCCAGAGGCTCGACCTGCATCACCTTTAAATCAAAGACGTGGCGAGACTCTAGCACATATTGCTGTCCGGTGTAGGGGTTCTCATTCTGCCCCAAATAGTCCAATAACAGCTCAAAGGGGCGTACCGCTGGATTGATCACCACCGCTGGCAGGGTGAAACATTGAGACAGCCAGGTCGCGTAGTAGCCACCGAGCGAGGAGCCCACCAGCCCAAGCGGGCGCCCGGCGCGCTCCATCACCAGATCCTCCAGCAGTTGTGCCGCATCGGCCGGATAGGGCGGCAACTGCGGTACTAACAGGGTGATCTGAGGATGGTGCTCGGCCAACCAACGCTGTAGCGCCGTCGCCTTGGCGGAGCGGGGAGAACTGTTAAAACCATGCAAATACAGGAGAGTAGGCATCATCAATAGCCGTCAGCATCCAAATCCGGCCTAAATTCATTACCGGCCAGGCGGTGTACCGCCGTGGTCACACGCCCATCGGGATACAGATCCAGATAGCGCCAGCCCGGAGAAATGGTATCGATAGTAAAGTTGGTACACAGGGGTTTGAATTGGACGCAAGTCGAAGGGGTCGCCAATAAACGACAGCCGTTCCAGTCCAGATCTAACTCCTGGTGGATATGACCGCATACCAGCGTCTTCACCCGTGGATGACGCCGTAAGATCTCATCCAACGCATGCGCGTTGCGCAGGCTATGTTGATCCAGCCAGGTACAACCGGAGGGCAAGGGGTGATGATGCAACAATATCATCGTATGACGCTGCGGCTCGCTGAGGAGCGCCTGCTCTAACCACTCGAGCTGATAGTCGCTCAACTCACCATGCGGCACACCAACCACCTGGCTGTCCAGCAACACGATCTGCCACTGGTCACCCAGTAGGGCACGCTTACTTGCCTGTACGCCAGCCTGCGCCAACGCATCGACCATCGCCGGTTGAAAATCGTGATTTCCCGGTAACCACAGGCAGGGCTTCTGCAACGTGGCAATCCCCGCGGCGAAGTGGTGATAGGCCGCACTGGAGTGGTCCTGCGCCAAGTCGCCCGTCGCGACGATGAGATCGAAGGGCTGCGCCTCCGCACGAATCGCCGCTAACACGGCCTGATAGCTGCGGTAGGTATTGACGCCGAGCAGGGTTTCTTGCGGCCCCGCAAACAGATGGGTATCGGTAATTTGCAATAGTCTGACCGGCGCCCCACTCGCTACGGCCAGATGAAACAGGCTTTCCAAATAACGTCCTTTATGACTTGAGTCTGTCAGAACCTGCAAAACGGCAGTTACATGGCTAAATCGCAATGAACGGTTTAAAAAGAGCTTAGCTCCCGCCCTACGTCAGCGCTTACGCCCACAGATGCAGAGATCTCGTGCGCAGAAACTCAGCTAATTTGATGCTTTTCATCGCACTGATGCAACTTTTTATTCTGATAATCATAACGTGCTTTACATCGGGAGATCTGCCGTGCCGCACACAATTCCATCACTCACCCAGGATGTGGCCCGCTGAACACCGCTCTACTCGCAGTAGTTGCACGGATCATGCATGGTAGCGGCTAGCGCATGGCCACAGCAATCCCCCGGGAGTCTGAATTTATGCCGCGACCTCGTGCCTCAATCCTGCCAGGCCACACGCAACGCGGCGTGATTGAGCTCAAGCCACTGTAAAGCAATCACCGAGGCGGCATTATCGATCACCCCCTGCTCGACCCAGCGATAGGCCTGTTCCCGGCTCACCACATGTACCCGAATATCCTCATGCTCTTCGGCCAAGCCATGTATACCCGATGCCGTGCTGGCGTCAACCTCCCCCACCACAATCGAGAGACGCTCGCTGGTCCCCCCTGGACTGGCGAGATAACTCAGGACCGGTCGGCAACGCCCCACCGTAATCCCCGCCTCCTCCAGAGCCTCACGGCGCGCCACCTGCTCGACGCTTTCCCCCGGCTCGATCATGCCGGCGACCATCTCCAGCAGCCAAGGCGTCGCGCTACTATCGTAGGCCGGGATGCGGAGCTGTTCGATCAACACAACTTCGTCACGCCGCGGATCATAGGGCAACAATACCGCCGCATGCCCTCGTTCAAAGACCTCACGCACCACCTCCCCACTCATTTCACCGTTAAAAAGACGGTGGCGAAAACGGTAGCTATCAAGCGAAAAAAAACCACGGTAGCGAGTTTCCCGTGCAATAATTTCCACATCATCTTTGTTGAAGGTGACGGGGCTGGGTTTGTCGAGACACATAACGTAATATCCTTACTGATTGAAAGAGCATCGGACCTGGACACATCCAGCCGCAGCCAACGATGTCGCCGTCCGTACGCCTAAAAATCGTTGCGATTTAGCAAGAATGGCACATTCGGCCACCAGCCTCAGAGGAGGCTCTCTGGTAAAATTATCAGTCTATGACGTGAGGTCTGTGCCACGCTAACCATTTTTCTGCATAACAAGGAATGCAAATGAAGAAACTGCTCCCTCTTCTTATTGGCCTAAGCCTCAGTGGCTTCAGTGCATTAAGTCAGGCAGAAAACCTGATGCAGGTGTATCAACAGGCTAAAGAAAGCAACCCAGACCTGCGCCAGGCCGCCGCCAATCGTGATGCGGCATTCGAAAAAATTAACGAATCACGCAGCCCGCTGCTGCCGCAACTTGGGCTGGGTGCGGACTATACCTATACCAACGGCTTCCGCGATAGCTCCGGTCTGGACTCCAATAATTACGGCGCAACGCTGGCGTTGACGCAAACCCTCTTCGACATGTCTAAATGGCGCCAACTGTCGATGACGGAAAAACAGGCCGGTATTCAGGATGTCTCCTACCAGTCATCCGAGCAGACACTGATGCTCAACACCGCCACCGCTTACTTCAATGTGCTACGCGCCATCGATCAGCTGACCTATACCGAGGCCAACAAGCAGGCTATCTACAACCAGCTCGATCAGACCACGCAACGCTTCAATGTCGGCCTGGTGGCGATCACCGATGTGCAGAACGCCCGCGCCCAATACGATCAGGTGTTGGCCCAAGAAGTGACTGCGCGCAACAATCTGGATAACTCGCTGGAAGCCCTGCGCCAAATCACCGGCCAATACTATCCGCAGCTCTCCGCTCTGAACATCGACCGTTTCAACACCCAGCGGCCGCAAGACGTCAAGGCGCTGTTGCAAGAGGCGGAAAAACGTAACCTGCAACTGTTAAGCGCACGACTGAGCCAGGATCTGGCCCGCCAGCAGATCAAATATGCGGAAACGGGTTACATGCCGACCCTGAATCTGACCGCCTCTACCGGCGTCAGCAACACCGACTATAACAGCCTGTCTAACGCTCAAAAGGCACAAAACCCGAATGGCAACAGCAGCTATCAGGGGCAGAACACCATCGGCCTCAGCTTCAACCTGCCGTTGTACTCCGGTGGTGCGACCAACTCGCAGGTGAAACAGGCACAGTACAACTTTGTCGCGGCCAGCGAGGCGTTGGATGGCGCGCACCGTAGCGTCGTGCAGAACGTACGCTCCTCCTTCAACAACATCTCCGCGGCTATCAGTGGCGTCGCCGCCTATAAGCAGGCCGTCGTCTCCGCGCAAAGCTCTTTGGACGCGACTCAGGCCGGTTACCAGGTCGGTACGCGCACCATCGTCGATGTGTTAAATGCGACCACCGCGCTGTATAATGCCAAGCAGAATCTGGCTAATGCGCGCTACGACTACCTCATCAGCCAGCTCAACATCAAGTATGCCTTGGGTACCCTCAACCAGAACGATCTGTTGTCGCTGAACGGTGAGCTGAATAAGCCCGTATCGACTGCGGCCGATAACATCGCGCCCTATGATGCAGCTCAGGTCGCCAAGGCCAACGGCCCGATCCCGGGTGGCAGCGTACGTTAAACGCCCACCTCGACCTACAGTAAAACGGGCGGAGATGATCTCCGCCCGTTTGTTTTTACTCTTTGCACCATCGTGAGCTTACAGTAGATCCTGCTGTGCAATACCCTCAGGCGTATGCATCCGCGCCTCGTAGGCGCGTGCCTTGTCGCGATCGAACTGGTGCTCCCATTTGGCAATCACCAGTACCGCCAAAGCATTACCGACCACGTTGAGCGCCGTGCGCGCCATATCCAGAATCCGATCGACCCCGGCAATAAAGGCCAGTCCTTCCAGCGGAATACCGACGCTGCCCAGCGTCGCTAACAAGACCACAAAGGAGACACCCGGTACACCGGCAATCCCCTTGGAGGTCACCATCAACGTCAATACCAGGATGATCTCATGACCCAGAGAGAGCTGAATACCGTAGAGCTGGGCGATAAAGATGGCGGCAATACTCTGATACAGCGTCGAACCATCCAAATTAAAGGAGTAACCGGTCGGTACGACGAAGCTGGTGATCGACTTCGGCGCCCCGTAGGCCTCCATCTTCTCCATGATGCGCGGCAGCACGGTCTCCGAGCTCGCGGTAGAGTAAGCGAGGATCAGCTCATCCTTGAGGATGGTGATCAGAGTCCAAATACGCAGCCGACACAGGCGCGCTACCGCACCGAGCACCATCAGGCCGAAGAAGAGGATCGCGCCGTACACCAGAACGACCAACTTCGCCAACGGTAACAAAGAGGAAAAGCCAAAGTTAGCTACCGTCACCGAGATCAACCCAAATACCCCGATCGGTGCATACCGCATGATCATATGGGTAACCTTAAACATACTTTCGGAAATAGCACGAAAGACACGCAGCAAAGGTTCCTTATGATCGCTCGGCAGCGAGGAGAGCCCCAGACCAAACAAGACCGAGAAGAAGATGATCGGCAGGATCTCTCCCTTGGCCAATGCCGCAAACAGGTTCGCGGGGATGA
Organism: Edwardsiella tarda ATCC 15947 = NBRC 105688; assembly: GCF_003113495.2. Classification (NCBI taxonomy): domain Bacteria; kingdom Pseudomonadati; phylum Pseudomonadota; class Gammaproteobacteria; order Enterobacterales; family Hafniaceae; genus Edwardsiella; species Edwardsiella tarda. The sequence goes on from NZ_CP084506.1 coordinate 3,355,870, forward strand.
GAGCCAACAGTGTGCCGACCAGGCTATGTGCCCCGCTTTGCACCTGCTCGGTGGTTCGCTCATATTGGGAAATATCAACCGTCGCCAATTGGCTCATATCGACACCATGACCGGGTTGGAATAGGTTGGCTAAGGTGATACCGACGATGATGGCGATGGTGGTGATCACTTCAAAGTAGACGATAGTCTTTAACCCGATGCGGCCCAGCTTCTTCGCGTCCCCTACACCGGCGATACCGACGATCAGCGTCGAGATCACGATGGGCAGGACAATCATCTTAATCAGGCGGATAAAGATATCTCCCGCGGGGCTGAGCAGATTACTCACCAACCACTGGCGTGACTCCCCTTGATCATGCAAGACGGCCCCAACAATAATCCCTAAAATCAATGCAATAACGATTTGCCATGCCAGGGTCAATCTCAATCGTTTCATTATTCAACAACCTCATTATTATCGGACGCTGCGCGACCTTTTTATGTTTCTCGCTTCCTGGCTCACTGCATTCGCCGCAGCCTGTCCCGCTGCGCACGGCATTACTGACGACAAGGTATAAGCATAATTTATGCCATCACTCCCGACACAACTCCGCTGCCACAGGGAAGCGACGTCGCTATCGATGCCCGCTTAATAATTACATGGTGAATAAATTCATTTGGTATATTTATTGACCAACGGGGTCACGGCGTAACCGTCGATGTCCATCTTCACCGGATACGCGATCAGCGAGCGCACTGTTTTGACGCCCCAAATTGGTGCAATGCACCACATTTCAGCCAGTATCATCACGACCCGGCCCGCGATTCTCCCTCGCTTTATTGCGTGATCATGCGCGCAAAATATACACAAATCCCTAACCACGTCTAAAATTAACTCTATATTGACATCTTATTAACATCATTTCGGAGACGTAGTATGAGCCTCATCCATACCTACCCTGTGCCACGAGACATCGCCCAGCATGCCTTCATCAGTGAAGAGATGTATCGCGAGATGTATCGGGCCTCGGTCGATAATCCCGATGCATTCTGGCGTGAGCAGGGGCAAATCATCAGTTGGATCACGCCCTATACTCGAGTCAAAAACAGCAGCTTCGATCCCGGGCATATCAACATCCGCTGGTTTGAAGATGGGACGCTAAATCTGGCGGCCAACTGCTTGGATCGTCACTTGGCGGAGCGGGGCGATCAGACCGCCATCATCTGGGAGGGGGATGACCCACAGGAAAGTCGCTATGTCACGTATCGCCAGTTACACCAGGAAGTGTGTCGTTTCGCCAACGTACTCAAGTCACTCCAGGTGGCAAAGGGCGATGTCGTCGCGATCTATATGCCGATGGTGGTCGAAGCGGCTGTCGCGATGCTGGCCTGTGCGCGTATCGGTGCGATCCATTCGGTGATCTTCGGCGGTTTCTCGCCGGAGGCTGTCGCCGGGCGCATCATCGACTCTGGCGCCAAATTGGTGATCACCGCGGATGAAGGTGTGCGGGCGGGGCGCAGCATTCCCCTCAAACGTAATGTCGACGAGGCATTGCTACACCCTCAAGTCACCAGCGTACAACATGTCGTGGTATTCCGCCGTACCGGGGCCCCCGGAGAGTGGCATGCCGGCCGTGATCACTGGTGGCATGAACTGATGGCACAAGCCGATGTGCATTGCCCGGTAGCCGTCATGAAGGCCGAGGATCCGCTGTTCATCCTGTATACCTCCGGATCAACGGGGAAGCCTAAAGGGGTACTACATACCACCGGGGGATACCTGGTCTATGCCGCGACCACCTTTAAATATGTCTTCGATTATCATCCCGGCGATATTTACTGGTGCACCGCCGACGTCGGTTGGGTCACTGGACACAGCTACCTGCTGTATGGCCCACTCGCCAATGGTGCCATCACCCTGATGTTCGAAGGTGTGCCCAACTATCCGGGCATCAACCGACTCAGTCAGATCGTGGATAAGCATCAGGTCAATATTTTGTATACCGCGCCGACCGCCATCCGTGCATTAATGGCTGAAGGCACGCGCGCCGTCGCCGGTACCCAGCGCAGCTCGCTACGTATCCTCGGCTCAGTGGGTGAACCGATCAACCCAGAGGCTTGGGAGTGGTACTACCATACCATCGGCAATAGCCATTGCCCGATCATGGATACCTGGTGGCAGACCGAAACTGGCGGATTTATGATTACTCCCCTACCGGGTGCCACCCTACTCAAGGCGGGATCCGCGACCTTACCCTTCTTTGGCGTGCAACCGGCACTGGTCGATAACAGTGGAGAGGTTCTCCAGGGAGCCTGCGAAGGCAATCTGGTGATCCTGGACTCTTGGCCAGGGCAGGCACGCACACTGTTCGGGGCCCACGAACGTTTCGAGCAAACCTATTTTTCCACCTTTAAGGGCATGTACTTCAGTGGCGATGGCGCTCGCCGCGATGAGGATGGCTATTACTGGATCACTGGGCGTGTCGACGATGTGCTCAACGTCTCCGGCCACCGGCTGGGCACCGCCGAGATCGAATCAGCCTTAGTCGCACATCCCAAAATCGCCGAGGCGGCCGTGGTAGGCATTCCACATAACATCAAAGGGCAGGCGATCTATGCCTATATCACGCTTAACGCCGGGGAGGAGCCCACGCCGGCACTGTATAGCGAGGTTCGCGACTGGGTGCGTAAAGAGATCGGCCCGATCGCCACACCCGATATCCTACATTGGACCGATGCGCTGCCGAAGACCCGCTCCGGGAAGATCATGCGCCGCATCTTACGGAAAATCGCCAGCGGCGATGTCAGCAACTTAGGGGATACCTCTACCCTGGCCGATCCCAGCGTCGTCGAGCGCTTACTGGAAGAGAAGCACACCATGCAGCCTCGCTAACGCTACACCTGATTGTGGACGATATACCCTACCGCTAGGGCGGCGCACGCCGCCTGTGACACCGTATAAGGAGTCGATATGCTCAATAATCCACTGGCCAATCCCGCTCCCCTTGGGCTGATGGGCTTCGGTATGACAACGGTACTATTAAATATGCACAACGCGGGGCTATTCCCGTTGAATGCGATGATCCTGGCGATGGGGATTTTCTTCGGTGGGCTGGCGCAGATCTTGGCTGGACTGCTGGAGTATCGTCAAGGCAACACCTTTGGTCTCACCGCCTTTACGTCTTACGGTGCCTTTTGGCTGACCCTGGTTGCCCTACTACTCTTGCCAAAGATGGGACTGGCCGAGGCCGTAACAGCACCATCGTTAGCCGCTTATCTTGGACTCTGGGGAATTTTTACTCTGTTCATGTTTTTCGGCACGCTACGCGCAAACCGAGCACTACAGTTTGTTTTCGCCAGCCTGACGCTACTATTTTTCCTGCTGGCTTACGGCAATCTGACCGCTAATGCCAGCGTGTTAAGGTTGGCCGGTATTGAAGGGATCATCTGTGGCGCCAGTGCAATCTATCTGGCAATGGCGGAGGTGATCAACGGTCAATTGCAGCGCACCGTCTTACCCATCGGCGAACCACATCGATAACCTACTGAGGCTTAGAGCCTATCAATAGAAAAAGAAAAAGCCCGACGCATCAGCGTGGGGCTTTTTCTCTATTTGATGCCTGGCAGTTCCCTACTCTCGCATGGGGAGACCCCACACTACCATCGGCGCTACGGCGTTTCACTTCTGAGTTCGGCATGGGGTCAGGTGGGACCACCGCGCTATCGCCGCCAGGCAAATTCTGTTTTACCAACCGCCATTCAGGCCATCGGTTCCAATCTTGAACAAGCTAAATTCGTCTCTCTAAAAACACCTTCGGTGTTGTAAGGTTAAGCCTCACGGATCATTAGTACTGGTTAGCTCAACGTATCGCTACGCTTACACACCCAGCCTATCAACGTCTTAGTCTTAAACGTTCCTTCAGTGGACTCAAGGTCCAAGGGAAGACTCATCTCGAGGCAAGTTTCGCGCTTAGATGCTTTCAGCGCTTATCTCTTCCGCACGTAGCTACCGGGCAATGCAATTGGCATCACAACCCGAACACCAGCGGTGCGTCCACTCCGGTCCTCTCGTACTAGGAGCAGCCCCTCTCAATCTTCCAACGCCCACGGCAGATAGGGACCGAACTGTCTCACGACGTTCTAAACCCAGCTCGCGTACCACTTTAAATGGCGAACAGCCATACCCTTGGGACCTACTTCAGCCCCAGGATGTGATGAGCCGACATCGAGGTGCCAAACACCGCCGTCGATATGAACTCTTGGGCGGTATCAGCCTGTTATCCCCGGAGTACCTTTTATCCGTTGAGCGATGGCCCTTCCATTCAGAACCACCGGATCACTAAGACCTGCTTTCGCACCTGCTCGAGCCGTCACTCTCGCAGTCAAGCTAGCTTATGCCTTTGCACTAACCTCCTGATGTCCGACCAGGATTAGCTAACCTTCGTGCTCCTCCGTTACTCTTTGGGAGGAGACCGCCCCAGTCAAACTACCCACCAGACACTGTCCCTATCCCGGATTACGGGGACCAGGTTAGAACATCAAACATTAAAGGGTGGTATTTCAAGGTCGGCTCCATGCAGACTGGCGTCCACACTTCAAAGCCTCCCACCTATCCTACACATCAAGGTTCAATGTTCAGTGTCAAGCTATAGTAAAGGTTCACGGGGTCTTTCCGTCTTGCCGCGGGTACACTGCATCTTCACAGCGAGTTCAATTTCACTGAGTCTCGGGTGGAGACAGCCTGGCCATCATTACGCCATTCGTGCAGGTCGGAACTTACCCGACAAGGAATTTCGCTACCTTAGGACCGTTATAGTTACGGCCGCCGTTTACTGGGGCTTCGATCAAGAGCTTCGCCTTGCGGCTGACCCCATCAATTAACCTTCCAGCACCGGGCAGGCGTCACACCCTATACGTCCACTTTCGTGTTTGCAGAGTGCTGTGTTTTTATTAAACAGTTGCAGCCAGCTGGTATCTTCGACTGGCTTCGGCTCCATCCGCGAGGGACTTCACCTACATGCCAGCGTGCCTTCTCCCGAAGTTACGGCACCATTTTGCCTAGTTCCTTCACCCGAGTTCTCTCAAGCGCCTTGGTATTCTCTACCTGACCACCTGTGTCGGTTTGGGGTACGATTCAGTGTTATCTAGAGCTTAGAGGCTTTTCCTGGAAGCAGGGCATTAACCACTTCAGCACCGTAGTGCCTCGTCATCACGCCTCAGTGTTAGAGATAACCGGATTTGCCAGGTCATCACACCTACACGCTTAAACCGGGACAACCGTCGCCCGGCCGGTCTAGCCTTCTCCGTCCCCCCTTCGCAATAACACCAAGTACAGGAATATTAACCTGTTTCCCATCGACTACGCCTTTCGGCCTCGCCTTAGGGGTCGACTTACCCTGCCCCGATTAACGTTGGACAGGAACCCTTGGTCTTCCGGCGAGCGGGCTTTTCACCCGCTTTATCGTTACTTATGTCAGCATTCGCACTTCTGATACCTCCAGCAGCCCTCACAGGCCACCTTCACAGGCTTACAGAACGCTCCCCTACCCAACAACACATAGTGTCGCTGCCGCAGCTTCGGTGCATGGTTTAGCCCCGTTACATCTTCCGCGCAGGCCGACTCGACCAGTGAGCTATTACGCTTTCTTTAAATGATGGCTGCTTCTAAGCCAACATCCTGGCTGTCTATGCCTTCCCACATCGTTTCCCACTTAACCATGACTTTGGGACCTTAGCTGGCGGTCTGGGTTGTTTCCCTCTTCACGACGGACGTTAGCACCCGCCGTGTGTCTCCCGTGATAACATTCTTCGGTATTCGTAGTTTGCATCGGGTTGGTAAGTCGGGATGACCCCCTAGCCGAAACAGTGCTCTACCCCCGAAGATGAGTTCACGAGGCGCTACCTAAATAGCTTTCGGGGAGAACCAGCTATCTCCCGGTTTGATTGGCCTTTCACCCCCAGCCACAAGTCATCCGCTAATTTTTCAACATTAGTCGGTTCGGTCCTCCAGTTAGTGTTACCCAACCTTCAACCTGCCCATGGCTAGATCACCGGGTTTCGGGTCTATACCTTGCAACTAGACGCCCAGTTAAGACTCGGTTTCCCTACGGCTCCCCTATTCGGTTAACCTTGCTACAAAATATAAGTCGCTGACCCATTATACAAAAGGTACGCAGTCACACCCCGAAGGATGCTCCCACTGCTTGTACGTACACGGTTTCAGGTTCTATTTCACTCCCCTCGCCGGGGTTCTTTTCGCCTTTCCCTCACGGTACTGGTTCACTATCGGTCAGTCAGGAGTATTTAGCCTTGGAGGATGGTCCCCCCATATTCAGACAGGATAACACGTGTCCCGCCCTACTCATCGAACTCACAGCTGTGCACCTTCGTGTACGGGGCTATCACCCGGTATCGCGCGACTTTCCAGACGCTTCCACTAATGCACAAACTGATTCAGGTTCTGGGCTCTTCCCCGTTCGCTCGCCGCTACTGGGGGAATCTCGGTTGATTTCTTTTCCTCAGGGTACTTAGATGTTTCAGTTCCCCTGGTTCGCCTCGTTAAGCTATGTATTCACTTAACGATAGTGCAACGGATTGCACTGGGTTTCCCCATTCGGACATCGCCGGCTAATAATGCTTCATATCAGCTCACCGACGCTTATCGCAGATTAGCACGTCCTTCATCGCCTCTGACTGCCTAGGCATCCACCGTGTACGCTTAGTCACTTAACCTCACAACCCGAAGGTGTTTCACTTCGTGCTGCAAGCATTTGAGAGACTCTCGAATCACTTGTTAAAAGCAATTCGATTGTTTTCGAATTTTCAGCTTGTTCCAGATTGTTAAAGAGCAAAATATTGCAAACATGACTCGTAAGTCCGTTTTGCAATATTGTTGGCACCGTCTTTCACCCGATACCGCAAATGGCGTCCCCTAGGGGATTCGAACCCCTGTTACCGCCGTGAAAGGGCGGTGTCCTAGGCCTCTAGACGAAGGGGACACTGGGTCGACTTCGCAGACGCTTTGCTCGAACATCTATCAGACAATCTGTGTGAGCACTACACAATATTTCGTATCTTCAGGTAAGGAGGTGATCCAACCGCAGGTTCCCCTACGGTTACCTTGTTACGACTTCACCCCAGTCATGAATCACAAAGTGGTAAGCGCCCTCCCGAAGGTTAAGCTACCTACTTCTTTTGCAACCCACTCCCATGGTGTGACGGGCGGTGTGTACAAGGCCCGGGAACGTATTCACCGTGGCATTCTGATCCACGATTACTAGCGATTCCGACTTCATGGAGTCGAGTTGCAGACTCCAATCCGGACTACGACGTACTTTATGAGGTCCGCTTGCTCTCGCGAGGTCGCTTCTCTTTGTATACGCCATTGTAGCACGTGTGTAGCCCTACTCGTAAGGGCCATGATGACTTGACGTCATCCCCACCTTCCTCCAGTTTATCACTGGCAGTCTCCTTTGAGTTCCCGGCCGAACCGCTGGCAACAAAGGATAAGGGTTGCGCTCGTTGCGGGACTTAACCCAACATTTCACAACACGAGCTGACGACAGCCATGCAGCACCTGTCTCAGCGTTCCCGAAGGCACTCCCGTATCTCTACAGGATTCGCTGGATGTCAAGAGTAGGTAAGGTTCTTCGCGTTGCATCGAATTAAACCACATGCTCCACCGCTTGTGCGGGCCCCCGTCAATTCATTTGAGTTTTAACCTTGCGGCCGTACTCCCCAGGCGGTCGATTTAACGCGTTAGCTTCGGAAGCCACGCCTCAAGGGCACAACCTCCAAATCGACATCGTTTACAGCGTGGACTACCAGGGTATCTAATCCTGTTTGCTCCCCACGCTTTCGCACCTGAGCGTCAGTCTTCGTCCAGGAGGCCGCCTTCGCCACCGGTATTCCTCCAGATCTCTACGCATTTCACCGCTACACCTGGAATTCTACCTCCCTCTACGAGACTCTAGCTTGCCAGTCTTGGATGCAGTTCCCAGGTTAAGCCCGGGGATTTCACATCCAACTTAACAAACCGCCTGCGTGCGCTTTACGCCCAGTAATTCCGATTAACGCTTGCACCCTCCGTATTACCGCGGCTGCTGGCACGGAGTTAGCCGGTGCTTCTTCTGTAGGTAACGTCAATTGCACGTGCTATTAACACGCACACCTTCCTCCCTACTGAAAGTACTTTACAACCCGAAGGCCTTCTTCATACACGCGGCATGGCTGCATCAGGCTTGCGCCCATTGTGCAATATTCCCCACTGCTGCCTCCCGTAGGAGTCTGGACCGTGTCTCAGTTCCAGTGTGGCTGGTCATCCTCTCAGACCAGCTAGGGATCGTCGCCTAGGTGAGCCATTACCTCACCTACTAGCTAATCCCATCTGGGTTCATCTGATGGCATGAGGCCCGAAGGTCCCCCACTTTGGTCTTGCGACGTTATGCGGTATTAGCTACCGTTTCCAGTAGTTATCCCCCTCCATCAGGCAGATCCCCAGACATTACTCACCCGTCCGCCGCTCGTCAGCGGAGAAAGCAAGCTTTCTCCCTGCTACCGCTCGACTTGCATGTGTTAAGCCTGCCGCCAGCGTTCAATCTGAGCCATGATCAAACTCTTCAATTAAAAGCTTGATGCTCAAAGAAATTAAACTGTTTATTCGTAATGAATTAACTGCTGTCACTCTTCAAGACTTTAAATATTTTGGCATTCCGAGGAATGCTTAATACGAATCTTGCGAGTGCCCACACAGATTGTCTGATAATTTGTTAAAGAGCAATGACTTAGGAGCTTTGCTTCACTAAGTCGAGGCAGCGTATGTTACGCTTTCCTCGGTGAGTGTCAACGATTAATTTCTCGTTTTTCACTTCACTCTCCCCGGCTCATCTTGTGATGTTGTTCACAAGTGCCGTGTCGATGGAGGCGCATTATAGGGCCCAATTCGCAGCGTGCAACCGCTATTTTACGACAAAAGTATCGTTTGACGCATTACACAGCAATTGAACTGCTTATACCTGATTACACACAGAGTTATCCACAAACTCTGTGGCGGCAAAAATTTGACGAGCTTTACGCAAACGTTTTCGTTAGAATCATCGCGCGCTATAATTCCGCTTCATTCGCAACGACGCCTAATAGGTATATAAATAGGGTTACTGCGATCCATTGCCGAAGGATATAACCACCATGCAACACAGTCGTCCTGTTCGCCGCGCACTACTGAGTGTCTCCGATAAAACTGGTATCGTTGAGTTCGCCCGTGCGTTACACCAACGCGGCATCGAGCTGCTCTCAACGGGCGGCACCGCCCGTCTATTATCAGAGGCTGGCCTGCCCGTCATTGAAGTCTCCGATTATACCGGTTTCCCAGAGATGATGGATGGACGCGTTAAAACCCTCCATCCCAAGATTCATGGTGGGATCCTGGGTCGCCGTGACCGTGACAGCGATATCATGCAGCAGCATGAGATCAAACCCATCGATATGGTGGTGGTTAACCTCTATCCCTTTGCCCAGACCGTTGCCCGTCCCGACTGTACTCTGGAAGCAGCGGTAGAAAATATTGATATCGGCGGACCGACCATGGTGCGCTCGGCCGCGAAAAACCATAATGACGTCGCCATCATAGTTAATAACCACGACTTCGATCGGGTCATTGCCGAAATGGATGCTAACCATGGCTCGTTAAGTCAGGCGACACGCTTCGATCTGGCGATCAAAGCCTTTGAGCATACCGCCGCCTACGACAGCATGATTGCCAACTATTTCGGCACGCTGGTCGCCCCTTACCATGGCGACACCAGTAATCCCAGCGGACGCTTCCCTCGCACCCTGAATCTGAATCTGGTGAAAAAGCAGGATATGCGTTATGGCGAAAATGGCCACCAGCAGGCCGCCTTCTATGTCGAAGAGCCGGTACGTGAGGCCAGCATCGCCACCGCGCAGCAGTTGCAGGGCAAGGCGCTCTCCTATAACAACATCGCCGATACCGATGCCGCGCTGGAGTGTGTTAAAAGTTTTGCCGAGCCAGCCTGTGTCATCGTGAAACATGCCAACCCCTGTGGCGTCGCTATCGCTAGTGATCTACTCCAGGCCTATGAGCGCGCCTACCAGACTGACCCGACCTCCGCCTTTGGCGGTATCATCGCCTTCAACCGTCCTCTGGATGCCAAGACGGCGCAAGCCATCATCGCCCGCCAATTCGTCGAGGTGATCATCGCCCCTCGTATCAGCGATGAAGCCTTGGATGTGCTCAGCGCCAAGCAGAACGTTCGTGTGCTCGCCTGCAGTGAATGGGGTGAGGCCTGTCCGGGACTCGACTTCAAACGCGTCAACGGTGGGCTGCTGGTTCAAGAGCGCGATCTGGGGATGGTCGGCGCTGACGATCTACACGTGGTCACCACACGCCAGCCCAGCGAGCAGGAGCTGCGCGATGCCTTATTCTGCTGGAAAGTCGCCAAGTTTGTTAAGTCCAACGCCATCGTCTATGCACGAGATAACATGACCGTTGGCATCGGTGCCGGGCAGATGAGTCGCGTCTACTCCGCCAAAATTGCCGGGATTAAGGCCGCCGATGAGGGTTTACCCGTCGCCGGCTCAGTCATGGCCTCCGATGCCTTCTTCCCCTTCCGCGACGGCATCGATGCCGCGGCGGCTGTTGGCATCACCTGTGTGATCCAACCGGGAGGCTCGATTCGTGATGACGAGGTTATCGCCGCCGCCAACGAGCACGGCATCGCCATGATTTTCACCGGCATGCGCCACTTCCGCCACTAAGATCAATGCTGCGGGGCTCCCCCCGCAGCGCAAAGGTGACCGTTATGAATATCCTGATTATCGGCAACGGCGGGCGAGAGCATGCCCTGGCCTGGAAAGCCGCACAGTCTCCGCTGGCCGAGCGCGTATTTGTCGCGCCCGGTAACGCCGGCACGGCACAAGAGCCGGCCTTGGAGAATATCGCCATCGCCGCAACCGATATTCCGGCGCTGGTCGACTTCGCCCGCCGCCAACAGATCGATCTGACCATCGTAGGACCCGAGGCTCCCCTGGTACTCGGTGTCGTCGACGCCTTCCGCGCCGCAGGCCTGACCATCTTCGGCCCGAGCCAAAGTGCGGCACGGCTGGAAGGGTCTAAAGCCTTTAGCAAAGACTTCCTCGCGCGCCACCATATTCCTACCGCAGCCTACCGTAACTTCACCGAAGTCGAGCCCGCGTTAGCCTATGTCCGTGAGCAGGGGGCCCCGATTGTGATCAAGGCCGACGGTCTGGCCGCCGGGAAAGGGGTGATCGTTGCCATGACGTTGGAGGAGGCCGAGGCGGCTATCCACGATATGCTCGCGGGCAATGCCTTTGGCGACGCCGGGCATCGCATCGTTATCGAAGAGTTCCTGACCGGCGAAGAAGCCAGCTTCATCGTGATGGTCGACGGCGAACACGTGCTGCCGATGGCCACCAGCCAGGATCATAAGCGAGTTGGCGATGGTGACAGCGGCCCCAATACCGGCGGTATGGGTGCCTATTCCCCAGCGCCCGTGGTCAGCGAAGCGGTGCATCAGCGCGTGATGGAGCAGGTAATTTGGCCGACGGTACGCGGTATGGCCGAGGAGGGTTCTCCCTATACGGGTTTCCTCTATGCCGGGCTGATGATCTCGGCTGACGGCGAGCCGAAGGTCATTGAGTTTAATTGCCGCTTCGGTGACCCAGAGACCCAGCCGATCATGATGCGTATGCAATCGGATCTGGTGGCACTCTGCCTGGCCGGTGCCCAGGGGACACTCGATCAGCAGACCTCCGCCTGGGACCCACGAGCGGCGTTAGGCGTCGTACTGGCCGCGGCGGGCTACCCGGGGGACTACCGCCAGGGCGATATCATTCACGGTTTGACACACGGTACGGCAGACGCCAAGGTATTCCATGCCGGGACGCGATTGAATCCCCTCGGCGAAGTCGAGACCTGCGGTGGACGCGTATTATGTGCGACAGCCTTAGGCGATGATATCGCTCAAGCCCAGCGCAATGCCTATCAGCTGGTCGACACCCTCTCCTGGCCGGGAGGCTTCTGCCGTCGTGACATCGGCTACCGCGCGCTACAACGTCCACGCTAACGTGCCTCGACCCCGTCACGATTAAGCCGGCCTTGTGCCGGCTTTTTTACAAGGTTTTGGCCGTCGGCTCCCAAACGCAGATATCTTGTTGGGTAATCTGCAACAACTGAGCGCCCGCCGGTGCAGACAACCAGGCAACCCATAGCGCGCCATGGCTATTCGCCTCGCGCCGCGCCAATTGCGCCGCCTGCCAACCGGCTAACGGCAATGGCGCGACTTGGCCATCGCAACGGGTAAAGATCCCATCCTGCCAGCGCCCCTGAACCAGGCTGACCCCACCCGCGATCAGCGTGGCCGCCAAATCGCGTGTATGACGCGCTTGATATTGCGCCTTGGCGATCTCATCGGCGCTCGGCATCTCACGCGTCTCACCCTGCAAGCGCTGCATATAACTCAACGTCCCCTGCATATCGAAACGTAACTGCAGCACGTCGCCCTCATCGTCCCCGCTCTGCTGTAAGATCTGATACAAGTGCCCGTCACGGTAACGATAGTGATCGATGAGAGTCTGCCCCTGACCCAGCGGGCTAAACACACGCATCATAGCCAGAGGTTGCTGCGCGCGCCCTTCGAGGCGCCAAATGCGTACGATGCCGCCATCCGCGATATATCCTGTCGCGGCAAAGGGGGGAGAGGAAGGGGGAGACTGGCAGCCTGCCAACAGCACGATGCCAGCCACTAGCCAGCGGCGTATAGACAAAAGGGGCACCATCGCCCCCTCAACTACACAACTTACTGTGGCCACGCGTTACTTATTTAACCGCGTCTTTCAATGCCTTGCCAGAAACGAACGCCGGGACGTTAGCGGCGGCAATTTTGATCTCTTTGCCAGTCTGCGGGTTGCGGCCAGTGCGCTCGTTACGATGATTCACTTTAAAAGTACCGAAACCAACCAATTGTACGGCATCGCCTGCCTTCAGAGACTCAGTAATAGCAGCCAGGGTAGACTCCAGAGCGGCTTTAGCCTGGGTCTTGGACAGATCGGCCTTGTCTGCGATTACATCAATCAGCTGAGTCTTATTCATAAGTTATCCTTACAGTGTGTTTATCGTTTGCAAAGCATCGAGTGCGACGGATATGCCGATTGACAGCACTCTCCTGCATACACGCACCGATAGCCACTTCTTTTACGCCCCCCAAATGTAGAACAAGCGAGGGGCGAATGTGAAGCCTTAGAGGGCGACAAATCAGGTGTTAAATCACGTTTTGCCGTCTTATTGCGCTAATTCGATACCGATGTTGCTCACACCCGCCTCACGCAGGTCGGCACGCAGCCCTTTTATCAATTCGAGGTCACGCTCTTCGGCCTCGTTCAGCAGGCGAAAAATCTCCCACTGAATGTCCAACTCTTCCTGGATCGCCGGTAACGCTTTCAACTCATCGTCGCTCATCTCACGACCGGCCTGGGTCATTTCTAACATGCCAACGGTATGCAACGAGGTCTCACTCACGGCAATAGCATGCGCCAACATGTCGCCGCCCAATTGAGAATGCAATATCTCGCTCAACGCGACACAGGCGTCGATCGCTGGGTAGACACCGTACATGTCATAGTCATCGGCATTGGGGATCACCGCCTCCAACTTCTCCAACTGACTGTCGAAGTTGATCTTGGCATCCTTCACCGTCAACACTTCCCAGACCAGATCCAGGATACGGCGATACACCGCTGCGTCGGCAAACTCGCTTTGCCGGCAAAAGGCCTGGTAGTTGGGGAACATCCGCTCGCTGAGGCAAGCCATAAAGGTGAGCTGTTGCCAACTCTCCAACTTCTCCAGACGTTTATGAATGGGATTACGCAGCATGCTGAAGTCTCTCTCGATTATCTGCGGCGCAGTCTAACTGAATTACGGGAAAAACCCTACGATTGCGCCAGATTATAAGAATGTTCACTCCTCCCCCGGTTACTCTTGCCCTTGGGAAGGAGACTGAGTGGCCTGCCAGCGCAAAAAGGCGGGGCGCCGAGAGGCGATCGCATCGGCCCAGCGGGTCGGTTCCGGTAGTCGGTAGCCACGTAAACAACGTTGTACCCAGGCTAAGGCGCTATCACGGCTGACGCGATGGCCACTTGAGATAAATAGCGGGTTACAACGCGCCTTGCTACGCAGCACCCAACCGATCGGCTCGGCTCCATCCATCAGCGGAGTCGTCGCCCCCGGCGCGGCATCCAAGTCGGCGAATTGACCATACAGCCGGCGCTTCGCCACGCCGATGGTTGGTACATCCGCCAATAGGCCAAAATGGCTGGCAATCCCTAGCCGACGGGGATGCGCGATACCGTGTCCATCGACCATCACCAACTGTGGCCGCTGGCGTAGTTGCGCCCAGGCCTGCAACAGGGCGGGATACTCGCGAAACGAGAGAAAACCGGGGATATACGGCATCCGCGTGGCAATACGCGCCACCTGGTACTCCACCAGCGTCAACGAAGGATAGTGCAACACGGCGATCGCCGCCCGCGTGACCGCCCCCTCCTGCTCGAAGCCCACGTCGGCTCCGGCGATCAGCGACGGCGTATCCCAACGATCCGCCAGCTCAACCTGTACCGCCTTAGCCCGTTGCTCATCACGTAACGCCTGCATATCCATGGTGTCTGGTGTCCCGTTAACGGTGATACGGCTGGGAGAGACGATGAACCGCCTCAACAAAGATGCCGGCCTGCTCGGGCGGCACATCCTGATGGATACCGTGTCCTAAGTTAAAGACGTGTCCCTCCCCCTGGCCGAAACCCGCCAGGATGTCGGCGACTTCCTGCTCGATGCGCGCCGCTGGCGCATACAGCATGGAGGGGTCCATATTGCCTTGCAGTGCAACCCGATCACCGACTCGACGACGCGCATCGGCGATGTCGCAGGTCCAATCCAAACCGAGGGCATCGCACCCCGTCTCTGCCATCGCCTCCAGCCATTGCCCGCCGCCCTTGGTAAACAACGTCACCGGCACCCGGCGCCCCTCATTTTCACGCTGCAGGCCATCGACGATCTGATGCATATACTGTAGAGAGAACTCGCGGTAGTCGCGCCCAGTCAGCACACCCCCCCAGGTATCAAAGATCATCACCGCCTGCGCCCCGGCACGGATCTGGGCGTTAAGGTACAGGATGACGCTCTGCGCCAACTTATCCAGTAGGTGATGTAGGGCCGCCGGATCGGCATACATCATCTTCTTAATCTTGGTGAAGGCCTTACTACTACCGCCCTCGACCATATAGGTCGCTAACGTCCAGGGGCTACCGGAGAAACCGATCAACGGCACGGCACCCTGCAGGTTACGCCGGATGGTGCGCACCGCTGCCATCACATAACCCAGCTCCTGTTCCGGATCGGGAATAGGCAGCCGATCGATGTCGGCGCGGCAGGTAATCGGCCGCGTAAAGCGTGGCCCTTCGCCCGCCTCGAAGTAGAGTCCCAAGCCCATGGCATCCGGCACCGTGAGAATATCCGAAAACAGGATCGCCGCATCCAGAGGGAAACGACGCAACGGCTGTAAGGTGACTTCACAGGCCAGTTCGGCATTCTTACACAGGGCGATGAAGTCACCGGCCTGGGCACGCGTGGCATTGTACTCCGGCAGATAACGCCCAGCCTGGCGCATCATCCATACCGGGGTCATGTCGACCGGCTGGCGCAACAGCGCACGCAGATAGCGATCGTTCTTCAGTTCGGACATCCTTCGGCTCCTATTATTATTTTATGGCATTGTAGCATGTGGGTGACTCATTCATGCTGCGCCCGGCACAGCGCAACGGTGTCCTCGATCAGACGTCGCGCCACCGTACCGGCCGGGGGTAACTGGGGCAGACGATCGTAACGATACCACCCCGCCTCCTGTAGCTCTTTGGGGTCGTGGCGTAGCTCGCCCGCGGCATAATCGGCCAAGAAGGCCATCATCAGAGAGTGGGGAAAAGGCCACGGCTGCGAGGCGACGTAACGCAGATTCCTAATCTGTAAATTGCTCTCCTCCATGATCTCACGCGCGGCGGCCTGCTCCAGCGTCTCCCCCACCTCGACAAAGCCCGCCAGGACGGTATAGATACCATTACGGTGGCGATTATGCCGAGCCAGCAGGATATGATCGTCCCGACGAATGGCGACGATGATACAGGGAGCAATCTGTGGGTAATAGCGTTGTTGGCAGTGAGCGCACAGACAGGCCCATTCATGCTGACTCGCCTGCATCGGCTGGCCGCAGTAACCGCAGAACCGATGGGACTGGAAAAACTCCGCCAACTGTACGCCGCGACCGGCTAATTGAAATAAACCGCGATCGGCGTCGATCAGCTGGCGTACCGTGGTCATCTCTCCATTGCGCTGCTGCCGCACCAGCCATACCGCCATCCCCTGCCACTCACCAATACGGTAGGCCATCTGCCCGACCAACCCCCAGCGTGCCGCGCTACCACAAGGTAGCTCACCCTGCGGCAACCAGATACGCCCCTGATCGCTGACCACCCACCAGCCGTTATCGGCTTCACCTATTTGCTGTACGACTGCCACCGCCTCGACTCCTTCACTCCACTCGTGCCTGCGTTCGCTCCGCCTACGCGCCACCCTGCGAACAAACCATGATTAAACACATTATTAACAATACTTGCAGTTTTCTCACGCCCTCCTTACACTGCCCGCACGCGAGGGTTACCACCCTCGCCGCACCATCTTGTCGGAGTGCCTAGTTGATACCGGGTATCACAGGCTGAGACCGTTAATTCGGGATCCGCGGAACCTGATTGGGTTAATACCCACGAAGGGAACAAGAGTAATCTGCACGTTCAGCCAATCCATGGCTTCACGTTTTTCTTATTCATTACTCCTATCCGAGCTCCAGACAAGCAATTTTTCTCCTATCACGCCTTATGAGGCAGGAATTTGCTATGTCGACTCCAACCATTCCCGATGCGCCACGCCGCCAACGCCGCGCCGAGGCCCAGCGCTTCATCGCTAGCCTCCGCGGCGAAGCCTATCCCAACTCTCGCCGCATCTACCTCCAGGGCTCACGCGCCGATATCCGAGTCCCTCTACGTGAGATCAGTCTCAGCCCAACCCTCGTCGGTGGGACGCCGGAACAACCACAGTGGCGCGACAATGAGGCGGTGGCGGTATACGACACTTCGGGCGCCTATGGCGATCCCCAAGCCTCTCTCGATCTACGCCAAGGCTTACCGGCCATCCGCGCCGCGTGGATCGCAGAGCGTGGCGACACGGAAGTGCTCGCTGGGCGCAGCGCCGATTACACCCGCCAACGTCAAGCCGATCTGGCACTAGAGACGCTGCGCTTTCCCCAGCCTCCCGCTGCGCGTCGCGCGTTACCCGGGAAACGAGTCAGCCAATTGCATTATGCCCGCCAGGGCATCATCACCCCGGAGATGGAGTTTATTGCCCTGCGCGAGAACATGGGGCGTGAACGCATTCGGAGTGGCGTATTACGCCAGCAGCATCCCGGCGAATCCTTCGGCGCCCATCTACCGGAGAACATCACCGCCGAGTTTGTGCGTGCCGAGGTTGCCGCCGGGCGAGCCATCATTCCCGCCAATATCAATCATCCCGAATCCGAGCCGATGATCATCGGCCGTAATTTCCTGGTGAAGGTTAACGCCAACATCGGTAGCTCTTCCGTCACCTCGTCGATTGAGGAGGAGGTCGAGAAGTTGGTGTGGGCCACCCGCTGGGGTGCCGATACGGTGATGGATCTCTCTACCGGACGCTATATTCACGAGACGCGTGAATGGATCTTACGTAACAGCCCAGTCCCTATCGGCACCGTGCCGATTTATCAGGCGTTGGAGAAGGTCAACGGTGTCGCCGAGGATCTCGACTGGCCGCTGTTGCGCGATACCCTGTTGGAGCAAGCGGAGCAAGGCGTAGACTACTTCACCCTGCACGCCGGCGTGTTACTGCGCTATATCCCGCTGACCGCCCAACGCCTGACGGGCATCGTCTCGCGCGGGGGAGCCATCATGGCCAAGTGGTGTCTAGCGCACCATCAGGAGAACTTCATCTATCGCCATTTCCGCGAGATCTGCGAGATCTGTAGCGCCTATGATATTGCGCTCTCATTGGGCGACGGTCTCCGCCCCGGTTCGATCCAGGATGCCAACGATCAGGCCCAGTTCGCCGAGCTGCATACCCTAGGCGAGCTGACCCAGATCGCCTGGGAGTATGATGTCCAGGTGATGATCGAGGGGCCGGGACACGTGCCGATGCAGATGATCCGCCGCAACATGGAGGAGGAGCTCACCCATTGTCACGAAGCGCCCTTCTATACCTTAGGGCCACTCACTACCGATATCGCCCCGGGCTATGACCACTTCACCTCCGGCATTGGTGCGGCACTGATCGGCTGGTTTGGCTGCGCCATGCTGTGTTACGTCACGCCCAAAGAACATCTCGGCTTGCCGGACAAAGAGGATGTGAAGCAGGGATTGATCACCTATAAGATCGCCGCCCATGCTGCCGATCTGGCCAAGGGGCACCCTGGCGCCCAGATCCGCGACAACGCCATGTCGCAGGCGCGCTTCGAGTTCCGCTGGGAGGATCAATTCAATCTGGCGCTCGACCCCATCACCGCACGCGCCTATCACGACGCCACGCTGCCACAGGCCTCCGGCAAGCTCGCCCACTTCTGTTCGATGTGCGGGCCGAAGTTCTGTTCGATGAAGATCTCGCAGGAGGTGCGTGAACATGCCGCGCGCCAGACGCAGACGGAGGCAGAACCGGAAGCGGGTATGGCACAGATGGCCGATCAGTTCCGTGCCTATGGCGGCGAACTGTATCTGGCCGATGACACCACCCCACGCCGCTAAACGGCGCTAGACCGCGGCGTCCAGAGTGATGAAGCAACCGCTCACCCGATGCGCCGCACGCCAGACGAAAAAAAACCGCTCCAAAGAGCGGTTTTTTCATACGGTCAAGCGAATGACTTATTCGTCATTGCCACCTAGCAGACCCGCGTTCAGCAGTTCTGCCAAGTTGGCGCTGGCCTCTTCCGCACTCACCTGCGGAGCGGCGGAGGAGTCGGCAGCACGACGGCGCATGCGATCCTGGTGGTAGGCATAGCCGGTACCCGCCGGGATCAGACGGCCCACGATGACGTTCTCTTTCAAGCCACGCAGTTCGTCACGCTTACCGGCAACGGCCGCTTCCGTCAACACGCGGGTGGTCTCCTGGAAGGAGGCCGCGGAGATGAAGGACTCGGTCGCCAGAGATGCCTTGGTGATACCCAGCAGATCGCGCATATAGGTCGCGGCAATCTTACCTTCAGATTCCAGCTGACGATTAGCGATCTTGACGCGGGACACTTCCACCTGCTCGCCTTCCAGGAAGTCGGAGCTACCGGCAGAGGCGATAGTCGCCTTACGCAGCATCTGACGCACGATAACTTCGATGTGCTTATCGTTAATCTTAACGCCCTGCAGACGGTATACGTCCTGGACTTCGTTAACGATGTAGCGCGTTACCGCGTTCACGCCACGCAGACGCAGAATGTCATGCGGAGACTCTGGACCATCGGAGATCACGTCGCCACGTTCTACGCGTTCGCCTTCGAACACGTTGAGCTGACGCCACTTCGGAATCATCTCTTCGTAAGCATCGCTGCCATCCAACGGCGTGATCACCAGGCGACGTTTGCCCTTGGTCTCTTTACCGAAGGAAACCACACCGCTGATCTCGGCCAGGATTGCCGGCTCTTTCGGACGGCGGGCTTCGAACAGGTCGGCAACGCGCGGCAGACCACCGGTAATATCCTTGGTACCGCCGGATTCCTGCGGAATACGCGCCAGGGTGTCACCGGCACTGATGGCGATGCCATCTTCCAGCTGCACGATGGCCTTACCCGGCAGGAAGTACTGAGCCGGCATATCGGTACCCGGCAGCAGTACGTCGTCACCGTTGGCATCGACGAGACGCAGCGCAGGACGCAGATCTTTACCGCTACCGGTACGCTCTGCAGAATCCAGAACCACCTGAGAGGAGAGACCGGTCAGTTCGTCGGTCTGACGGGTTACCGTCTGGCCGTCGATCATGTCGGCAAAGCGCATGTAACCGCTAACTTCAGAGATAACCGGCATGGTATGCGGATCCCAGTTAGCAACGGTCTCACCGCCGTTCACCTCAGCGCCGTCGCCCTTGGCCAGCGTGGCACCGTAAGGCACCTTATAGCTTTCCTTGGTACGACCGAACTCATCGATCAGTTTCAACTCGGTGTTACGTGAGGTAATCACCAGCTTACCGTCGGAGTTCACGACGAACTTGGCGTTGGTCAGCTTCAGGCTACCCTTGTTCTTCACCTGAATGCTAGATTCAGCCGCCGCACGCGATGCCGCACCACCGATGTGGAAGGTACGCATGGTCAGCTGGGTACCCGGTTCACCGATGGACTGTGCCGCGATAACACCGATGGCTTCGCCCTTGTTCACCAGGTGGCCACGGGCCAAGTCACGACCGTAGCAGTGAGCACACACGCCGAAGTCAGTTTCACAGCTCACGACAGAACGCACTTTCACGCTGTCGACAGAGTGCTCTTCCAGCAGGTCACACCATTTTTCGTTCAGCAGGGTGTTACGCGGCACCAGGATGTCCGCCGTACCCGGCTTCAAGACTTCTTCCGCCGTCACACGACCCAGAACGCGGTCACGCAGCGGCTCTTTCACGTCGCCGCCCTCGATAACCGGGGTCATGACGATACCGTTGTGGGTACCACAGTCGTCTTCGATGACCACCAGATCCTGCGCCACGTCGACCAGACGACGAGTCAGGTAACCGGAGTTCGCGGTCTTCAGTGCGGTATCCGCCAGACCTTTACGCGCACCGTGAGTAGAGATGAAGTACTGGAGTACGTTCAGACCTTCACGGAAGTTCGCGGTGATCGGCGTTTCGATGATGGAGCCGTCCGGCTTCGCCATCAGACCACGCATACCGGCCAGCTGACGGATCTGAGCGGCGGAACCACGCGCACCGGAGTCGGCCATCATAAAGATGCTGTTGAAGGAGACCTGACGCTCTTCCTCGCCGTTACGGTTGATAACGGTTTCGGTAGACAGGTTTTCCATCATCGCCTTCGCCACACGCTCGTTAGCGGCGGCCCAGATATCGATGACCTTGTTGTAACGTTCGCCAGCGGTAACCAGACCAGACTGGAACTGCTCCTGGATCTCGGCCACTTCGGCTTCGGCTTCGGCGATGATTTCGGCTTTCTTCGCCGGGATCACCATGTCGTCGATACCGACGGAGGCACCAGAGCGCGCCGCATAGGCGAAACCGGTGTACATGATCTGGTCGGCGAAGATAACGGTCGGCTTCAGACCCAGCGCACGGTAGCAGGCGTTCAGCATCTTAGAGATGGCTTTCTTGCCCAGCGGCTGGTTGACGATGGTAAACGGCAGCCCCTTCGGCACGATCATCCACAGGATGGCGCGGCCAACGGTGGTGTCGATCAGGCCGGTTTCCGGCACCATCTCGCCATCGGTATTCTTGCTGTACTGGGTGATACGCACTTTAACGCGAGCATGCAGCGAGGCCAGCCCGGCGCGATAGATACGTTCGGCCTCTTTCGGGCCGCTCAGCACCATGCCTTCGCCTTTGGCGTTCACACAGTCGCGAGTCATGTAGTACAGACCCAACACCACGTCCTGAGACGGAACGATGATCGGATCGCCGTTCGCCGGGGAGAGGATGTTGTTGGTAGACATCATCAACGCACGCGCTTCCAGCTGGGCTTCCAGCGTCAACGGTACGTGTACTGCCATCTGGTCACCGTCGAAGTCGGCGTTGTAGGCCGCACACACCAGCGGGTGCAGCTGAATGGCTTTACCTTCAATCAGCAGCGGTTCGAACGCCTGGATACCCAGACGGTGCAGGGTCGGCGCACGGTTCAGCATGACCGGGTGCTCGCGGATCACCTCATCGAGGATATCCCATACCACCGCCTCTTCGCGCTCGACCATCTTCTTGGCCGCCTTGATGGTGGTGGCCAGGCCGCGCAGTTCCAGCTTGCCATAGATGAACGGCTTGAACAGTTCCAATGCCATCTTCTTCGGCAGGCCGCACTGATGCAGACGCAGGTACGGACCGACGGTGATAACGGAACGACCAGAGTAGTCGACACGTTTACCCAGCAGGTTCTGACGGAAACGACCCTGCTTACCTTTGATCATGTCGGCCAGAGACTTCAGCGGACGCTTGTTAGAGCCGGTGATGGCGCGACCGCGACGGCCGTTATCTAACAGCGCATCGACCGCTTCCTGCAACATACGCTTTTCGTTGCGTACGATGATATCCGGCGCAGCCAGATCCAGCAGGCGCTTCAGACGGTTGTTACGGTTGATCACGCGACGATACAGATCGTTCAGATCGGAGGTCGCGAAACGACCGCCATCCAGCGGGACCAGCGGACGCAGATCCGGCGGCAATACCGGCAGCACGGTCAGGATCATCCACTCCGGCTTGTTGCCAGACAGAATGAACGCTTCCAGCAGCTTGATGCGCTTGGTCAGCTTCTTACGCTTGGTCTCGGAGTTGGTCTCACCCAGCTCTTCACGCAGCTGCTCGCACTCGGCTTCCAGATCCATCCCTTTCAGCAGGGCCTGGATCGCCTCGGCGCCCATCTTGGCGTCGAATTCGTCACCGAACTCTTCCAGTGCATCCAGATACTGCTCTTCGGTCAGGATCTGACGACGCTCCAGGTTGGTCATCCCGCCTTCGACGACGACATAAGATTCGAAGTACAGTACGCGTTCGATGTCACGCAGCGGCATGTCCAGCAACAGACCGATACGGGACGGCAGGGACTTCAGGAACCAGATGTGCGCGGTCGGTGAGGCCAGTTCGATGTGACCCATGCGCTCACGGCGCACCTTGGTCTGGGTCACTTCAACGCCACATTTTTCACAGATGACGCCACGGTGTTTCAAGCGCTTGTACTTACCGCACAGGCACTCGTAATCTTTCACCGGCCCAAAAATACGGGCGCAGAAAAGACCGTCACGTTCCGGCTTGAACGTACGGTAGTTGATGGTTTCCGGCTTCTTAACTTCGCCGAAAGACCAGGAACGGATCATGTCTGGCGAAGCCAGCGCAATTTTGATCGCGTCAAACTCTTCGGTCTTAGTTTGCGCTTTCAGAAACTTCAGTAAGTCTTTCACGGATTAGCTCCCGTCGGAGTGAGAACTCTTAAGGCGCCCGCCGTAACGGGCGCCCTGTGATCGGTACGGATTCGAGTGCTTACTCGTCTTCCAGCTCGATGTTGATGCCCAGCGAGCGGATTTCTTTCAACAGTACGTTGAAGGATTCCGGCATGCCCGGTTCCATCTGATGGCTGCCATCCACGATGTTCTTATACATCTTGGTACGGCCGTTCACGTCATCAGACTTAACGGTGAGCATTTCCTGCAGGGTGTAGGCGGCGCCGTAAGCTTCCAGCGCCCACACTTCCATCTCCCCGAAGCGCTGACCACCGAACTGCGCCTTACCACCCAGCGGCTGCTGGGTAACCAGGCTGTAGGAGCCGGTGGAACGCGCATGCATCTTGTCGTCGACCAAGTGGTTCAGTTTCAGCATGTACATGTAACCCACGGTTACCTGACGCTCGAAACGCTCACCGGTGCGACCATCATACAGGGTGATCTGACCGGAGGTCGGGATACCACCCAGCTCCAGCAGGCCCTTGATTTCGCGCTCTTTAGCACCGTCGAACACTGGCGTTGCAACCGGCAGACCCTTCTTCAGGTTTTCCGCCAGACGCAGAACTTCGTCATCGCTAAAGGTGTTCAGATCCACCTGCTGACGGGTGTTGTCACCCAGATCGTAGGCTCTCTGGATGAACTCACGCAGTTTGGCCACTTCCTGCTGCTGCTTGAGCATGGCGTTGATCTTGTCGCCGATGCCTTTCGCCGCCATACCCAGGTGGGTTTCCAGGATCTGACCGATGTTCATACGTGACGGTACGCCCAGCGGGTTCAGTACGATATCGACCGGCGTGCCGTTCTCATCGTAAGGCATATCTTCGATCGGGTTGATCTTAGAGATAACACCCTTGTTACCGTGACGACCTGCCATCTTATCGCCCGGCTGGATCTGACGTTTCACCGCCAGGTACACCTTAACGATCTTCAGCACGCCCGGCGCCAGATCGTCGCCCTGGGTGATCTTACGACGCTTGGCTTCCAGTTTCTTCTCGAACTCAGCCTTCAGCTCATCGTACTGCTCGGCCAGCTGCTCCAGCTGGTTCTGCTTGGCTTCATCCGCCAGGCCCAGCTCCAGCCAACGGTCACGCGGCAGTTTTTCCAGTTTTTCCGCTTCCACGCCACCGGCAACCAGCACGTCGTGGATACGGGCAAACAGACCGGCTTCCAGGATCTGCAACTCTTCGGTCAGGTCTTTCTTGGCCTGCTTGAGCTGCATCTCTTCGATTTCCAGCGCACGCTTGTCTTTTTCCACGCCATCGCGGGTAAAGACCTGTACGTCGATAACGGTACCGGAAACGCTGTTCGGCACACGCAGAGAAGAGTCTTTCACGTCAGACGCCTTCTCACCGAAGATGGCGCGCAGCAGCTTCTCTTCCGGCGTCAGCTGGGTTTCACCTTTCGGCGTTACCTTACCGACCAGGATGTCGCCACCCTTCACTTCGGCGCCGATATAAACGATGCCGGATTCGTCGAGCTTGGAAAGTGCGGCCTCACCGACGTTCGGGATGTCGGCAGTGATCTCTTCCGGCCCCAGCTTGGTGTCACGAGACACACAGGCCAGCTCCTGGATATGAATAGAGGTGAAGCGATCTTCCTGTACCACGCGCTCGGAGACTAAGATGGAGTCTTCGAAGTTGTAACCGTTCCACGGCATGAACGCCACGCGCATGTTCTGACCCAGTGCCAGTTCGCCCAGATCGGTGGACGGACCGTCGGCCAGCACATCGCCACGCTCAATAGGCTCACCCAGTGAGACACACGGCATCTGGCTGATGCAGGTGTTCTGGTTGGAGCGGGTGTACTTGGTCAGGTTGTAGATGTCGATGCCGGCTTCGCCCGGGAACATCTCATCTTCGTTAACCTTGATGACGATACGGGACGCATCCACGTACTGCACCATACCACCGCGCTTGGCGACGGAGGTTACACCGGAGTCGACGGCAACCGCACGCTCCATACCGGTACCAACCAGCGGCTTATCGGCGCGCAGGGTCGGTACCGCCTGACGTTGCATGTTCGCACCCATCAAAGCACGGTTGGCGTCATCGTGTTCCAAGAACGGGATCAGGGACGCACCGACGGAAACCACCTGCTGGGTGGAAACGTCCATGTAGTCAACCTGGTCACGGCTGAACAAGCTGGATTCGCCCTTGCTGCGGCACGTTACCAGATCTTCAACGAAGCGGCCTTCATCATCCAGGTTGGAGTTCGCCTGGGCGATAACGAAGTTGCCTTCTTCGATGGCAGACAGGTAATGGATCTCGTCGGTCACGATACCGTCACGCACGCGGCGATACGGAGTTTCCAGGAAACCATACTCGTTGGTCTGTGCGTACACAGACAGGGAGTTGATCAGACCGATGTTCGGACCTTCCGGCGTTTCGATAGGACATACGCGACCGTAGTGGGTCGGGTGTACGTCTCGCACTTCAAAGCCGGCACGCTCACGGGTCAGACCGCCTGGGCCCAACGCGGAGATACGACGCTTGTGAGTGATCTCGGACAGCGGGTTGTTCTGGTCCATAAACTGGGACAGCTGGCTGGAACCGAAGAACTCTTTCACGGCGGCAGAGATCGGCTTAGCGTTGATCATGTCCTGCGGCATCAGCATATCCAGATCGCCCAGGGACAGACGCTCTTTCACCGCACGCTCAACACGTACCAGACCCACACGGAATTGGTTTTCCGCCATCTCGCCCACAGAGCGGATACGACGGTTGCCCAAGTGGTCGATATCGTCGACTTCGCCTTTACCGTTACGGATATCGATGAGCTTCTTCATCACCTCGATGATGTCTTCTTTGCTCAGGATACCGGAACCTTCGATCTCATCACGCATCAGAGAACGGTTGAACTTCATGCGGCCAACCGCAGAGAGATCGTAGCGATCCTCGGAGAAGAACAGGTTCTCGAACAGATTCTCGGCGGCTTCGCGTGTCGGCGGCTCACCCGGGCGCATCATGCGGTAGATTTCTACCAGCGCGCTCAGACGATCGTTGGTCGGATCGACACGCAGCGTCTCGGACATGTACGGGCCATGATCCAGATCGTTGGTGAACAGCGTTTCGATGCGCTTGTAACCCGACTGGCTCAGCTTGGCCAGCAAATCCAACGACAGCTCCATGTTGGCGGCGCAGATCAGCTCGCCGGTGCTCTCGTCGATGTAATCTTTAGCCGCCACTTTGCCGACGATGTACTCAACCGGGACTTCGATCAGCTTAACATCATCTTTTTCCAACTGACGGATGTGACGCGCGGTGATACGACGGCCTTTCTCGACATAGACCTTACCGTTGGCCTCGATATCGAAGGAGGCGGTTTCGCCACGCAGACGCTCCGGTACCAGCTCCATCTGCAACTTGTTGTCGCGGATCTCAAAGATCACCTTGTCGAAGAACAGATCCAGGATCTGCTCGGTGGTGAAATCCAATGCGCGCAGGATGATGGTAGCCGGCAGCTTACGGCGGCGGTCAATACGAACAAACAGGTTGTCTTTCGGGTCGAACTCGAAGTCCAGCCAGGAACCACGGTAAGGGATAATGCGTGCGTTATACAGCACCTTACCAGAAGAGTGGGTTTTACCCTTGTCGCTGTCGAAGAATACGCCCGGGCTGCGGTGCAGCTGGGAGACGATAACACGCTCGGTGCCGTTGATGACGAAGGTGCCGTTTTCGGTCATCAGCGGGATTTCACCCATGTAAACTTCTTGTTCTTTGATGTCCTTAACGGTGCCTTCCGGCGCTTCGCGCTCGTAGATCACCAGGCGCAGTTTTACGCGCAGCGGAGCAGAGTAGGTTACGCCACGGATCTGACACTCTTTAACGTCAAATACCGGCTCACCCAAGCGATAGCTAACATACTGCAACTCGGAGTTGCCGCTGTAGCTCTGGATCGGGAATACGGAGCGAAAAGCCGCTTCCAGACCATACTGACCTTCCGGATCTTGCTCGATAAACTTCTGGAACGAGTCAAGCTGGATAGAAAGGAGATAGGGAACGTCCAACACTTGGGGACGCTTACCAAAGTCCTTACGAATTCGTTTTTTCTCGGTATAGGAGTAAACCATAGGGTTCCTCAGCTCGCTGAATAGTCGACCCATTTTGTCCGTCCTGATAGGACAGTTCACGCAACACCATTTTGTGACCGAAAGGGTGAATCCCCCTTCGCAATACTTGTTTCTATCACTCTTAAACCATTTCATTGCGCTTTACACAGCGCCGTAACTCACGGCCCTGACGCAGTATATTAAGGCGTCGATAGAAACAAGTATTGGGGATAACCTGTGACTAAACAGTGTGAAACCTCACAGGCATCCTTTACAGCGCAAAAAGGCTGGTGACCAAAAAGTCACCAGCCATCAGCCTGTTAGCACAGACTGTACTCCAAGAAGTTAAACTTATTTAACTTCAACAGAAGCGCCAGCTTCTTCCAGAGCTTTCTTCAGAGCTTCAGCGTCGTCTTTGCTGATGGCTTCTTTCAGAACTGCCGGAGCAGATTCTACCAGGTCTTTGGCTTCTTTCAGGCCCAGACCGGTTGCGCCACGGACAGCTTTGATGACAGCAACTTTGTTGCCGCCAGCAGCGGTCAGGACTACGTCGAATTCAGTTTTTTCTTCAACAGCTTCAGCAGCGCCGCCAGCGGCAACAGCTACAGCAGCAGCAGCAGAAACACCGAATTTCTCTTCCATCATGGAGATCAGTTCAACAACGTCCATTACGGACATTTCTGCAACTGCGTCCAGAATTTGCTCTTTAGTGATAGACATGACAATTGTTCCTAAAAATCAGAAATAGTTTATACGTTAGCAAGTGCGACAGTAGCAAAGCAGCGATTAAGCAGCTTCTTTCTGATCGCGCAGAGCAGCCAGAGTACGGACCAATTTGCCGGCAGCGGCTTCTTTCATGGTCGCCATCAGGCGTGCGATTGCTTCTTCGTAAGTCGGCAGAGTTGCCAGACGGTCGATCTGGGCCGCCGGGATCAGCTCACCTTCAAAGGCTGCAGCTTTGACCTCAAATTTTGCATTGTCTTTGGCAAAAGCCTTGAACAGACGAGCGGCAGCGCCCGGGTGTTCCATAGAGAATGCAATCAGGGTCGGACCAACAAACGTGTCTTTCAGGCACTCGAACTGAGAACCTTCAACGACGCGGCGCATCAGGGTGTTGCGAACAACACGCATGTAAACGCCAGCTTCACGACCTGCTTTACGCAGTTCGGTCATTTTGTCTACGGTTACGCCACGGGAATCCGCAACGACAGCAGACAGCGCGCCTTTGGCTACTTCGGTGACTTCAGCAACAATCGCTTGTTTGTCTTGAAGATTTAATGCCATTAGCTTGTGCTCCTGGATTTTTGCCGGAGAATGACTCCGGAACTCACTTCACTCGCTTATGGCCGAAACCATGCACGAGCATAGAAACACGGTGAGCAGAATCCAGACATCTAAAAAAGATTTCTTCGGGCTCTGTCACCGTCTACGCAGGAAGATTAAGTCTCTAACGAAACACCTGCGGTCTTGGACGGAGGTCTGGAAATAGGCCAGACTCCAACCGAAAATTCGTTCGCTTTACATTCATAGAATGTGCGGGCGTTAGATTTTAGACAAAACCGACGCCCGCGTAAAGCGAAAAGGCAAATCCTAATCCCGCAGGATTAGTTAGCCACTGCGCTCAGAGTCGCCTGATCAACAGCTACGCCTGCGCCCATGGTGGTGGACAGGCAAACTTTCTTGATGTAGACGCCTTTAGCAGTTGCCGGCTTAGCCTTCTTCAGGGCAACCATCAGTGCTTCCAGGTTTTCCTTCAGCTGCTCAGCAGAGAAGTTAGCCTTACCGATGGTGCTGTGAACGATGCCGTTCTTGTCGTTACGATAGCGAACCTGGCCAGCTTTAGCGTTTTTAACCGCTTCAGCTACGTTCGGCGTAACGGTACCCACTTTCGGGTTCGGCATCAGGCCACGCGGCCCCAGGATCTGGCCCAGTTGACCAACAACGCGCATTGCATCCGGAGAAGCAATAACAACGTCGAAGTTCATTTCGCCTTTCTTGATCTGGTCAGCCAGATCTTCCATACCTACCAGGTCAGCGCCGGCAGCTTTAGCCGCTTCAGCGTTCGGACCCTGGGTAAAGACGGCAACGCGTACAGTGCGGCCGGTGCCGTGCGGCAGGACGGTAGCACCACGTACGTTCTGGTCAGATTTACGCGCATCGATGCCGAGGTTAACGGCAACGTCTACGCTTTCAACGAATTTAGCAGTGGCCAGCTCTTGCAACAGAGCAATGGCTTCGTTGATGTCATACTGTTTAGTTACATCAACTTTTTCACGGATCACGCGCATGCGCTTGGTCAGCTTAGCCATTTCTTAGTCCTCCACTACCAGGCCCATGGAACGAGCAGTACCTTCGATTGAGCGAGACATCGCTTCAACGTCAGCACCAGTCATGTCCGCAGCTTTAGTTTCTGCGATTTCACGTACCTGAGCACGGGTCACTTTACCGACCTTGTCTTTGTTCGGCTTGCCAGAACCAGACTTGATGCCTGCCGCTTTCTTCAGCAGAACAGCAGCCGGCGGGGTCTTGGTGACGAAAGTGAAAGAACGGTCAGAGTAAACGGTAATAACAACCGGAATCGGCAGACCTTTTTCAATGCTGTCAGTCTTAGCATTGAACGCCTTACAGAATTCCATGATGTTAACACCCTGCTGACCCAGAGCCGGACCGACTGGCGGGCTCGGGTTAGCCATACCAGCTGCGACCTGCAGCTTCACGTAGGCTTGGACTTTCTTGGCCATTTAAAATTTCCTCAATTGGGTCATATCGCCTCGGAGAGGCTCCCCGTGATGGTAAAACGCTTTATGTGCCGCCAAATGCAGCAGCCCATAAATACAAAAGGCGCGAAATTGTAGTTCAATTTCGCGCCTATGGCAATGCACTTTTACTGCGTGACGACGTTTATTACGCCTTCTCGACCTGGCTGAAGTCCAGTTCGACCGGCGTAGCGCGACCAAAGATGGAGACAGACACCTTCAGGCGGCTCTTCTCGTAATCCACCTCTTCCACCACACCGTTGAAGTCGGCAAACGGCCCTTCGTTGACGCGGACCATCTCGCCCGGCTCGAACAGGGTCTTCGGACGCGGCTTATCACCCACCTGCTGCAGGCGGTTCATGATCGCATCCACTTCTTTGTCGCTGATCGGTGCAGGACGGTCAGAAGTCCCGCCGATAAAGCCCATCACACGCGGCACACTACGCACCAGATGCCAGCTAGCGTCGTTCATCACCATCTGCACCAGGACATAACCCGGGAAGAACTTACGCTCGCTCTTGCGACGCTGGCCACCACGGATTTCGACCACTTCCTCGGTCGGCACCATGACTTCACCAAACAGCTCTTCCATATTGTGCAGTTTGATATGCTCGCGCAGCGACTGGGCTACGCGACCCTCAAAACCGGAAAACGCCTGAACGACGTACCAACGCTTCTTCGGTGCTTCAGACATTTTAGAACCTCAGGCCAGTAATAAAGGAAACCAGACGGACCAGAATACCATCCAGTCCCCACAGAATCAGTGCCATAACGGCGGTCACTGCGGCGACGATCAGAGTCGTATGCAGCGCTTCCTGACGTGTCGGCCAAATCACTTTACGCATTTCGGTACGCGCTTCGCGAGCAAACGCCACGGTCGCTTTACCCTGCGTCGTCATCAAGGCGATGCCGCCGGCGGCAGCGATGATAACCACAACGGCCAGAGCACGCAGTGGCAGACTCACATCACGGTAAATATAGTTACCGACGATGGCTACGATCAGCAGAACGGCGACAACCAGCCACTTCATGACTTCCAGGCCACGCCCGCTCCCTTGAGCATCGGTATTCGCACTCATAAACCAACCTGTCACTAGATTCCAGAAAAACAACTTTGCCCCGCATCGCGAGGCAAACCAAACCGAATGAGAATCTTACGAGATACCAATGTGGATAGCACATTTATATCTGCAAAAAGCGACGTTGCTCGCGTGTTGGTGCGGCACGCCGCGATTCGGCACCATACGCCGTATCGCCAGAGCCCATCTCACCAGTAATTATGCGGGAAAAAACCACTGATGAGATAGGTTCTTGTCAAACTGCGTAGAAAAAGGGCATCAAATGATGCCCTTTTATCGCGTGCTGCGTCAAATCTTATTCGATAACTTTAGCAACAACGCCCGCGCCAACGGTACGGCCGCCTTCGCGGATTGCGAAGCGCAGACCATCGTCCATGGCGATCGGGTGGATCAGGGTAACAACCATCTTGATGTTGTCGCCCGGCATTACCATCTCTACGCCTTCCGGCAGTTCGATGGTACCAGTCACGTCAGTAGTACGGAAGTAGAACTGCGGACGGTAGCCTTTGAAGAACGGAGTATGACGGCCGCCTTCATCCTTGCTCAGGATGTACACTTCAGATTCGAACTTGGTGTGCGGAGTGATGGTGCCCGGCTTAGCCAGTACCTGACCACGTTCGATTTCGTCACGCTTAGTACCACGCAGCAGAACACCAACGTTCTCACCAGCACGGCCTTCGTCCAGCAGTTTGCGGAACATTTCAACGCCAGTACAGGTGGTCTTGGTGGTCGGCTTGATACCAACGATTTCAACTTCGTCGCCTACCTTGATGATACCGCGCTCTACACGACCGGTAACAACGGTACCACGGCCAGAGATAGAGAATACGTCTTCGATCGGCAGCAGGAACGGCTTGTCGATGTCACGCTCAGGTTCCGGGATGTAGGAGTCCAGAGTTTCAGCCAGTTCGATGATCTTCGCTTCCCACTCGGCTTCGCCTTCCAGCGCTTTCAGCGCAGAACCGCGGATTACCGGCGTGTCGTCGCCCGGGAAGTCGTACTGAGACAGCAGTTCGCGAACTTCCATCTCAACCAGTTCCAGCAGCTCTTCGTCATCAACCATGTCGCACTTGTTCAGGAACACGATGATGTACGGAACGCCTACCTGGCGACCCAACAGGATGTGCTCACGGGTCTGCGGCATCGGGCCGTCAGTCGCAGCAACAACCAGGATCGCGCCGTCCATCTGCGCCGCACCGGTGATCATGTTCTTAACGTAGTCGGCGTGCCCCGGGCAGTCTACGTGAGCGTAGTGACGGGTCGGGGTGTCGTATTCAACGTGAGAGGTGTTGATGGTGATACCACGAGCCTTTTCTTCCGGCGCGTTATCGATC
This sequence comes from Edwardsiella tarda ATCC 15947 = NBRC 105688, assembly GCF_003113495.2. Lineage (NCBI taxonomy): Bacteria > Pseudomonadati > Pseudomonadota > Gammaproteobacteria > Enterobacterales > Hafniaceae > Edwardsiella > Edwardsiella tarda. The sequence continues at coordinate 3,388,346 of NZ_CP084506.1, forward strand.
TGGTCGAATGCGCGAGCGCTACCGCCGTAGGTCTTAGCCAGTACGGTGGTGATAGCAGCGGTCAGGGTAGTTTTACCGTGGTCAACGTGGCCGATAGTACCGACGTTAACGTGCGGTTTTGAACGTTCAAACTTTTCTTTAGACATTAATTGTCCCTCTAATACACGGATAAATCGGTGATATCACCACATCAACCAAGCATATATCGCTGAATGCTGTCTATTATGCTTGCTGAAATTTATTACAGAGAAACCAGAAGGGGGAAAAGAGAGATGGTGCTGATACCCAGAATCGAACTGGGGACCTCACCCTTACCAAGGGTGCGCTCTACCGACTGAGCCATATCAGCACATGTTTGGAGCGGGCAGCGGGAATCGAACCCGCATCATCAGCTTGGAAGGCTGAGGTAATAGCCATTATACGATGCCCGCACCTGAACCCGGCTACCTGATTGTTCTGTAGAGTTTACACCGGCCGACATTACTGTTCGTACCGCTGTATTCTGGAGCGTATCGACAACCTACACTCCAAGCCCTATTACTAAGGCTGAATAAATGGTGGTGGGGGAAGGATTCGAACCTTCGAAGTCTGAGACGGCAGATTTACAGTCTGCTCCCTTTGGCCGCTCGGGAACCCCACCACACCGGATTGTTGTACTTGATGGTGCCGGCTGCCGGAATCGAACTGGCGACCTACTGATTACAAGTCAGTTGCTCTACCTACTGAGCTAAGCCGGCATCAAGTAGCGCGCATTCTAGGTAGTGATCGTCAGCGATGCAACAAAAAAATTCGATTTTACGCCTCTTCGCTCATAAAACACGCAAAGTAGGCAGTTCCACCTTACTACATCGCTTCGATACAGCAGGTGTATATCGTTCGCAGCAACACATCGCGCACAAGCATAGTCCAAAGCAGGGGAAGAAGAAAGCCTATTGTTCCCCACTGAATCGCACGCTGTACGTTACCTTTGCCACTCTCGCTCGTGTCGGCTCACGGCTCACCACGGTACCGCAGGCCACCCGTTCCCGTCTCCACGGACAGATTGCAGCAACTTTAGGAAAAAAGCGCTGCACCCTAAGCGAAGCTGTCTATAATAAGCGACTCGATTTCTCTGGAGTTGGCGTCCGCGCCGTTTCCATCTTGCGCTGACAGGCAGACACGGGCATATGAAGAAAGAGCAATCCCTGGCGACCCCATACTTGCAATTCGATCGCCAACAGTGGGCGGCATTGCGTAACGCCGTCCCATTAACGCTGAGCGAAGACGAAATTACCCGTCTCAAGGGTATTAATGAAGATCTCTCTTTGGATGAGGTTGCCCAGATCTATTTGCCGCTCTCACGCCTACTGAATTTCTACTTCAGTTCCAGTGTCAGTCGTCAGGCCGTGTTAGCGAAATTTCTTGGTACGCACAATCCACGCGTCCCTTACATCATCGGTATTGCGGGTAGTGTTGCCGTCGGCAAAAGTACCACGGCACGTGTACTCCAGGCCTTGCTCAGTCGTTGGCCGGAACACCGCCGCGTCGAATTGATTACCACCGATGGCTTCCTGCACCCGAATAAGGTGTTGCAGGAGCGTGGCCTAATGAAGAAAAAGGGCTTTCCGCAATCTTATGATATGCATCGCCTGGTGAAGTTTGTCTCCGACATTAAATCCGGCGTGGCACAGGTTAGCGCACCGCAATACTCTCACTTGATCTACGATGTAGTACCCGATGGCGATAAGGTCATCGAGCGTCCAGATATTCTGATCCTCGAAGGATTAAACGTCCTACAGAGCGGCATGGATTATCCACATGATCCGCATCGGGTCTTTGTTTCTGATTTTGTCGACTTCTCGATCTATGTCGACGCCGCCGAAGAGCAATTACAGGCCTGGTATATCAACCGCTTTCTGAAATTTCGCGAGGGGGCCTTCACTAACCCTGACTCCTATTTCCACCACTACTCGCAATTGCCGGAGTCTGAGGCTATCGCCATCGCCAGTGGGCTATGGAAAGAGATCAATGGGTTAAATCTACGGCAAAATATCCTACCGACCCGTGAACGCGCCAGCCTGATTATGACCAAGGGCTGCAATCACGCGATAGAGAGTGTTCGCCTACGTAAATAAGTCGTCCCGACGCCTATCCCTTCACTGATGATGGAGGAGCCATGCTCCCCCATCGCCACTCAACCGGCCCGCAATGAAATCTCACCACCGATAAAAGGGGTCACCACTCCGTCCCGCTCCAATAATAATGCCCCTTGAGCATCGATACCGCGGGCAATACCATGAATGGTCTGCTCGCCAATCAGCAACCGTACCGGGCGATCGATAAAGTTATCCAGCGCACGCCAGCGCGCAATAAATGGCGCCAAGCCACGTAACTCAAACTCGGTGAGCGTGGCACGCAACCGTCCTAGTAGGCAGGCGACCAGACGATTACGATCGATAGTGACCCCCACCTCTTGTAGGTTGATCCACTGCTGATCGACCACGTTAGCGTCAGGATTACGCATCATCAGATTGATCCCGGCACCGATCACGATATTCGCCGCATCACCGGTCTTTCCCGTCAACTCGACAAGGATCCCGGCTAGCTTACGATCGTTGAGGTAAAGATCATTCGGCCACTTTACCTTTACCCCATCAGCACCCAGCTCACGCAGCACCTCGGCCATCACAATACCGATAACCAAGCTTAACCCCATCGCCGCAGCGGGCCCTTGTTCCAGCTTCCAATACATGGAGAGGTAAAGATTCGCACCAAAGGGAGAAAACCACTGACGTCCACGACGACCACGCCCAGCTTGTTGGTATTCGGCGACGCAAGCATCGCCAGATTGCAGCTCGCTGATGCGATCTAATAAGTACTGATTGGTTGAGTCGACTACCGGTAATACGGTCACCCTAGCATGTGGCAACTGGGCTGTGATCGCCTCAGCGCTCAGCAACTGCATCGGTGTGGGCAGGCAGTAACCTTTTCCAGGGACGGTAAAGACATCAATACCCCAATCACGTAGCGTCTGGATGTGTTTATTGATCCCGGCGCGACTCATCCCCAGTGACTCACCAAGGTGCTCACCGGAATGGAAGTCGCCGTCGGACAGTAAGGCGATCAACTTCAACGGAACCGTAATATCTCTCATGCTAGCACCCCCACTGCATCCACCTCACCCTGAGCAGAGATAAAACGTACCTCCGGCTCTAACCAGACAGCGAAAGTCTCGCCGACGCGCTGACGTACATGGCGCGCTAACGCAATCATATCGGCGGCGGTCGCATGCTCTTCATTGATCAAGACCAACGCTTGCTGGCGATGTACTGCCGCACCGCCGATCCGCCATCCTTTCAGGGCGCAACGGTCAATGAGCCATCCCGCAGCCAGCTTGACTCGGCCATCAGGCTGAGGGTAGTAAGGCATCTGTGGATACTGCTGACGAATCGCTAAGGCTGTCGCCTCCTCCACCACGGGATTCTTGAAAAAACTCCCCGCATTACCGCTCTGCGCGGGATCAGGGAGCTTGCTTCGCCGCATCTGACAAACCGCATCGAACACCGCTCGCGGCGTTACCGTAGCTACATCGAGACGCGCGAGATCACCATAACTCAGATGCGGCTGCCAGCACTTGTTCAGGCGTAAGCCTACCGCGATGATCGCATAGCCATCACGGTAACCATGCTTAAAGATACTCTCACGGTAGCCGAAGGCACACTCATCGGCTAACAGGCGTTGCTGATCGCCGTTGCGTAGATCCAGCACATCCACATACTCACAGACATGCTGGAACTCGACACCGTAGGCACCGATATTTTGAATCGGGGCCGACCCAGCACAACCGGGGATCAGGGCAAGATTTTCGAGACCAGGCATCGCGTGATCGAGCGTATAACGCACCAAGTCATGCCAATTTTCACCCGCACCGACATGCAGATGCCAGCTTTGCGCCTCCTCGCGTACTTGGATGCCAAGAATACGATTAAGGATCACGCAGCCGGCAAAATCTTCCATCAGCAGGACGTTGCTCCCGCCGCCTAAGATCAGAACAGGTTGTTGGCGCGCCTGCGCCGACTGCCATTGCATGAGCAACGCAGCAGCGCTATCCGCCTGCACGATCCGCTCAGCCTGAGCCGGCAAAGCAAAGGTGGTATATTCACTAAGTGATGTAAGGGGCTTGGACATGAAACGACTATCTCATCCTGACTAAACAGACTCTAGTCTACCCGATTATCAGCGACAAACCGTGGATAAATCATCGCAGGCGAGGAAATCCGCCTCGTATAGGTAAGGTCGAGACGGTAAGAGACGGTAAGAAACGACAGAAACAGAAAAAGAAAAAGCCCCACGCATCAGCGTGGGGCTTTTTCTCTATTTGATGCCTGGCAGTTCCCTACTCTCGCATGGGGAGACCCCACACTACCATCGGCGCTACGGCGTTTCACTTCTGAGTTCGGCATGGGGTCAGGTGGGACCACCGCGCTATCGCCGCCAGGCAAATTCTGTTTCACCAACCGCCATTCAGGCCATCGGTTCCAATCTTGAACAAGCTAAATTCGTCTCTCTAAAAACACCTTCGGTGTTGTAAGGTTAAGCCTCACGGATCATTAGTACTGGTTAGCTCAACGTATCGCTACGCTTACACACCCAGCCTATCAACGTCTTAGTCTTAAACGTTCCTTCAGTGGACTCAAGGTCCAAGGGAAGACTCATCTCGAGGCAAGTTTCGCGCTTAGATGCTTTCAGCGCTTATCTCTTCCGCACGTAGCTACCGGGCAATGCAATTGGCATCACAACCCGAACACCAGCGGTGCGTCCACTCCGGTCCTCTCGTACTAGGAGCAGCCCCTCTCAATCTTCCAACGCCCACGGCAGATAGGGACCGAACTGTCTCACGACGTTCTAAACCCAGCTCGCGTACCACTTTAAATGGCGAACAGCCATACCCTTGGGACCTACTTCAGCCCCAGGATGTGATGAGCCGACATCGAGGTGCCAAACACCGCCGTCGATATGAACTCTTGGGCGGTATCAGCCTGTTATCCCCGGAGTACCTTTTATCCGTTGAGCGATGGCCCTTCCATTCAGAACCACCGGATCACTAAGACCTGCTTTCGCACCTGCTCGAGCCGTCACTCTCGCAGTCAAGCTAGCTTATGCCTTTGCACTAACCTCCTGATGTCCGACCAGGATTAGCTAACCTTCGTGCTCCTCCGTTACTCTTTGGGAGGAGACCGCCCCAGTCAAACTACCCACCAGACACTGTCCCTATCCCGGATTACGGGACCAGGTTAGAACATCAAACATTAAAGGGTGGTATTTCAAGGTCGGCTCCATGCAGACTGGCGTCCACACTTCAAAGCCTCCCACCTATCCTACACATCAAGGTTCAATGTTCAGTGTCAAGCTATAGTAAAGGTTCACGGGGTCTTTCCGTCTTGCCGCGGGTACACTGCATCTTCACAGCGAGTTCAATTTCACTGAGTCTCGGGTGGAGACAGCCTGGCCATCATTACGCCATTCGTGCAGGTCGGAACTTACCCGACAAGGAATTTCGCTACCTTAGGACCGTTATAGTTACGGCCGCCGTTTACTGGGGCTTCGATCAAGAGCTTCGCCTTGCGGCTGACCCCATCAATTAACCTTCCAGCACCGGGCAGGCGTCACACCCTATACGTCCACTTTCGTGTTTGCAGAGTGCTGTGTTTTTATTAAACAGTTGCAGCCAGCTGGTATCTTCGACTGGCTTCGGCTCCATCCGCGAGGGACTTCACCTACATGCCAGCGTGCCTTCTCCCGAAGTTACGGCACCATTTTGCCTAGTTCCTTCACCCGAGTTCTCTCAAGCGCCTTGGTATTCTCTACCTGACCACCTGTGTCGGTTTGGGGTACGATTCAGTGTTATCTAGAGCTTAGAGGCTTTTCCTGGAAGCAGGGCATTAACCACTTCAGCACCGTAGTGCCTCGTCATCACGCCTCAGTGTTAGAGATAACCGGATTTGCCAGGTCATCACACCTACACGCTTAAACCGGGACAACCGTCGCCCGGCCGGTCTAGCCTTCTCCGTCCCCCCCTTCGCAATAACACCAAGTACAGGAATATTAACCTGTTTCCCATCGACTACGCCTTTCGGCCTCGCCTTAGGGGTCGACTTACCCTGCCCCGATTAACGTTGGACAGGAACCCTTGGTCTTCCGGCGAGCGGGCTTTTCACCCGCTTTATCGTTACTTATGTCAGCATTCGCACTTCTGATACCTCCAGCAGCCCTCACAGGCCACCTTCACAGGCTTACAGAACGCTCCCCTACCCAACAACACATAGTGTCGCTGCCGCAGCTTCGGTGCATGGTTTAGCCCCGTTACATCTTCCGCGCAGGCCGACTCGACCAGTGAGCTATTACGCTTTCTTTAAATGATGGCTGCTTCTAAGCCAACATCCTGGCTGTCTGTGCCTTCCCACATCGTTTCCCACTTAACCATGACTTTGGGACCTTAGCTGGCGGTCTGGGTTGTTTCCCTCTTCACGACGGACGTTAGCACCCGCCGTGTGTCTCCCGTGATAACATTCTTCGGTATTCGTAGTTTGCATCGGGTTGGTAAGTCGGGATGACCCCCTAGCCGAAACAGTGCTCTACCCCCGAAGATGAGTTCACGAGGCGCTACCTAAATAGCTTTCGGGGAGAACCAGCTATCTCCCGGTTTGATTGGCCTTTCACCCCCAGCCACAAGTCATCCGCTAATTTTTCAACATTAGTCGGTTCGGTCCTCCAGTTAGTGTTACCCAACCTTCAACCTGCCCATGGCTAGATCACCGGGTTTCGGGTCTATACCTTGCAACTAGACGCCCAGTTAAGACTCGGTTTCCCTACGGCTCCCCTATTCGGTTAACCTTGCTACAAAATATAAGTCGCTGACCCATTATACAAAAGGTACGCAGTCACACCCCGAAGGATGCTCCCACTGCTTGTACGTACACGGTTTCAGGTTCTATTTCACTCCCCTCGCCGGGGTTCTTTTCGCCTTTCCCTCACGGTACTGGTTCACTATCGGTCAGTCAGGAGTATTTAGCCTTGGAGGATGGTCCCCCCATATTCAGACAGGATAACACGTGTCCCGCCCTACTCATCGAACTCACAGCTGTGCACCTTCGTGTACGGGGCTATCACCCGGTATCGCGCGACTTTCCAGACGCTTCCACTAATGCACAAACTGATTCAGGTTCTGGGCTCTTCCCCGTTCGCTCGCCGCTACTGGGGGAATCTCGGTTGATTTCTTTTCCTCAGGGTACTTAGATGTTTCAGTTCCCCTGGTTCGCCTCGTTAAGCTATGTATTCACTTAACGATAGTGCAACGGATTGCACTGGGTTTCCCCATTCGGACATCGCCGGCTAATAATGCTTCATATCAGCTCACCGACGCTTATCGCAGATTAGCACGTCCTTCATCGCCTCTGACTGCCTAGGCATCCACCGTGTACGCTTAGTCACTTAACCTCACAACCCGAAGGTGTTTCACTTCGTGCTGCAAGCATTTGAGAGACTCTCGAATCACTTATTAAAAGCAATTCGATTGTTTTCGAATTTTCAGCTTGTTCCAGATTGTTAAAGAGCAAAATATTTCACAACATGCTGATTTCTCAGTATGTTCTGAAATATGGTGGAGCTATGCGGGATCGAACCGCAGACCTCCTGCGTGCAAAGCAGGCGCTCTCCCAGCTGAGCTATAGCCCCATGACTTTACTGCCGATACCTTATTACCCGCTCCGCTTCACCCAGGAAGGGAGTTGGTAGGCCTGAGTGGACTCGAACCACCGACCTCACCCTTATCAGGGGTGCGCTCTAACCACCTGAGCTACAAGCCTGCATAAGGTATTTGCTCGTTGACATTTACCAGACAATCTGTGTGAGCACTACACAATATTTCGTATCTTCAGGTAAGGAGGTGATCCAACCGCAGGTTCCCCTACGGTTACCTTGTTACGACTTCACCCCAGTCATGAATCACAAAGTGGTAAGCGCCCTCCCGAAGGTTAAGCTACCTACTTCTTTTGCAACCCACTCCCATGGTGTGACGGGCGGTGTGTACAAGGCCCGGGAACGTATTCACCGTGGCATTCTGATCCACGATTACTAGCGATTCCGACTTCATGGAGTCGAGTTGCAGACTCCAATCCGGACTACGACGTACTTTATGAGGTCCGCTTGCTCTCGCGAGGTCGCTTCTCTTTGTATACGCCATTGTAGCACGTGTGTAGCCCTACTCGTAAGGGCCATGATGACTTGACGTCATCCCCACCTTCCTCCAGTTTATCACTGGCAGTCTCCTTTGAGTTCCCGGCCGAACCGCTGGCAACAAAGGATAAGGGTTGCGCTCGTTGCGGGACTTAACCCAACATTTCACAACACGAGCTGACGACAGCCATGCAGCACCTGTCTCAGCGTTCCCGAAGGCACTCCCGTATCTCTACAGGATTCGCTGGATGTCAAGAGTAGGTAAGGTTCTTCGCGTTGCATCGAATTAAACCACATGCTCCACCGCTTGTGCGGGCCCCCGTCAATTCATTTGAGTTTTAACCTTGCGGCCGTACTCCCCAGGCGGTCGATTTAACGCGTTAGCTTCGGAAGCCACGCCTCAAGGGCACAACCTCCAAATCGACATCGTTTACAGCGTGGACTACCAGGGTATCTAATCCTGTTTGCTCCCCACGCTTTCGCACCTGAGCGTCAGTCTTCGTCCAGGAGGCCGCCTTCGCCACCGGTATTCCTCCAGATCTCTACGCATTTCACCGCTACACCTGGAATTCTACCTCCCTCTACGAGACTCTAGCTTGCCAGTCTTGGATGCAGTTCCCAGGTTAAGCCCGGGGATTTCACATCCAACTTAACAAACCGCCTGCGTGCGCTTTACGCCCAGTAATTCCGATTAACGCTTGCACCCTCCGTATTACCGCGGCTGCTGGCACGGAGTTAGCCGGTGCTTCTTCTGTAGGTAACGTCAATTGCACGTGCTATTAACACGTACACCTTCCTCCCTACTGAAAGTACTTTACAACCCGAAGGCCTTCTTCATACACGCGGCATGGCTGCATCAGGCTTGCGCCCATTGTGCAATATTCCCCACTGCTGCCTCCCGTAGGAGTCTGGGACCGTGTCTCAGTTCCAGTGTGGCTGGTCATCCTCTCAGACCAGCTAGGGATCGTCGCCTAGGTGAGCCATTACCTCACCTACTAGCTAATCCCATCTGGGTTCATCTGATGGCATGAGGCCCGAAGGTCCCCCACTTTGGTCTTGCGACGTTATGCGGTATTAGCTACCGTTTCCAGTAGTTATCCCCCTCCATCAGGCAGATCCCCAGACATTACTCACCCGTCCGCCGCTCGTCAGCGGAGAAAGCAAGCTTTCTCCCTGCTACCGCTCGACTTGCATGTGTTAAGCCTGCCGCCAGCGTTCAATCTGAGCCATGATCAAACTCTTCAATTAAAAGCTTGATGCTCAAAGAAATTAAACTGTTTATTCGTAATGAATTAACTGCTGTCACTCTTCAAGACTTTAAATATTTTGGCATTCCGAGGAATGCTTAATACGAATCTTGCGAGTGCCCACACAGATTGTCTGATAATTTGTTAAAGAGCGTCGCCGCGAGAACTCGTTAAGTTGTCGTCGGCGTTGGCTGCGTATATTACGCTTTTCGCCCGCAGAGTCAAGCATTTATTTTTGCTTTCTCTGCCTGACTGGGCGACGTTGTTGTCGTTGTTCCCGGTCAGTGGTGGCGCATTATAGGGACTTCTCACGAGGTGACAAGTCTTAATTTTAAAAAATCTGCCGTTCGATTTATTTTTCAACAAATTTGATAAATTAGACGGTAGCTTTCGCGGATTCGTCCACAAAATGAGCAAAATCGCGTGCAAAATGGTCAACCTGCTGCCAGTCGGTATATTCGATCTCTTTCGTCGTATCCGTCTCGCCGCCAGTCATCTTCATAATCATCTTAATCATCACGCGATCTAGCCAACCATAGCGGGGATAACGCAATGCGCCCGCAAAGACGACACATTGTGTCGGTTGCCAAGGCGTCGCCAATAGAAACTTACGCGTATAACCATTGGTCTGCGGCGTCCGCTTTTCCGGTTTACGCGCCGTCAGGTTAATAGCAAAGAAGGCACTCGGCATGGTATTCAGTTGCTGAGCATGACGCTGAGCGAAACGGTACAATGTGCGAGGGAAGTGGCCATAACGCACCGCGGCCCCAATCGCGACGGCTTGATAAGCGCACAGATCGATATCTGCCGCCTGATCGAGATCTCGCAGCTCACATTCCAGCGTCTCGCTCATCGCCGTCACGATCGCCGTCGCGATGGCCTTGGTTTGCCCGTCATGGCTCGAGTACAGCACTAAGGTTTTCATACCTGACCCCTATTCCATCAGTTGCGCCAGAAGGTTGGCGTAAAGAGTACCAATAATGTAAAGACTTCCAAGCGGCCAAACAGCATGGTGACCACCAATATCCATTTAGCGGCATCATTCATCGAGGTAAAGTTATCGGCCACAACCCCGAGGCCGGGCCCAAGGTTATTCAACGTGGCCACCACCGCGGCAAACGCAGAGAAGTCATCCACTCCCGTCGCGATAATTGCCAGCATGCTGATGATAAAGACCAACGCATAAGCAGAGAAGAATCCCCATACGGCCTCCAAGATCCGCTCTGGTAAGGCGCGGTTACCCAGTTTGATGGTGTAGACCGCGTTAGGATGTACCAGACGTTTCAACTCACGCGACCCCTGCAAGAACAGAAGAAGAATACGGATAACCTTCAGCCCACCGCCCGTAGAACCGGCACAACCGCCGATAAACGCGGAACAGAGCAGCAAGACCGGTAGGAACAGTGGCCACTTGGCGATACTGTCAGTAGTAAACCCCGCGGTGGTGGCCATCGAGACGACCTGGAAGAAGGCCTGATTCACCGTTTGCCAACCGCTGGCATACACATTATGTAGCCATAGCACCAGCGTACATACGCTGACCAGCGTCAGTTGTACCACGATAAACATGCGAAACTCTGGGTCGCGCCAGTAGACCTTGGGGCTCCTTCCGCTGAGGAAGGCAAAATGCAGGCTGAAATTACAGCCAGAGATCAGTAAGAACACCGCGATGATGGTGTTGATGGTCGGGCTATTAAAGTAACCGATACTGGCATCATGGGTCGAAAAGCCGCCGATGGCGATGGTTGAAAAGCTGTGCGAGATAGCGTCGAACACATCCATTCCTGCCCCCCATAATGCGATGGCACAGGCGATAGTCAGCATCACATAGATCAGCCACAGGGTTTTCGCCGTCTCGGCAATGCGCGGCCGCATCTTATTATCTTTCAACGGTCCCGGCATCTCGGCCCGGTAAAGCTGTAGGCCACCGACGCCCAGGATCGGCAAGATGGCCACCGCCAACACGATGATCCCCATCCCCCCCAGCCATTGCAGCATCTGGCGGTAGAACAGTATCGCTTTGGGTAGCGAGTCCAAACCGACCAACGTGGTCGCCCCGGTGGTCGTCAACCCCGAGAATGATTCGAAGAAGGCATCGGTGACGCTGAGATTGGGGCGCTCAGAAAAGAGGAAGGGCAGCGCCCCGACACTCCCTAGCACAGTCCAAAACAACACGACGATAAGAAAACCTTCGCGTGGCTTCAGCTCGTGCTTCTGCTTACGCTGCGGCCACCAGAGCAGCAGGCCGATCCCGAGGGCGACGAAAAAGGTTTCCACAAAGGCGCGCCCGGCACCATCGCGATAGATGAGTGCCACCAACCCGGGAATAAACATAGTACCGGAGAAGAGAATAACCAGTAGGCCGACGATGCGAATGATGGCGCGAAAATGCATCCAGAAACATTCCTTGCTCAATGAGAACTCAATAACGGGAGAGCGCGGATTATTGCGAAGTTACCTGCAATTGCAATGCACCACGGCTGATGTTGCGGAGTTTCTCGCCGACCTCATCCTGACGGCCACACGGTAAACTAAGCTGCAGCATCACCTGTGCAGTGAACGAGCTACCCTGCACATGACCGCCGGCCTGCTCCACGATCCCTTCAACCTGCGCCAACTGGGCATAATCGCAACACAGGGTATAGTCCACCATCGGCACCCGCTGTTGGCAATGGAGCGCCTGCAACGCCTGCTGAACGCCGCTGCCATAGGCTCGGACCAGACCGCCCGTCCCCAGCTTGATCCCTCCGTAATAGCGCACGACTACCGCACAGATCTCTCCCACGCCGCTGCCCATCAGTTGGGCCAACATCGGCTTACCCGCCGTACCGGATGGCTCACCATCATCCGAGAACCCCAGTTGCTGAGTATCATCCGGCGCACCGGCCACAAATGCCCAACAGTGGTGGCGCGCATCGGGATGATTACGCTTTGTCTCCTGGATGAAGGCCTTCGCCGCCTCGACGCCCGGCGTATGAGCCAGCAACGTAATGAAGCGGCTTTTCTTAATCTCCTCGCAGACACTGACGGCCTGCGCAGGAATAGGGTACGGCTGTAACATCAGGCGAGATGCAGGTCGCGCGTCATGTTCTCTACGCCATTCGCATGGAAGATCACGTTATCTTCAATACGAATACCGCCATAGGGACGCAACGCCTCGATACGACGACGGTCGAAGTGATGGCCAAACTCACCCTCCAGCCACGGCGCCAACAACGTATCGATGAAATAAAGCCCCGGCTCGATGGTCATCACCATGCCTGGCTCCATGATGCGCGTACACCGCAGATAAGGATATTGCGCCGGCGCGGCCAGATGTGTCCCTTGCTCATCCTGCATAAAACCCGCGACATCGTGCACCTGCAGCCCGAGCGGATGCCCCAGGCCATGCGGCATAAACGGCGTGGTCAGCCCTTGCGCTACCGCTGCCTCATCGCTAATACCGGTCAGAATGTGATGCTGACGCAGAATCGCCGCCAGACGCTGATGGAACTGTAAATTATAGTCGCTATAGCGCACACCGCAGCGCAGGGTGGCGATCAGCGCCTGCTGTGCCTGATTAACGTCGGCAACCAGGGCGGCAAAGTCACTCTGCGCCTGTGCGGCGTAAGTTCGAGTCAAATCTGCGGCATAACCATTGAACTCCGCACCGGCATCGATCAGGAAACTCTGGATCTCGGCGGGGGCCCGGCGCTCTAAATGGGTATAGTGTAGGACAGCGGCATGCTGATTGAGGGCGACGATGTTGTCATAAGGGACATCGTTGTCGCCCTGCCCCGTCGCACTCAGATAAGCCAGGTTGATATCGAATTCACTCATCCCCGCACGGAAAGCCTCGAGCGCCGCCTGATGGCCGTCTACCGCGATCCGCTGCGCCTCACGCATACAAGCCTGCTCATACTCGCTCTTATAGGCACGGTGGTAATGCAGAAAATCCAGCACTGCTTGGGGATTCAGATTGGCCTCACTGATCCCTAGCGCCCGCGCCCGCTCACTATTCGGCCCAATATAGGCCACATTGTGACGCTCGCTTGGCAGTAGCGCGCCGATCTCATCGACCTGGCGCAGCGCCGTCATCTCCACCTGTTCCGTCCAGAAGGCCTGAGGAAGCGGAGAGACGCTATGCCAATAGTCTAATGGCGAATAGAACCATAGCTTAGGTTTATTGACGCCGTCGACCCACAGCCAGCTATGCGGCACCTGTGTCACCGGGACCCAGGCCTTAAAGTGCGGATTAACTTTAAAAGGGTAATCTTGATCATCCAGAAAGCGGCCAAGCGGTTCGCCAGAATGGATCAGTAAGCCATCCAGATTATGACGTTCCAGAATGGTGCGTGCGCGCTGTTGCAGTAGCGCGAGGTGCTTCGTGTAGAGCGAGGCCAAGGTATCCATGTCATTACCCTTTACAGACGTCGAATAGTGCCCATCTTAGCATAGGGTAGTGCACAAAATCCCCTCGCGGCGACCCGGCTAAAGAGGCGGCAATGCCCGAGATGCAGAGAGGGCGATGAGAGTGATACGGGGCAAAAAGCGGATCACGCTACCCCGCATCGCCATGAGCGGCAGACGTCCTACGTCTCCCGCTTGCTCGATCAGATAAACGCGAATGCGTCGCCGTAAATATGCTCCGGGTTAGCTTCCCGTTCATTACAGAAACGCTCACGGGCGATCTTCGCCATCTCGAAACGACCGGCGATATAGATATCGTGTTCGGCCAGCGAGCCGTAGTCTTGCATCACCGCGCTGATCACCGTCCCCGTTCGCCCCGCCCAGTCGGCCTCCGGCTGCTCTACCGTCGGGATGACCCGGAGATTCGGGTAACGCTCGCTCAGCCGCGATAACTCGTCCAGATCGTACAGATGCTTCAGTTCACGCCCCCCCCAATAGAGGGCAATCTCACGCTGCGGGTGTTGCGCCAACGCCATCAGCAAGATCGAACGGGTATAAGAAAATCCGGTTCCGCCGGCAATCAACACCAGAGGACGCTGACTATCCTCGCGCAGCCAGGCGTCACCGTGGGGCATATCGACACACAGCTCCCGATCGCGCAGGATACGATCCATGACCGCCATGGCGTAGAGATTCAATTCCGATGCGCCGATATGCAGTTCGATGCAGTCGCTCTGTAACGGTGTGGACGCCATGGAGAAGGGACGTTTATCCCGCTCATCCATCACCACCATCAGATATTGGCCGGCGCGAAAAGCGACCGCCTGCTCAGGCACCAGACGCACGCGATACACGGTATCCGTAATGGCATCTACTGAAGTAACTTTACAGCTCAACATTGTCATGTGATTACTCTATCGGCTCATGCGCACAGCGTTGAAACTACTGTGCATCCTCATCATCGTTAGCAAAAATGTTCAACTCGTTCCAAATGGCGTCGACTCTCTCCCGTACACGCTCATCCATCACGATGGGTCTCCCCCACTCCCGCTGTGTCTCTCCCGGCCACTTATTGGTCGCATCCAGCCCCATTTTCGAGCCTAAACCGGATACCGGAGAAGCAAAGTCCAGATAATCAATCGGGGTATTTTCCACTAATAGCGTATCACGCGCTGGATCCATTCGTGTCGTCAATGCCCAAATCACATCCTGCCAATCGCGGGCATTGATATCATCGTCACAAACAATCACAAATTTGGTGTACATAAATTGGCGAAGGAATGACCACACGCCCATCATCACCCGCTTAGCATGGCCAGGATACTGCTTTTTCATCGTCACCACCGCCATGCGGTAGGAGCATCCCTCAGGGGGGAGGTAAAAGTCGACAATCTCGGGAAACTGCTTCTGCAAGATGGGAACGAAGACCTCGTTCAGCGCCAGACCTAACACCGCAGGCTCATCCGGTGGCCGTCCGGTATAGGTCGAATGGTAAATCGGCTGTTCACGCCGGGTCAGATGAGTGACGGTAAAGACCGGGAAACGCTCCACCTCATTGTAGTAGCCGGTGTGGTCTCCATAAGGCCCCTCAGGAGCCAACTCACCCGCCTCGATATACCCCTCCAACACGATCTCGGCGCTGGCGGGCACCTCCAGATCGCAGGAAAGACACTTCACCACTTCACTCTTATGGCCGCGTAGCAAACCGGCAAACGCATACTCTGAAAGGGTATCCGGTACCGGCGTCACCGCAGCCAGCAGTGTCGCCGGGTCAGCCCCTAACGCGACCGCGACGGGAAAGCGCTCCCCGGGATGCGCCTGACACCACTCCTGAAAATCTAGCGCCCCGCCACGATGCGAGAGCCAGCGCATGATCAGTTTATTCTTACCCAATACCTGCTGACGATAGATCCCCAGATTCTGGCGGCTCTTATGTGGCCCCCGCGTCACCGTCAGCCCCCAAGAGACCAAGGGAGCGACATCTTCCGGCCAGCAATGCATCACCGGCAATGTCGCCAGATCAACCTCATCGCCTTGATAGACGCGCTCTTGGCAGGGCGCCTTGCTCAGACGCTTGGTCGGCATATTTAAAATCTGCTTAAACTGAGGCAGCTTATCCACCAGATCGCGGAACCCCTTCGGCGGCTCGGGCTCCTTGAGGAAGGCCAGGAGTTTCCCTACGTCGCGTAGCGCACCCACCTCCTCCTGCCCCATCCCTAACGCCACCCGTTGCGGTGTACCGAACAGGTTACATAACACGGGAATGTCATAACCTTTCGGATTTTCAAACAATAAGGCTGGCCCGCCGGCACGTAGGGTACGATCGGCGATCTCGGTCATTTCCAAATAGGGATCGATAGGGTGTTGGATACGTTTTAGCTCACCGCGCTGTTCGAGCAACTCGATGAATTCACGCAAGTCACGGTATTTCATGGCATTCTTATAGATTCGGGTGAAGAGCACATTATAAGCGTTCTTCACCCGACTTGCTGCACTTTTGTTACAAACAGGTAACTCATGCAGAGAAAAAGAGCCGCCAGACGATGCGCCTCAAACCTTCACTTAGCGGCAGTGGAACGGCACCAACGACGCGAGCGCCTGAGTATCGTGGTACTCACGAGCCTCTTCGCCATGGCGGAAGACCTTATAGCCCTGCGCCTTAGCACTATAGTATTGCAGCGTCTCGCCGCTGACATGCAGCAGACTTCCCTCACGCAACGCAATCACCGACTCGCTGGGGTTTACCGCACAAAACTCAGCGATGCGCTCATCACGGGTTTCCCCCATATGGCCACTGAGGTGCGCGTCGATATAGTGTGGATTAATCTGCACCGGGAACAGCCCCAGCGATGGTAACACCACGCTGTTGCGTACCGGCATATCATTGGTCGTACGGATGCTCGGTGTGGCCACGTTACAACCGGCGCTCCAGCCGATATAAGGGATCTCACGCTCACGCACCGCCCGTTGGATCGGCACGACCAAACCATTCTCATGTAGCATCTGGTTCAGCACCCAA
The DNA here is from genome assembly GCF_003113495.2 of Edwardsiella tarda ATCC 15947 = NBRC 105688. Lineage (NCBI taxonomy): Bacteria > Pseudomonadati > Pseudomonadota > Gammaproteobacteria > Enterobacterales > Hafniaceae > Edwardsiella > Edwardsiella tarda. Next base: position 3,405,215 of record NZ_CP084506.1, read on the forward strand.
GTATTACCACCGCTGACCAGGATACACTCAGCCTCTTCCAACGCCTTCACCGGATCGGCGTGATGATGGATGCTCTCCACCTTGATACCCAACGAATGCTCCAGCTCGGCGGCGCGAGCATCATAGCCGCTACGGATCAACGCATACGGGATCAATAATGCCCGGCGGATCTTCTTCTCCAGTAGCATCGACTGGATCATCCCTTTAGCATAACCCAGCAGTTCAGACTCACCGGATACTTTGCCATTACTCAGTAAAAATAACTCCATGATTTCCCCCGAGGTAAAGCGCCGACGTCGCAACACCGTCCGATAAACAGGCGCCGACGTCGCGCAGCAATTTTTCCCGGCCTTTATAACCAAACATAAAATTTATTGATGTGATCTTATGCCGACCTCGGGTAAAAAACCGTGTAAAAGGCACGATTTGGCGAGCAAATACCCTCACACGGCGCCGAGTCACTTCTGCCCGCGCCGCGAGATATGATAGGCTGCAACGCGTGAGAGGAGTATGACAATATGGAAGCGTGGTATCTGTTGTATTGCAAACGGGGACAATTAGAGCGGGCGCGTGAGCACCTGACACGTCAGGCGATCCCCTGTGTGACCCCGATGATCGCCTTGGAGAAAGTCGTGCGCGGTAAACGTACTCAGGTACAGGAACCGATGTTCCCCAACTATATGTTTATCGAACTCGACCCGGAGCGTATCCACACGACGACGGTGCAATCGACGCGCGGCGTGAGCCACTTTATCCGCTTCGGCAAGCGGCCCGCTACTGTACCGTTTCGTGTCATCAAGCAATTGATGACGGCCCCGATGGCAACGGCTGCCGCCCCACAAACGCCGATGCCTGGCGATAGGGCCCGTATCCTGCAGGGAGCCTTCAGCGGACTTGAGGCGATTTATCGTGAGAGCGACGGCGAAAAGCGCGCCATCCTGCTCCTGAATCTCCTTAACCAAGAAGTGAGTCAGTCAGTGGACAACGGCGACTTTGAGAAGATCCTCTAGTCTCGCCAATACGTTTGAGGCCCGCCTAGGCGGGCCTCGTCATATCACATCACTCAGCGATTCATCTCAGCGTCGTGCAGCCATTGGGCCACCCGCTTAGCGAAGTAAGTCAGTACGCCATCCGCACCGGCACGCTTGAAGCACAGCAGCGACTCCATGATCGCCGGCTGCTCCTGCAACCAACCATTCTGGATGGCGGCCATGTGCATGGCATACTCGCCAGAGACTTGATAGGCAAAGGTCGGTACGCCGAAAGTATCCTTCACGCGACGGACTACATCCAGATAGGGCATCCCCGGCTTGACCATCACCATGTCGGCCCCTTCTTGCAGATCCTGCGCCACTTCCTGCAACGCCTCGTCACCGTTGGCCGGATCCATCTGGTAGTTCTTCTTATTGCCCCCCTTCAGGTTCGCAGAAGATCCCAGTGCGTCGCGGAATGGGCCGTAATAGCACGAAGCATACTTAGCGGAGTAGGCCATGATCTGGGTATTAACCAGCTTCTGGCTCTCCAACATGTTACGAATAGCGCCGATACGGCCGTCCATCATGTCGCTCGGTGCCACGATATCGGCACCGGCTTCAGCATGAGATAATGCCTGACGAACCAGGATCTCTTTAGTGATATCGTTGACGACATAGCCATCCTCATCGATCACCCCATCCTGACCATGGGTGGTGAACGGATCCAGGGCGACGTCGGTTAAGATCCCCAACTCCGGCACCGCATCCTTCAGCGCACGTACCGCACGTTGTACCAGACCGTCGGCGTTATAGGCCTCTTCGGCATACAACGACTTCTTCTCCGTCCCCACAACCGGAAACAGCGAGAGAACCGGGATCCCTAATTTGGCAATCGCCTCCGCCTCGCGCACCAACACATCGATGGTCATGCGCTGCACACCCGGCATCGAAGAGACGGCTTCCTGATGGTTATTCCCCTCCATCACAAATACGGGGTAGATCAGATCGTCGACCGTCAGTACGTTTTCAGCGCATAGACGGCGGCTGAAATCGTGCCGGCGCAAACGGCGCAGGCGGCGCCCCGGAAAGGCACCTGGGAATGCATAGCTCACGGTAATCTCCTTTACTTATGCCAGTCGAAATAGTCGACGGGCATTGTCTTCGGTCACCTGCCGCAGCCAGCTGGCATCCTGTTGTCGCCAGCGAGCCGCCTGCTCTACGATGTGGGGCAAAAAGCAGGGTTCATTACGCCGCGACGTCGGTTTAGGTGCTAAATCGCGCGGCAATAAATAGGGGGCATCCGTCTCCAGCAGTAAACGCTCGGCGGGGATGTGCGGCAGCAATGCCCGCAACGCCAAGCCCCGCCGCTCATCGCAGATCCAGCCGGTAATGCCGATATATAGCCCCAGCGCCAGGCACTCCTCCAGCTCTTCACGCGTACCGGTAAAACAGTGCACGACCGCACCAGGGATCTGCGTCAGCCAGGGGCGCAACAACGCGATAAAGCGTGGATGCGCCTCACGGCAGTGGAGAAATAACGGTTTCGACACACGGGCAGCCAGACTCAGTTGAGCCTCAAACGCCGCCTCTTGTTGCGCCGGAGGTGAAAAGTTGCGAGCAAAATCCAACCCACACTCCCCAACCGCCACCACCGAAGGCTCACTAAGCAAGCGCGCTAACTCCGCGGCACTATGCTCTCCCCAGCTCTGCGCCTCATGGGGATGAACCCCCGCTGTCGACCAGCAAAACCCGGGATAACGCTGTGCTAGGCGATACGCCTGAACACTCTCTGCCAGATCGGTCCCGGTAATAATCATACCATTTAACCCGACCTGACGAGCGCGAGCAACCACCTGGGGCACATCTTGGGCAAACTGGCTACTGGTCAGATTGACCCCGATATCCAACATAAGCAGGCTCCTTGTGATAATGAGCGTGCGAGGCTCGGCGCAAAAACAAACAGGCCGCCCTAAAAGGCGGCCTGTTAAGCGAGATCCGATCAGCCCGCTTTAGGCTGTTCTTCATCGGGTTGAGCGTCATCCTCGCCATCTTCACTCTCTTCGCCATCACGGCGCCGTTTCCCCACATAGAAGCGGGCAAAGAAGACCCCCACCTCAAACAGCAAGCACATCGGAATGGCCAGCAGCGTTTGTGAGAACACGTCCGGCGGCGTCAACAGCATACCAACGACAAAGGCGCCGACGACGACGTAGGGTCGCTTCTTCTTCAGCTCAGCCGGCGTGGTCACCCCAGTCCAACACAACAGGATGATCGCCACCGGCACCTCGAACGATACGCCGAACGCCATAAATAGCGCCATGACGAAGTCGAGATAATTATTGATGTCGGTCGCAATCGTCACCCCGGCAGGCGCGGTCTTAGCAAAAAAACCGAAGGCCAATGGGAAGACCACGAAGTAGGCAAAGGCCATACCGACATAAAATAGCAGGGTGCTGGAGATCAATAACGGTGTCAGCATCCGCCGCTCATGCTTGTACAGTGCCGGCGCTACAAAGGCCCAAACCTGATACAGAATAAACGGAGCGGAGACAAACACCGACACGATCATAGTCAGCTTAATCGGCGTGAAAAACGGCGATGCCACATCGGTAGCGATCATGCTGGCGCCGTGCGGCAACTGGCTGATCAGCGGTGCTGAAACCAGGTGATAAATGTCGTTGGCAAAATAGACCAACGCCAAGAACACCACCAGGATACAAACAATAGAATTTAACAGCCGCTTACGCAGCTCGATCAAATGACTAATCAACGGCTGGGTATCTTCAACGGCCATGCTGCGAACTATCTTGTGAGGTGGATGGAGACGATGCGGGCTGCACGCTGGCAGGCGTAGCATCGGCGTGATTGGATGATGTAGCCGGCCCATCCTGGGGCACCGCTGGGACATCCTGCGCCGCATCTTGCCGCGGCGCTAACGCAGCATCAGGCTGCGGTTTGACCATATCTGGATGATGGATCGTTTCCGCCGCCGACGACTCCTTGTCCGTATCGGATCCAGTGATCTCTGAATGATAACTGCGCTTCATTGATTCGGCTGCCTGCTTCAGTTCATCCATGGAGGCTTTCAGCTCGGGAGTCAGATTCTGCAAGCCAGCACTTTCCGCTTTCTTGAGGCTATCCTGCAGCTCCTGGAGCTTCAATTCCTGCGACAGTTCGTTCTGAACCGAGGTTGCCAACGAGCGCAACGCTTTGATCCATCCCGCTACCGTCCGCACCGCTACCGGTAACCGCTCCGGCCCCAAAACCACCAGGCCGATGACCATTACCAGCAGCAGTTCACTAAATCCGATGTCAAACACGGTTTACACCTGCTCTTTATTCTGACTCTTGGACTCGTCTTTCTTCACTTCCGGCTGCTGCTCAGTGATCGATTTGAAATCGGCATCCTGAGGCGCCGCACTGCTGTTTGCATTGCTGGAAGGGGGCGTCTTCTCATCATCACCAATGGCTTTCTTAAAGCCTTTGATCGATGCACCCAGATCCGAACCCAGAGTACGCAGCTTATTGGTGCCAAACAGCAACACCACGATCACTGCAATAATCAACAACTGCCAAATGCTGATACCGCCCATTTTTACTCACCTCTATCGCAAGGGGTTATTCGTGACGCCGCATTATACGGTACACTTCGTCATTTTGAACGTCTTTCGGACCTTTACATCTCCCTAATTCGAGGGATGGATCACCGGATATAACGCCAGCCTGCGAGCCAGATCACGACTCCAGCAACATACAGGCCCACTGGCCAGATCGCAACATCGGCCATCGTAAGGATGGTACCACTGAGCAACAGGGTGGCGCCAATACCGAAAAGATAACGTGCCCGCCCCTGTTTATTACCCTGCTGTCCCAACTGACGCGTCATGTTATCCATGCTGTATTGCAGGCGCCGCTGCTGTTGTAAGCTGTCATACAACAGCTCCGGCATTTCCGGCAATTTCTCACTCCAGTAAGGTGCCTTCGCCTTCAGCGCACGCAGCAAGGCTGGTAAGCCGACCTGATCGTGTAACCAGTTTTCCAAGAAGGGCTTGGCGGTGGTCCAGAGATCTAACTGTGGGTACAACTGACGCCCCAACCCTTCGACATACAGCAGCGTCTTCTGCAACAGGACCAGCTGCGGCTGAACCTCCATATTGAAGCGTCGTGCGGTGTTAAACAGGTTAAGCAGCACATAGCCAAAGGAGATCTGATCTAATGGTTTCTCGAAGATCGGCTCACACACGGTACGGATGGCGAACTCGAACTCCTCGACGTTGGTGTCCGGCGGTACCCAGCCAGAGTCGACATGCAACTCCGCCACTTTACGGTAGTCACGATTAAAGAAGGCGATGAAGTTCTCCGCCAGATAACGCTTATCCGCCTTATTCAGACTGCCGACGATACCGCAGTCGATGCCGATATATTGCGGATCCTGCGGATGATCATAACTGACGAAGATATTCCCTGGGTGCATGTCGGCATGGAAGAAACTATCGCGGAATACCTGGGTAAAAAATACCTGTACGCCGCGCTCTGCCAACAGTTTCATGTTGGTGTTCTGTGCGCGCAATGCTGCGATATCCGACACCGGTACCCCGTAGATCCGCTCCATCACCAGTACCGATTCACGGCAATAGTCAGAGAACACCTCCGGCACATACAGCATCGGGCTGCCATCGAAGTTACGCCGCAGTTGGATGGCGTTGGCGGCTTCACGCAGCAGATTCAGCTCATCTAACAACGTCTTCTCGTACTCGCGCACCACCTCGCGCGGGCGCAAACGGCGCCCATCCGGTAGCAACTTAGGTACCCAGCCCGCCAGACGATACATCAAGCGAATATCGGCGCGGATGATCGGTTGAATGTCAGGCCGGATCACCTTCAACACTACCTCTCGACCATTCTCCCGCAGCGTGGCGGTATGCACCTGAGCGATGGAGGCCGACGCTAAGGCCTGACTATCAAAGTGATCAAACCACTGAGAGAGATCGCCGCCTAGCGCCGCCTCAATCTGCTGGCGCGCCAGCGCGCCGTCGAATGGCGCGACGCGGTCCTGCAACAGCGCCAACTGATCGGCGATGGCCGGTGCGAAGAGATCACGCCGCGTCGAGAGCATCTGGCCAAACTTGATCCACACCGGCCCCAACGTCTGCAATGCCAGACGTAAACGCTCGCCGAGTGGCTTGTCCGCATGGCGGTTGCGCATCCAAAACAGGCAACGACGCCCGATACGCAGCGGCAAGGTAATGCGCATCTTCGGGATTAATTCATCCAGACCATAGGCCAAGAAGACACGAATAATCAGGCAGAGACGGCGCAGTTCACTGGGTGTCATCGGCGCTTCTCCAATTGAGCAAGACGTTGTGCTAACGCCGCCTCTTGACGTTGCAGAGCCGTGACCTCGTCTTGGAACCAGGCATACTCCAACACACCGGGAGCGAGACGCCACTCTTCGATCAGCGCATCTCGGGCATAGTCGCGTTGCCGACACAGCGTACTGCCAAACGCCTGCGCCCCTTTTTGCACCGCCGAGCACACGCCCTGAGCCACGATGTCACCGGTATACGGTGCCAAGAACTCGGCTGGCGCCCACTCGGCGAGATCGAGTAGGGCGACCAACTGCTGCACCACCTGAATATCCCCATCGACCCGCAGATCTCCGGCATGCATCAACGCCGCCAGACGACGGCGATCGCGCAGTTGGGGCAATACCGCCAAGCGTGTACTCACCCGGCAATCGACCGCCCCTTCCCAGGCGGCCAAGACATCGACCTGCTGCTGACTGAAACTCAGGAAGAAGGGCCGATCCAGCTCCGCCAGCGCAATCTGTAGCACGCGTCCGGCCAAACGTTGCCGGGCACTCTGCAACGCGCGATCCCGATACAGCGCGCCATTCAGCGCGCGCTCCAATAACGCCGTGCATAAAGGAGTCAGCATGCCGTCTCCTTCAGCTTAGAACTTATAGCCACGATGCAGGGCCACGATACCGCCCGTCAGATTATCGTAGGAGGTATTTTCAAACCCGGCCTCGTCCATCATCGACTTCAGCGTCTCTTGATCCGGATGCATACGAATAGACTCCGCCAGATAGCGGTAGCTGTCACCATCGTGTGCCACCGCCTCACCGATACGCGGCAATATGTGGAATGAATAGGCATCATACGCCTTACTCAATGCCGCAAACTGCGGCTTGGAAAACTCCAGCACCAACAGGCGGCCACCCGGCTTCAGTACCCGGAACATGGAGCGCAACGCCTTGTTTTTATCTGTCACATTACGCAGACCAAAGGCGATGGTGATGCAGTCGAAATGATTCTCGGGAAAGGGCAACGCTTCCGCATTCGCCTGTACATAGTTCAGGTTGCCGGCGATCCCCATGTTGCGCAGCTTCTCACGCCCGATCTTCAGCATCGAGTCATTGATATCGGCCAGAACCACCTCGCCCTGCTCACCCACGATCCGTGAGAATTTCGCCGCCAGATCGCCGGTTCCACCCGCCAGATCGAGCACGCGCTGCCCCTGGCGCACACCGCTGCAATCGATGGTAAAACGCTTCCACAGGCGGTGGATGCCGAATGACATCAGGTCATTCATTAAATCGTACTTGCCCGCCACGGAGTGGAACACCTGCGCGACTTTTCCAGCTTTTTCGGTGGTGGCGACAGTCTTATAACCAAAGTGAGTGGTTTCCGGCGTTTGATCTACCATTTCTTTCCTTAGCCTAAATTGGTGGTTGCATGGCACCCGGCCGCGGCGAGGGCACCTCAACGTCAACGTCGCCCGAGGGGAGCGACACAGTATCAACATCAACGGGGTGGAGGGCAGGCGTTACCGGCGCTGAGGGGGTGGAGAAACGAGCAGGGGATGCGGCCTCCACGCAGGCTGCCGCGACGCGTTCTCCGTCCGCTGACAACGGGCCGGTATCCTGGACCTGAGGCGGGCTGATGGGGCGCTTGACTTCCACGCCTAGCCCGCGAAAACTTTCCACTTGGCCTATCAGATTACCACGCCCGTGACTCAGTTTGTTCATTGCCTGACGATAACTTGACTGAGCGCGCTCTAAATTTTGTCCGAGTGTAGACATATCATCGACGAATAAGCGCACCTTATCGTATAGCTTAGCGGCACGATCCGCGATTTTTTGCGCATTTTGACTCTGATATTCGTAACGCCATAAATTATTAATGGTGCGTAGTGCCACTAATAAGGTCGTCGGGCTGGCCAGCATAATATTATGGCGTAACGCCTCGCTAATCAGCTCCGGATCGCGATCGATGGCCGCCTGGAAAGCCGGTTCGAGCGGAATAAACATCAACACGTAATCCAGAGTCTGTAGGCCGGGTAGACGTTGATAATCTTTACGCCCCAACTGGCGAATATGGGTGCGTAACGACAGGATATGCTGTTGTAGCGCCTGTTCACGCACCGCCTCATCCTCCGCGTTGAAGAAGCGCTCATAGGCCACCAGCGACATCTTGGCATCCACCACCACATCCTTACCTTGGGGCAAATGCACCACCACATCGGGCTGCATGCGTCCGCGATCTTCCGTCTGCACGCTGACCTGCGTATGGTACTCATACCCCTCGCGTAAGCCCGAGGACTCCAATACCCGACTGAGTACGACCTCGCCCCAGTTCCCCTGCGTCTTATTGTCCCCCTTGAGGGCACGCGTCAAGTTGAGCGCCTCACGCGCCATCTGAGCGTGTAGCTGTTGCAGGTTGCGGATCTCATGGGTCAAGGTGTGACGCTCTCGCGCCTCCTGGCCGAAGCTATCATTAATCTGGCGACGGAAGCCGTCTAGCTGTTCGCGCAGTGGCATCAAGAGCGCATCGAGACTCTGGCGATTCTGCTCCTCGACCCGCCGCCCGCTGTGCTCGAAGATACGGTTAGCGAGATTCTCGAACTGAACGTTGAGCCGCTGCTCGGCATTCAGCAGCAAACGCTGCTTCTCCTCCGCCCCCATGCGTGTCTCTTCCAGGCGAATCGTCACCTCGCGTAGCTCCGCCTCCTGTGCGCTGTTAACCTCGCGCAATGCGCGTAGCTCCTGATTAAGCCGTTCGTACTCCTCGTGCCATAGTTGCTGTTGGCTGATGCGCTCCTGTGCGGCGGCTAACTGGCTCTCCAACGCCCCCAACGCCTGTTCATGCAGCACCCTGACCTGCTGAGCTCGCAGCGAAGCCGTCAACCAACCAATCAGCGCGCCAGCGAACACCGCTATGACGACCCATATTATCGCGTTATCCACCCTGCCTCCGCCTCCGTTGTCTCGTCCGACACGGTAATCAGCACCTGTATGGATGTCCAGAGATTAACACTGCAGAATGTGAAACGGCGCGGCATTATTCGCGCCAGGTTAACCCATCCACTGTCCCAACCAGCGTATCCCCAACATGCCGGGCGCCAAGATACCGGCACCCCAGATCAGCGCCGATAGCAGATTCGCCAACTGAAAGTAGCGCTGCGGCATGGCGCAAATGCCTGCCACCAACGGCACCGCCGCTCGCAACGGGCCGAGAAAACGGCCGAAGAAAACCCCCCAGAATCCCCACCGTTCGAAGTAACGGTGGCCGCGCTGCAAGATGTGCGGATTACGCGACAACGGCCAGACATGGCCGATCTGATGTTGATAGCGATAGCCCAGCCAGTAGGAAAGCCAATCGCCGAGAAAGGCACCGCTCGCCGCCGCCATCCAGACCGGGACGAAAGCTACGCCGCCCTCGCCCAACAGGGCGCTCAGCGCGAACAGGATCACCGTCGCCGGCAACAGCAGGGAAATGAAGGCCAGCGACTCGCCGAAGGATAAAACGAAGACCAGCGGGACCGCCCAAGCCTGATGCTGGCGGACAAATTCGACAATGCCTTGAATAATGCTATCTAACACGCCTCACTCCTCATACGACAGCTGGATGCCCAGCTTACCCGCAGTGAGAGCGAGAAAAAACCAACGGCCGCTAAATCGGCCGTTGGTTTTTGGTTAAGCGGGAGACGCGCTGGTTAGGCAGCCGCTTCGGCCTGAGCCGTCGCCAGCTCACTGCCGCGTTTCACCCAGAGCTCACGCCACTTACGCAATGCCGACAGCAGGATCACCATCCCCAGCACCAACATGATGATAGAGATGGTACCGTTGAACAGGTTATACCCCGCCGCCTGCGGATTGAAGTAGACGTTTTTTACCATCCAATAACCGGCATAGTTCACCGTGATGAACAGGTAAACCAGCGGCACGATACACGTCAGCATATACACACGCTTCGTCGCCAGACGCAGGATAATTGTCGCTCCGATGATCAGACCGACAGAAGCCATCAACTGGTTGGAAACCCCAAACAACGCCCATACCGAGTTGATATCGCCGGAGTTAAGGAGATACCCCCACAGTAGGCAGGCCACGATGGAGCAGAAGATCGAACCAGGCAACCAATCGGTACGTTTCAGCGGTGCCCACAGATCGCCGAGGAAGTCTTGCAGCAGATAGCGCGCGACGCGCGTCCCAGAGTCGACCGCCGTCAGAATGAAGACTGCCTCGAACATGATGACGAACTGGAAGAAGTAGGATGCCAGACTGCTAAACCAAGGCACCCGAATAAAAATGTCGGTCATGCCGACGGCCAGGGTCACGGCCCCGCCGGTACGGCCATACAGATCCAAACCAATCTCCTGACTCAGCTGCGGCAGGTGAACCACCTCCATCCCCAACCCGGCCCAAGCCTGAGCACTGGAGTTGATGGCGAAGTAATCCGCCGGATGCAGTGAGGTGGCCGCGATCAACGCCATCACCCCGACCACACACTCTGCTAGCATCGCCCCAAAGCCCACCGGCAGAATGTCGCTCCACTTATCAATCTGCTTTGGCGTGGTGCCGGAGCCGATGAAGGCATGGAAGCCCGAAATGGCGCCGCAGGCGATGGTAATCGAGATAAACGGCCATACCGGACCGGAGAGAACCGGGCCACCACCATGGATAAATTGGGTGATGGCGGGGAACTGGATCGCCGGGTTGATGAAAACCACCCCCACCACCAGCGCGCCGAAGACGCCGATCTTCATGAAACTGGACAGGTAGCCTCGCGGTGTCAGCAACATCCACACCGGCAGCGCGGTAGCGAAGAAGGCATAGGCCGGCAATAACAGGCTTACGGTTGAAGACTTCCAGGTCAGCCACTCGCCAAAGGTGGTGTGCTGAATATAGGGACCGGCAAAGACGCACAGGATGATAGCGGCAATACCGACATAGGTGGCCCCTTTCATACTACCGGTGATGCGCTCCCACAACCCGACGCCGATGGCGATAGGGATGGTCATGAAGACGGCGAAAGTCCCCCACGGGTTACGCTCCAACGCATGGACCACCACCATCGATAAACCGGCCATGGTGATGGTGATGATGAATAACATCGCCAACCCGGTACACCAGCCGGCGATCGGCCCCAGTTCCGCCTTCGCCACCTCGGACAACGATTTTCCCTGGTGTTTCATCGAGGCGAACAGTACCACGGTATCGTGTACCGCGCCGCCGATGACACAGCCGATCAGTAGCCATAATAGCCCGGGTAGATAGCCAAACTGCGCGGCCAGTACCGGCCCCACCAGCGGACCCGCGGCGGCGATGGCGGCAAAATGGCTACCGAAGTTGACCCATTTCTTGGTCGGTACATAGTCTTTACCATCTTCGTAAGTGTGCGACGGTGTGACCTCACTGTCGTCGGCACGTAAGACTTTCTTCACGAAGAAGAGGCCGTACAGGCGGTAGCAAATCGCCAGAATACATAGCGTCGCCACCACGAAGGTAATCGCATGTTGCATGGTTATACTCTCCCCTGAGGATTTCTCAGGGATTACCCTAACCGCTTCCGCGCCACCATCCTGTCCTACACTGATTAAGCGGTCGCCTGGCTCACTAAGCGGTCGAAAAATGCCGCCAAGCGGCACGGCACGGCTGATGAGCGACGCTCATTCTCCCCCCATGCTTCTGCTGTCCCGATCACAAGATGGCTGCCTACTATCTCGCCAAATCACGCCATTAATGTGAAAATAGTCACAATATTTTGTCACTACTGATATCGTTTCTTCACACAGAGTGACTCAAATCACGCATTTGTCCTATAAACTTCAGTAGAGTGATTTCTTGTTCCTCACTGGAGGATAAAACGATGACACAGGAGTCAGCAGCGATGTCTAAACCTGAAGTATTTCACCTCGGACTGGCCAAGAGCGATCTGCACGGCGCCTCACTGGCCATCGTGCCCGGCGACCCGGAGCGCGTAGAAAAAATTGCCAAACTGATGGAGAATCCGGTCAAGCTGGCCTCTCATCGTGAATTCACCAGCTGGCGTGCCGAGCTGGATGGTCAGGCGGTTATCGTCTGCTCCACCGGCATCGGTGGCCCATCGACGTCTATCGCCGTCGAAGAGCTGGCGCAACTCGGCATCCGTACCTTCTTGCGCGTCGGCACCACCGGCGCCATTCAGCCGCATATCAATGTCGGTGATGTGCTGGTGACCACCGCCTCCGTACGCCTCGATGGCGCCAGCCTGCACTTCGCCCCGATGGAATTCCCGGCCGTGGCCGACTTCGCCTGCACCACCGCGCTAGTCGAAGCCGCCCAGGCTATCGGCGCCGCGACGCATATCGGCGTCACCGCCTCTTCGGACACCTTCTACCCGGGCCAGGAGCGCTACGATACCTTCTCTGGTCGCGTCACCCGTCGCTTCCGTGGCTCGATGAAAGAGTGGCAGGAGATGGGCGTAATGAACTTCGAAATGGAGTCCGCCACGCTGCTGACCATGTGCGCCAGCCAGGGGCTGCGTGCCGGCATGGTGGCCGGGGTCATCGTCAACCGCACCCAGCAAGAGATCCCTAACGCGGAAACCATGAAGCAGACCGAGTCCCATGCGGTACGCATCGTGGTCGAGGCAGCGCGTCGTCTGTTGGCGGCGTAACCACACTCATTCGCGCGATCCAGGCCGGGCAATGCCCGGCCGACGACTCAGTCGTCGCGCATCCCTGCCTCCTCCCGCAAGCGGCGTGCCGCCGCGACCATGCTAGCCAAGGATTGACGCGTCTCGGCCCAAGCACGGGTCTTTAAGCCGCAGTCGGGATTCACCCACAGCCGCTCAGCCGGAATATGCTCAGCCGCCTTACGCAGTAACGCCACCATCGCCGCCTCCTGTGCTACATTCGGTGAATGAATGTCATACACGCCGGGACCTATCTCATTGGGATAATCGAAGCGGGCGAATGCCTCCAGCAGCTCCATGTCGGAGCGCGCGGTCTCGATGGTGATCACATCGGCATCCAGTGCCGCAATCGCCGCCATGATGTCATTGAACTCGCAATAACACATATGGGTATGGATCTGCGTATCGTCGTGTGCAACCGCCGCCGTCAGACGGAAGGCTGCCACTGCCCACTCCAGGTACGCCGCCCACGCCTCCCGGCGCAACGGTAACCCTTCACGCAACGCCGGCTCATCGATCTGGATGATGCCGATTCCCGCCCGCTGCAAATCGTCGACTTCATCGCGCAACGCTAACGCCAGTTGGCGAGCGATCACCTCACGCGGCAGATCCTCGCGCGGGAACGACCAACACAACATGGTGATCGGCCCTGTCAGCATCCCCTTCACCGGACGCGAGGTCTGAGCCTGAGCGAAGGTCGCCCACTCGACGGTGATCGGGGCGGGGCGACTGATATCACCGATGATTATCGGCGGTTTAACGCAGCGTGAACCATAGCTCTGCACCCAGCCATGACGCGTAAAGGCAAATCCCGCCAGTTGCTCGCCGAAATACTCCACCATATCGTTACGTTCGGCCTCGCCATGCACCAGCACATCCAGTCCCAACAACTCCTGTTCGCGGATAGCCTGGCAGATCTGCTCACCGATCCCACGATGATAGTGTTGTGGTGTCAACGTGCCACGGCGGAAGTCGAGCCGCAGCGCACGGATAGCCGGCGTCTGGGGAAACGAACCGATGGTGGTAGTCGGCCAGAGGGGCAGATTGAAACGTTGGCGCTGATGGCGCGCCCGTTGCGGATAGGCGCTGGTACGCCGTGTATCCGCCTCGCTCAGTGCCGCCAGGCGTTCAGCCAAGGCCGGGTTATGTACCCGCGCGGAGTGACGGCGTCGATAGAGCGGCGCGCTATACGCGAGCAAGGCTTCTCGTTCACGATCCGACGTATTGAGGGCACGCGTCAATAATGCCAACTCCGCGCACTTTTGCCGGGCAAAGGCGAACCAACTGCGTAGCTCCTCATCCAGTTCGCTTTCCGCCGCTAGATCGATAGGAGAATGCAGCAACGAACAGGAACTCCCCAGCCAGAGTGGACGCGAGCCGACCCAAGGCTGTAGCCGTTGCTGCCAATCGGCCAGATCGGCGCGCCAAACATTGCGCCCATTGATCACGCCTAACGACAGTACCCAGTCTGACGGCAATGCCCGATGCAGGTTCGCCAGGTCATCATCCCCTTGAGCCAGATCGACATGTAGCCCCTGTACCGGCAGCGTACGGATCAACGACAGGTGATGCCCGATGGCGCCAAAGTAGGTGGTCAGCAGCAGCTTCACCGACCCCTGTAGATAGCGATAGGCTCGTTGATAGGCCTCACGCCACGCCGGCGGCAACGTCAGTACCAGCGCCGGCTCATCCAGTTGGACCCACTCCACGCCGCGCTCGGCCAGTGCCACCAACACCTGACGATAAACGGGTAGCAGCGCATCGAGCAGGCTGAGACGATCAAAGGGCTCCCCCTTCTCCTTGCCTAGCCACAGGTAGGTCACGGGCCCCAACAGCACCGGTTTCACCCGGTGGCCAAGCGCCAGTGCCTCGTCGACCTCCTCCAATAGCTGGCGCCAGCCTAAGAAGAAAGGCTGGTCACGAGTAAACTCCGGCACAATGTAGTGATAGTTGGTGTTAAACCACTTGGTCATCTCCGCGGCCGCCGCCGGTTGGGCGCCAGGCGACTGGCCACGCGCGATACGAAACAGGGTATCCAGATCGATCGTCCCGTCGGCGCGACGATGGCGCGCGGGGACATTTCCCACCATCAGACTGGTCGCCAACACATGGTCATACCAGGCAAAATCGCCCACTGGCAACACATCGACGCCAGCCTCTTGCTGTTGGCGCCAATGGCGCGCCCGCAGCTCGGCGCCACAGGCCAACAGCGCCTGTGACGACACCTTCCCGGCCCAATACGCCTCTAATGCCTTCTTCAACTCGCGTTGCAGGCCGACGCGAGGAAAACCTAGGGTATGGCTGATTACCGTCATCGTCTCACTCTCTCCTCTCACCTATCGCCCGGCGTCAACCGGCATCGACAATCAATTATGGATGTTTAGACATCCAGATGTTTACACATCCATAATCGACAGGTAGTGTAGAGGACTCAAGCGCAATCTGTTCACTCATTGACTGAAGGCTTCTCATGATCGAACTGAAACATCTCCGGACGCTCCAAGCGCTGCATCGCTGTGGCTCGCTGGCCGCCGCCGCCGCCCAGCTACACCAGACCCAGTCGGCCTTGTCCCATCAGTTCAGTGATCTGGAGCAGCGCCTGGGTTATCGCCTATTCGTGCGTAAGAGCCAGCCTCTGCGCTTAACTCCGCAGGGAGAAATCCTGCTCGCCCTGGCGCAACATGTGTTACCGCAGGTTCAACAGGCATTGCAGCAGTGTCAGGAGCCGGCATACCAGACATTGCGCCTGGCTATCGAGTGCCATAGTTGTATTCAATGGCTCACGCCCGCCCTGAGTCAATTTCAGGCCGCCTTCCCACAGGTGACGCTCGACTTCCACTCCGGCGTTACCTTCGATCCACAACCTGCGCTGCAACGCGGCGAACTGGATCTGGTGCTAACCTCTGACATCCTGCCGCGCAGTACCCTGCACTACGCGCCCCTGTTCGACTATGAGGTCCGCCTGGTGATGGCGCCCAGTCACCCATTGGCGCGACGCGTCACGATCCGCCCGCAGGATCTGGCACAGGAGACGCTGTTGATCTATCCGGTGGCGCATCAGCGTCTGGATGTCTGGAATCATTTTCTACAGCCGCACGGCATCACACCGCGCTGGAAAGCGGTCGACAATACGTTGCTGTTGTTGCAGATGGTGGCAGCGGGGATGGGCGTCGCCGCCCTACCGCATTGGGTTGCGGATAACGGCGAACGCCAGGGGGCCTTACTTACCCGTCCGTTAGGCGAGGGATTATGGCGGCGCTTGTATGCCGCGCTGCGCACAGGCGAGCAGCGCCAGCCGACGATGCACAGTTTTATTCAGCAGACGCGCCGTCATGCCTGCGATCAGCTGCCGTTTGTGCGCGATGTGGCACGACCCAGCGCCGGTGTACCCAGAGCGATAGGGCGATCACCGTCCCCCCCAGCGTCAGCCTGATCCAGTCGGGGTGTTGTTGCCAGATAGCGAGGTTGACCAACAGCCCCGCCGGGATTAATGCATTATTCATGATCGCCAAGGTACCGGCATCCACCTGGGTCGCGCCATAGTTCCACATGAAGTACCCCAGCCCGGAGGCGCCAACCCCCAACCACAGCAGGATCCCCCACTGCAACGGCGAGCTGGGAAGTTGTTGCGTATTGCCATACAACCACCAGGCAGGCAACGCAATCGCCAATGCCCCGAGATAGAACCAGGAAAAGGCGCGGTACTGTGGCAACGGCATCACCTCCATCAAGCGCTTATACCCCACCTGCCCTAGCGCGAAGCACAGATTCGCCCCCTGGATCAGGGCGAAGCCAAACAGGAATTGTGAGCTAAGTGGGTTATAACGGATGATCAACGCCCCCACGACCGCCAGCAAGGCACTCCCCAGATAGCCGGGGCGTAGTCGCCGTCCCTGCAACAGATCGTAGATCAGCGTGACATATAACGGCGTCATGATGGTAAACAGGAGCACCTCCGGCACCGTCAGATAGAGGAAGGCCGGATAGTAGAACAAATACATCAACCCCAACTGGCAAGCCCCCACCGACATATAGGCCAGCGCTTGACGCGGACGCACACCACGCCAACGCAGGAAAGGCAGGAAGACCAACGTCGCCAGCGCGACACGCACCAGCACGGCGAACCAGCTATCGACCTGGCCCGCCAGATAGACGCCGATCAGACTAAAGGAAAAGGCCCACAATAGTGTGGTAATAAGCAACAGCGGCACGGCAACGATCCACTCGTTATATTCGATAGGCGTCATTCTACCCAAGACGAACGAGCGTTGCCGTACGGAGTGGGTTTACCAGTGGATAAACATTAGTCCATTGCACACTTAGCGCTTGCGTGACAGTTGCACACCATCTTGTTCTCGCGCAAAGTCCGCCAAACGATCGAAATCGTGCCAGGTGTAATAACGGGAGGGGGCGGGAAGACGTTTCATCGCACTGCCCGTCAGCAGGTGTAACTCCCCCAGCGAGGCCAGATCATAGTGATACAAGCGGGTCGGCAGCATCAGACGCAGTGGTGGTGCCAATTCGCCTGGCACCGGTGTCGGCAGGCGATCGTCCGCGGTATTGTAGTTGCGCTTCAACACCAAGAATTTCTGCGGCACGGCCTGACGACTGTCCCACCAGCGGCCATCCAACATATCAAACTGAAAACGCGTCAGCACGGCGGGCTGCGCCTGGAGCTGACACAGTGCCTGCGGCAACAGCGTCATCATCGCGGCATCGTATTGCCCCAATGAGGCCAGATGACCATTCAGGATCAGATTCAATGCCAGGCGCGTCCCCAATAGGTTGGAGTAGAGATCCTCCGGGGAAAAGGCCGAGACACCCTCGGAAAAACCGCGAATGGACTCGTAACCATACCACTGAGCGATCTCGTGCCAGGCCGCCACTTGGAACGCCAGGCGTGCCGCCAAATAGGCCGCCAGGGTATAACGCTCCTGCGCCTCTTCTGGCGGAGTAAATGCGTTGAATACTAGGCGGCGCTGCGCGAGCTCATCCCCCAGATTCAGCTGAAACGCCTGGCCGAGACGCGGATAGAGGTGGCTAAAGATATAGGCCGTCATGTCGGCGCTGTCGCGCACGTGCGCCATATCGATAAAGCCGCCACGACGCGTATACAACACGCCATTATGCTCATTACCCAACCCGGCCAGGCTGGCCAGGGCGCCGAACAGACTGTCATTGTAACGGTGGCGACCCAGCGTATCCGCCTCCACCACGTTATTCAGCCGGTAAAAGGGGATCGGTACCCCCAACGCTTCGGCATTAAGGTCATAGCCGAAGGCGCAACAAGGACGTAGGCCGTCCGGTGGCGGCAATGGCGCACTCACCGGCCAGGCGTGTGCCGCCTGTTGCGGTTGCAACTGTGTCAAATCGAGACTCATCGGTAAGCCGAAAGCACCGACCGTGCCACAGTAAAGCAGCAGCGTCGCGCACCATCCGCGTAGTCTCCCCATCAAAACGCCTCTCCTACCTGAAAATAGAAGCCGCTACTCGCGCGGCCAATACCATAATCCAAACGAATATTAATTCCCGGCTTAAAGGCAAAGCGGTAACCGACGCCCAACGTTGGCAGCCAACGACTGCTGCCCAGCTCACGCACGTTAGGCCCCATGGTGCCAGCGCCACCCCAGACGACAAAGCCATGCCGCCAGCTCAGCTTCTGCCGGTACTCCAACTGTGAGCTAATCAGGTTACGGTCACGATAACGCCCCTGGTAGTAACCGCGCATCCGCTGATCACTGCCGAGCGACGGCAACATGTTCCATGGGACCGCTCCCTGGGTGAACTCGCCATCGATCTCCCAGGCCAGCACACGCCACTCATCCAAGGCATGATAGGTACTGAAACGCGCGATGATATTATCGAAGCGCGTATCGCTGCCCATCTCCGGCAGGTAGTGGGTGTAACGCAGGCTCGCCAGCATGCCACGCCGAGGATTCGGGACAAAGTCCCGGCTGTCATACTGCAGCGACAGGCTCGGCCCGGAACTGGATACCGCGCGGCCATGGGGGATCTGCGCCAAGCGATCGGTCGACTTGACGTCGGCGGCATGCATCATCGACAGCGACCAACCGACACCGAGATAGGTCTGGCTCGCCAGGCGATACAACACCTCAGGCTGTAGACGCAACGACTGTGCCGTGTACTTCTGCCGCCCCTCATCGTCGGCCCCGGCACGGAAACCTTGCCCCCAATAGTAGGTTGGCGTATCGCTGATCCCACCATTGATAAAAATACGCCACTGATCGTTGGCGAAGAAGCTGTAGTTACGGATCCCCAAGCCAAAGGCGCCGGTCGAACTGATATAGCCGCTGAGGGTGATGCTGGAGTTTTGGCTCACCGTATCCGTCGCATCGGGTCGATAGAGCCCCGCTACCGCCGCGCCTAACCCAAGCCCCAGCTCGGGATTGAAGAATGGCCCCGGTAACACCCCCCAATCGATCCCCTTGTCGGGGTCGAAACGATCGTCACCGCCCAATTGCGTCAACCAGCTATCAACCTGCGCACGCGTCGGTAACAACGCCGCCGCGCCCGCCAACGGCGAGAGCGTGCAGAGCAGAGTCAACCCACGCAGGAGGTAACGCATCAGAAACGGTACTCGCCAGCGATAAAGAAGCTATTGCGCTCGGCAAAGCCCACTTCGCTCGTCAGGTTAAAGTTACGGGTGATCTCATACTGTGCGCCAATCAGCACGTTCCACGGCGACGACAGATGCTGGCGTACATCGAAGCGACCTTGCCCTTTCTGGTTAGCGATCCCCATCAATACGGATAACCCCCCCGGCATCGACAGATCGCTAAGGCTACCCTTGAACTCCTGCTGTACATCCTGGTACATGCTGCCGACCCACAGGCTGAGCTTGCCGTTAGGCAGCCCGATGGTATCGATGCCGGGGGTGGTGAAGCGGTAACCGACACGCGGCGACAGGGTGAAGGCATCGATGCTACCGTCGAGAATATCGAAGCGGGTCTGGGTATAGTTCATATCCATCAGACCGAACCAGTTACCATAGCCACCGGCGAAAACCGTACCGGCACCGTAGGTCGTTCCCTTGAAGTTCAGACGAAAATCCAGATCGCGCAGTTGGCCACTCTGATTCATCGAATGAATAATCCAACCAATCAAACCACTGCTTGGATCGGCATCGACAGAAACCTTGGATAATGAGCTGCCACGCGTCTTGCCCACGATGCCATAGACATTCATGAAGGGAAATACCCACGCATCCAACTTAATCGTTTGAGTGACGCTACGCTGACGCGTACTCCCCACCTTAATCTTGAACAGATCCGTAGGCAGCGTATAGCTATCCCAACCTAACCCGCTAAAACTAATGCTATCCACCACAATATTCTGGCGCATATTCATATAGTTAACATTGATACCGAAAGGCTCGGGTAGATCGTAACCGCGCGCGCGCGCCTCATCGCCCCAGATGGGCAGCAGCGAATGCTCGACTGGCGGCTCGCTAGACTGCGCTGGAACAGAGGATTTGCTGCCCGCCGCGTGGGTTTGCTGCGGCAAACCATAGTAAGTGGGAAGAGTGGCGCTGAACTCAGACGGTGTCTCCTGCGTGGCCGCATGGACAACACCGCTCATCAGCACGCCAGACAGGCAGAACAGCAATGCGCGATTATTCATTTTGTTAAGGTGATTAATAATAAAAATGGATAGGAATAAAAAGTAGGTGCGGAGTATAGCAGTAAATGACTGTAACTTCGTGCAACATAACGTGCGTATCCCCCCCGAGGGCGATACGCACGTTATGGCTTAGCGCCGGCGCAAGAGGCGTAGGGCGTTAGCCGTCACCAAAGCGGTCGCTCCGGAGTCGGCTAATACCGCGAGCCATAGCCCGGTGATCCCCAACAGACTGGTGATCAGGAAGATCCCCTTCAGCCCCAACGCCAAGGTAATGTTCTGACGAATGTTAGCGTGGGTCGCCCGCGACAGGGCGATCATCTGCGCCAGCCCCACCAAGCGATTATGGGTTAGCGCCGCATCCGCGGTCTCCAAGGCCACGTCGGTACCACCGCCCATGGCGATACCGATACTGGCCGCCTTCATCGCCGGCGCATCGTTGATGCCGTCACCGACCATCGCAGTCTGCGCGCGTTGGCTAAGCGCCTCCACCTCACGCACCTTATCCTCCGGCAATAGTCCGGCACGATATTCAATACCCAGAGAGCCAGCGATGGCCGCCGCCGCCCGCGGATTATCCCCGGTCAGCATCACCGCCTCCACCCCGAGGGTGCACAGTGCATCCAGCGCCTCACGCGCGTCGGGGCGTAAGGTATCACTCATGGCGATCACCCCGATGGCTTGGCTATCATGTAATACCGCCACGACAGTCTGCCCGAGCTCCTCCCAAGCGATAATTTGCGCTTGCATACGTTCGGGTAAGACATCGCGCGCCAAGCGTCCCGGTGCAACGACCTGGACTAATGCGCCATCGACCCGTCCCTCAACACCGACACCGGCGCGTGCCTGACAAGCCTCAGCCTGTACGACGGCCAACCCTCGTTGCTCACACGCCTGGAGTACCGCCTTGGCCAATGGATGATGCGAACCCACTTCCACCGCCGCCGCCAGCATCAATACCCGCTCGTCAGAGACACCATCGCGCGCGCTCACTCCGCTTACCTGCGGCGCGCCCTGCGTCAGGGTACCCGTCTTATCGAAGGCGATGGTACGTACCCTACCCAACTGCTCCAACGCCGCACCACCCTTAATCAAGGCACCGTGACGCGAGGCGGCGGCCAGGCCGGAGGTGATCGCCGCCGGTGTCGAGATCACCAGTGCGCACGGACAGCCAATCAGTAGCATCGTCAACCCACGGTAGATCCAGGTATCCCAGGGCTGGGCGAAGGCCAGCGGCGGGATCAGGATCACCAACAACGCCAGCAACATCACCGCTGGCGTATAAAAACGGCTAAAACGATCCAAGAAACGTTCGATCGGCGCGCGACGCTCCTCCGCCTCCTCGATCAGTTGCAGGATACGATCGATAGCATTCTTCCCGGGTTGAGAAATCACCCGCAGACGACATACCCGATCCACCACCAACACGCCGGCTGGGATACGATCCCCCTGCTGGCGCTCCACCGGCAGCGACTCACCGGTCAGCGCACTCTCATCGAAGCTGACACCATCCTGTAGCAATTCGGCGTCGGCGGGTAAGCGCCCGCCAGGTGCGATTTCGATCACCATATCAGGGCGCAGCGCCGCGACCGGCAGGGTTCGCCGTTCACCCTGCTCAATCACCAGCGCCTCATCCGGCACCAACGCCATCAACGCACTCACGCCTTTCCGCGCCCGATTGGCGGCGTAAGACTCCAGGCGCTCACCCAGCATAAACAGCAGCAGCACCATCGCCGCCTCTTCCGTCGCCCCGATAAACAACGCCCCCAACGCGGCGACGCTCATCAAGGTCTCGATGGCGAAGTAGCTGCCGCTACGCATCAGCCTGAGCGCCTTCAACATGATCGGGGCTAAGCCGACCAGCGTGGTGGCGATAAAGGCCACCCGCCCCCAGAGTGGATTGACCCACTCTAGGGCATAACTCAACAGCATCAGCCCAGCCAATAGCAGCAGTGGGGCCGCTTCGCGCCAATGCCAAGCCGTCCCTTGCTGCGGCTTGGCACCGGCCGCTTGGAGGCTAAATCCCGCCTGACGCACCGCCTGCTCCACCGCGGGCGAAATATCTTTCTGAGCGTCGACCACCAGACGTTGCGTCGCGAACAACACCGCGGCGCGCTCCACGCCCGCGAGCTGGCTGACCGCCGTCTCAATCTTCCGGGCACAACTGGGGCAATCCATTCCTGCAACCTGCCAGCTAAAGCGCTGACGTCCAGAGGCTGGAGGGGGGAGGGGGTGAGGATCGGCGTCCTCCTCGACGCCGTCATGGACATGCGCAGCCAGACAGCAGGCGCCATCGCTAGCGGGCGCCAACGGTGACGCCATGCTGATCTTCATGCCACCTTTACCTTGGGTCGGGCGGCTACAACCGTGTTGCGTTGCCGCATGCTGATGGCCACAGCCACAGGCTGCGTCAACGCCATTAGCATGAATAGAGTTATGGGTCATACATCCTCCTCACATCGTTCCCCATATCGCGTTATGGATCACTCTACAGGTTGGAGTCGACTCCAGAGTCAAGGCGCAAATGAGAAATATTCTTTTTCCGTCGCTCTCCCCACCGCCTAGGTCTGTTGCCAATGCCATGGCCAGAAAGCCGCCGCCAGATCATGCCGAAGACTCGATTTTTTGTTACACTGAATACTCCCGACAAAGAGTATATATTTCATTGAAAATGAAGAAAAAGCGCCCAGTGTTGCAGGATATAGCCGATCGCGTCGGCGTCACCAAAATGACCGTCAGTCGTTATTTGCGTAATCCTGATCTGGTTTCCGCTCCATTACGTGGCAAGATCGCCGCCGCACTGGACGAGCTGGGCTATATCCCCAATCGGGCGCCCGATATTCTCTCCAACGCCACCAGCCGCGCCATCGGGGTGTTGCTACCCTCGCTGACCAATCAGGTCTTCGCCGAGGTATTACGCGGTATCGAAAGCGTCACCGATCAGCATCACTACCAGACCATGCTGGCCCACTATGGCTACCGCAAGGAGAAAGAAGAGGAGCGTCTCACCTCGCTGCTCTCTTACAATATCGATGGTTTGATCCTCGCCGAACGCGACCATACCCCGCGGACCCTGAAGATGATCGAAGTTGCCGGTATTCCGGTGGTGGAGTTGATGGACAGTGTCTCACCCTGCCTGGATATGGCTGTCGGCTTCGATAACGTCGCGGCGGCTCGGGCAATGACCCAGGCGATCATCGATCGTGGTCACCGCCATACCGTCTACTTCGGGGCCCGTCTCGATGAACGTACCGTGATGAAGCAGCAAGGCTATGAACAGGCCATGCGCGCCGCCGGGCTGGAGCCACACAGCGTCATGATCCCGCGCAGCTCCTCCTACTCCGTCGGCGGCGAGCTACTGCGCGAAGCATTGAAGCGTTACCCACAGATGGACAGTATCTTCTGCACCAACGACGATCTGGCCGTTGGCGCCGCCTTCGAGTGCCAGCGCCTGGGGTTACGTATCCCGCAGGATATGGCGATCGCCGGTTTCCATGGCCATGATATCGGCCAGGTGATGGAGCCGCAGATCGCCAGCGTTCTCACGCCGCGTCAGCAGATGGGGCAACTGGCGGCGGAATGCCTACTGGCCCGCCTACGTGGCGAAGCTGGCCACGATGGCAGCCAGATCGACCTCGGTTTCACCCTGCTGCACGGCGGCAGTATCTAACGCCGCACCCGCGCCACGCCACCTCGGCGGTCGCTACCGCGGCCGCCCGCCATCGCCACGATCAACTGCGAGAAGCGTCACACTTATTAATCATACTATTTAACATTTGTTGCTAATCTCTCCAGCTCACCAGAGAATGTTACCCATAACAGTTACCAGTAACATTGATTGTGCGGCGCCTTGCCGCCAACCGGGGAATACAGCATGAGCGAAAGCCAACAACAAAAACACGTCTTTGTTCTGATGGGCGTTTCCGGCAGCGGTAAGTCCGCCGTCGCCAGCGCCGTCGCCCAGCAGCTGGGTGCCGCCTTCCTGGATGGCGACTTCCTGCATCCACGCGCCAATATCCGTAAGATGGCCGATGGCCATGCCCTGAACGACGAGGATCGTACACCGTGGCTCCAGGCGCTCAATGACGCCGTCTTCGCCATGCAGCGTACCAACGAGGTCTCGCTGATCGTCTGTTCGGCGCTGAAAAAGCGTTACCGCGACATGCTGCGCGACGGTAACACCAATCTCTCGTTCATCTACCTGCAAGGGGACTTCGCGCTGATCGAGAGCCGTTTGCTGGCACGCAAGGGGCACTTCTTCAAGCCCCAGATGCTGGTCTCTCAGTTCGATGCCTTGGAAGAACCGACGGCCGATGAGCGTGACGTACACGCCATCGACATTAGCCAGTCGCTGGATGGCGTCGTCGCCAGCACCCTGAACACCATTAACTCCATCATTGCCTAGGAGCCCTGACGATGAGTACTTTAACCCTCGTAATGACCGCAGTCGGCTCCGTGCTGCTGCTGCTGTTCTTGGTGATGAAAGCGCGCATGCACGCCTTCGTCGCCCTGATGCTGGTATCCATCGGCGCCGGGATCTTCTCCGGCATGCCCATCGATAAAATTGCCCAAACCATGCAGAACGGGATGGGCGGTACGCTGGGCTTCCTCTCCATCGTGGTCGCTCTGGGCGCCATGTTCGGTAAGATCCTGCACGAAACCGGTGCCTTGGATCAGATCGCCGTCCGCCTGCTGAAAAGCTTCGGTGAGAAGCGCGCCCACTACGCGCTGGGGATCGCCGGCCTGGTCTGCGCCCTGCCGCTGTTCTTTGACGTCGCAATCGTATTGCTGATTGGCGTGGTGTTCGCCGTGGCGCGCCGCACCAACGGCAACGTGGTTAAGCTGGCGATTCCGTTGTTCGCCGGTGTCGCGGGCGCTGCCGCCTTCCTGTTGCCGGGGCCGACCCCGATGCTGCTGGCCTCCCAGATGGGTGCCGATTACGGCTGGATGATCCTGATCGGTCTATGCGCCGCTATCCCGGGCATGATCCTGGCGGGTCCGCTGTACGGTAACTTCATCAGCAAGCACGTCACCCTAGAGTTGCCGAAAGATATCCAAGAGCCGAGCCTGGGCAAAGGCCAACTGCCTTCCTTCGGCTTCAGCCTGGCGCTGGTACTGTTCCCGCTGGTGCTGGTCGGCCTGAAGACCATCGGCGCCCGTTTCGTCGAGCAGGGCTCTGAGTTGTACAAGTGGCTGGAGTTCATCGGCCATCCGTTCACCGCTATCCTGCTGGCCTGCCTGGTCGCCACCTATGGCCTGGCTATCCGCCGCGGCATGAGCAAAGAGAAGGTGATGGACATCTGTTCCGCCGCTATCCAGCCTGCCGGTATCATCCTGCTGGTCACCGGTGCCGGTGGCGTCTTCAAGCAGGTCCTGGTGGACTCCGGCGTTGGCCCGGCGCTGGGTAACTCCCTGATCGGTGCCGGTCTGCCCATCGCCGTTGCCTGCTTCGTCCTGGCCGCCGCGGTACGTGTCATCCAGGGTTCCGCGACCGTCGCCTGTCTGACTACCGTCGGCCTGGTACTGCCGGTCATCGGTGAACTGGGCTACAGCGGCGCTCAACTGGCGGCCCTGTCCGTCTGTATCGCGGGCGGCTCCATCGTCCTGAGCCACGTCAACGACTCCGGCTTCTGGCTGTACGGTAAGTTCACCGGCGCCACCGAGGCACAGACGCTGAAGACCTGGTCAGTGATGGAAACCATCCTCGGGACCACCGGTGCAATCGTCGGTATGCTGTTCTTCATGGCGCTGTAAGCCAAACGCTTGAAACACGACAGGGCGCGAATATCGCGCCCCGTTTTTTGTCTATGGAAAACCCCCAGCTAGGCTGGGGGTTCCGGAAAGCTTTCAGCTTTGAGCCAGTTATTAAAACCCCTTTTGATTTGTTAAAACGTCTTGCGGTCTGGCAACTGCAAGCGTTCAACAAGAAATCAAAAGGGGGCCCCAATGGGGGACGAGAAGAGCTTAGCGCACACCCGATGGAACTGTAAATATCACATAGTTTTTGCGCCAAAATACCGAAGGCAGGCGTTCTACGGAGAGAAACGCAGGGCAATAGGCAGCATCTTAAGAAAACTGTGTGAGTGGAAAAACGTACGGATCTTGGAAGCGGAATGTTGCGCAGATCATATCCATATGCTTGTGGAAATCCCGCCCAAAATGAGCGTATCTGGCTTTATGGGTTATCTGAAAGGGAAAAGCAGTCTGATGTTGTATGAGCAGTTTGGGGATATGAAGTTTAAATACAGGAACAGGGAGTTCTGGTGTCGTGGATACTACGTAGATACGGTGGGTAAGAACACGGCGAAGATACAGGAATACATAAAGCACCAGCTTGTGGAGGATAAAATGGGAGAGCAGTTATCGATCCCTTATCCGGGTAGCCCGTTTACGGGCCGTAAGTAACGAAGTCTGATGCAAATGTCAGATCGTATGCGCCTGTTAGGGCGCGGCTGGTAACAGAGCCTTATAGGCGCATCCGAAAAACCTCCGGCTATGCCGGAGGATATTTATTTCGTTTTCCGCCCCCGAGCAACCGACGATAGCGCCGTTCTTTGCGCCCGCGACTCGGCTTAGCGCGTCAGGATCAAATGCAAACCAAAGGCGGTAAACAAGCTCCCCGCGACACCATCGATCCAACGCGCCAGACGCTGGTACCCACGGCGCATCACCGGTAGGGCAAAGACCGACGCCACCAGGCTAAACCAGAGCACCGTCTCGGCGACAATCAGCACGAACAGACCGAGACGTTGCCCGGCCCCCACCTCATCGCCCACAAACAACGAGAAGACCGAGCCGAAGTAGATCACCGCCTTAGGGTTAGAGAGATTGGTTAACAAACCGCGCCAGAAGGCGCTGCCGTGTAGCGGAGCCCCGCGCAAAGGCGCGTCCGTGGCAGGATGACGGGCGGCGCACAACATCTGCCAGCCCATCCAACACAGATAGAGGCCACCACCGAGGGTAATGATGCGCTGCAACCAAGCCATCTTCAGTAGTAGCAGGTGCAACCCCATCAACGCCACCGCCGCCCACACGACGACGCCTAGCGAGATGCCGATCACCGCGCGTAACGCCTCTGCGCGCGACCGACTCAAGGCCGTTTGAGAGACAAAGAAAAAATCGGGGCCGGGTGTCATCAGTGCCAGCAGATGGACCACAGCGACAGTAAGAAATAGCATCATCGCAGGAGACTCAGGGGTAAGGTTTTCCCCTATGCTAGCATCGTTGGGACGCCGTATGCGGCATGGTGAATAGCGATTATGCTGATTATTTCACCGCAATTAATCACTGCCTCGGCTACCCACACCCGATGTGACGGGATGAATAGGCCTCACCGCGTACCGAGGGACACCGGCAGGCCATGCCGGGTTATGCGCGACACGGCCGCCGAGACTAGGCCTCGTCGCCGTCAAGATGCTCACGGATCAGCGACATAAAGGGCGCGCCAAAACGCTCCAGCTTACGCTGACCGACCCCGTTGATACTGAGCAAATCGCCCGCCCGTAGCGGCATCTGCTCGGCCATCTCCAGCAGGGTCGCGTCGTTGAAGACCACGTACGGCGGAATATTCTCTTCGTCGGCGATCGCCTTACGCAGCTTACGCAGCTTGGCGAACAACTTGCGATCATAGTTGCCCGCATAACTCTTCTGCACACTGCTACGCGCCTTCAGGTTGATGACGCGCGGCACCGCCAACGGTAATGCCACCTCACCACGCAACACTGGGCGCGCCGCCTCGGTCAGCTGCAACGCCGAGTGCAGGGCGATATTCTGCGTCACTAATCCCAGATGGATCAGCTGGCGCAGAATGCTCACCCAGTGCTCGATCGTGTGTTCGCGGCCAATGCCATAGACCGACAGCTTGTCGTGCCCCAACTCGCGGATGCGGGCGCTGTTCGCGCCACGTAGCACTTCAACCACATAGCCGATACCGAAACGCTGCCCGACGCGTGCCACGGTGGAAAGCGCCTTCTGAGCGTCGACCAAGCCATCATAGCGCTTAGGCGGATCCAGGCAGATATCGCAGTTATTACAGCTCTCCTGCCGCCCCTCGCCGAAGTAGTTCAACAGCACCAGACGGCGACAGGTCTGCGCCTCAGCAAAGGCATTCATCGCGTTCAGTTTATGACGCTCGATCTCCTTCTGCACCCCTTCTGGCTTCTCCTCCAGACAGCGGCGCAGCCAGGCCATATCGGCCGGATCGTAAAACAGCAATGCCTCCGCAGGCAGGCCGTCGCGCCCGGCACGCCCGGTCTCCTGATAGTAGGACTCAATATTACGCGGGATATCGAAGTGCACCACGAAGCGCACGTTCGGCTTATTGATCCCCATGCCAAACGCCACCGTCGCCACCACGATCTGCAGATCGTCGCGCTGAAACGCCTCCTGCACCTCGGCGCGCCGTCCATGTTCCAACCCAGCATGATAGGCTGCCACGCTTAGGCCGCGACTCTGCAGACGTGCGGCGGTATCCTCGACCTTGGCGCGGCTGTTGCAATAGATAATGCCGGACTTGCCGCGCTGCGACTGCACGAAATGCCACAACTGATCCAACGGCTTAAACTTCTCGATCAGGGTATAGCGAATATTGGGTCGGTCGAAGCTGCTGACCTGTACCAGAGGATCGCGTAAATCGAGCAGACGTAGGATATCCTGACGAGTGGCATCATCGGCGGTCGCTGTCAGCGCGATCACCGGCATCGCGGGGAAACGTCGTTTGATCTGCCCCAGCGCGCTGTACTCCGGGCGGAAGTCATGCCCCCATTGCGAGATACAGTGCGCCTCATCGACCGCCAACAGCGTCGGATGCCACTGCGGCAACGTGTCCAGCAGGTTATCCATCATCAGACGTTCAGGAGCGATGTACAGCAGACGGATCTCCCCGCTACGACACCCCGCATAGACCGCCTGTTGCTGTTCCCGACTGAGGGTTGAGTTCAGACAGGCGGCGTTGACGCCGTTAGCCTGCAACTGATCGACCTGATCCTTCATCAGCGAGATCAATGGCGAGACGACAATCGTCAGCCCATCACGTACCAACGCCGGGATCTGATAACACAGGGACTTTCCTCCCCCGGTCGGCATCACGACCAGACAGTCACGCCCCGCGATCGCCGCCTCGACGATCGCCCGCTGCCCTGGGCGAAATTGCTGATAGCCGAACGTATCTTTCAATACTCGTTCAGCCAGCATCTCTGAATCGATCACTGCTGCCGTTGCCACACTACTCCCCATCAAGCCAAAAATATCGGCGCTATTTTAGGCGCACACGCCTATTTTGTCCCGTGTTACAGGATATCGTTCAGCATGATGCCGACCCCGAAACGGGTCTGGCGGAAGTTATAGTCGATCAGTGACTCGCCATAACCGCTAAACAATTGGGTATAGAAACGGACGTGGCGACTCAACGGATAGCTCCAGCCCAACTCCGCCGCACCATAGCCGCTATTCCAGTTATAACGTCCACGTAGACTGAAGACGCTCTCCCCCAAACGATATCCCATCTCGGCCTCGTAGTAGCCCATATATTTGGTGATATCCGGGTTATCGTCCTTGTTTGGGCTCTCTGGGATGCGATACCAGGGGGTCAACTGCAGTTGAAAGTTTCCATTTTGTGCCAGCAGGCGGGTATAGACCCGATTCCAGCTACGCGAGGTGGGATCGGCACGCCCGTTAGACTGATGCACCGCGCCCACCTCGATATCGCGCAATGACCAACCACCGAGTAGGGTGTAATCCGTTGCCCAACCGAGGAAGAGACGTGGCTCATAGTTAGTCTCACGGAAGGGGGAGGATTCGCTGCGGTTAAAAGCCTGCCACCACGACTGTTGCGTATAGGCGGCGCCGAGCACCGAGTTCTCGCCGGCGATGCCTCGCCAGATAGGAAACGCTAGGCTGATCTGAAACTTAATTTCGTTCTTCTTCGCCTGATCGCCCCAGTCATAGGAGCTGATCGCTTCCTTATTAATATCGCTGGTCTGGGTATACAGCACATAGTTGGTCGAGTAGGGGTAAAGCGTAAACGGGTTATCATACTGCCGCAGCATATTGGCAATCACCCCGTCGTTATGCTGCAATGCCTGGGTCACTCCCGACGCGCCCTCCGCCTGTACCGTTAACGGCAACAGCGCCAGCCCGGCCACCATCCATGTCCGGCCAGAGATATTCTGTTTTTTTAATTCGCTCATCACTACATCACTCATTGAAATACACCGCCCATAACGGGCAAAACACACCGGAAAGCGCGTGGATGGCGCCCGGCACTAGCCCTAAACACTCGCATCGACACCGTAATTTGATGTCATTTCCTCTCGACCGCACAGCGCCCATACCCGCGGCTTCGCGCCGCCATTTTAACGCTGAGTCTTTACGGAAAAATACAGTAGACTCCTCCTCTCACTATTCTGCGGGACGCGACGAGAACACCGACATGGACACACAACACACCCGCCAGGGGATCTTACTGGCACTGACCGCCTACCTGATCTGGGGGATCGCGCCGATCTACTTCAAGCTGATCCAGCAGGTTCCGGCGACCGAGATCCTGACCCACCGCATCATCTGGCCCTTTTTCTTTATGCTGATCCTGCTGGCCATCGGCCGCAATTGGCGACAACTGTATGCCCTACGCCACAGCCCCTATAAGATCGCCCTGCTCGCACTGAGTGCCTGTCTCATTGGGGGCAACTGGTTGCTATATATCTGGGCAGTGAATCATAACCACATGCTGGAGGCCAGCCTGGGATATTTTATTAATCCCTTGGTCAACGTGTTGCTAGGAATGCTATTTCTTGGCGAACGCTTTCGCCGCCTGCAATGGCTGGCCGTCGGCCTGGCTATCATCGGCGTCATGGTGCAACTATGGCAGTTCGGCTCCATTCCCATGATCGCCCTCGGCCTGGCGTTTAGCTTCGCCTTCTATGGCCTGCTGCGTAAGAAGATCGCCATCGATGCCCAGAGTGGCATGTTGATGGAGACCCTGTGGCTACTGCCATTGGCGCTCTACTATTTATTCGGCGTCGCCGACTCGCCGACCAGTCATCTGACGGCCAACCCGACCTCACTAAACCTGCTCTTAATCGCCGCCGGGGTCATCACCACCGTTCCCCTATTGTGCTTCACCGCCGCCGCCACCCGCCTGCGTCTCTCGACCCTGGGCTTCTTTCAATATCTCGGGCCAACGCTGATGTTCCTGCTGGCGACCCTCTACTACGGCGAACAGATGACGAGCGATAAACTGATCGCCTTCGGCTTCATCTGGAGCGCCTTGCTCTTGTTTATCCTCGACGCACTCTATACACAACGACGCCTACGGCGATGACACCGCATGGCGTGAGATCCAGCGCGCCATCGGCGGTCCGATCAACAGGATGGTAAACAGACGTAGCATCTGTAACGCCATGACGAAAGCCAGATTCACCTGACTACCCGCGGCGATAATGGCGATGGTATCCAGCCCACCCGGGCTGGTGGCCAGGTAGGCGCTAAGGGGATCGATGGGTAAAACCTGCGTCAGACCCCAAGCCATTAGGGCACACAACGCCATCAGGGTGGCGATAGACAGTAGGATCTGTGGCAAGGTTCGTAACGCTAACTGAAAAATAGCACGGGTAAACAGCAGGCCAACATGCCAGCCGATCAGCGTATAAGCGATAACCAACAGCCACTCCGGTGTCTGCGGGGTCAATACCCCCGTCATGTTACACAGCGCGCCGATCAGCATCGGCAGCAATAGGGCGCCAGCGGGAATATGCAGACGCCGCCCTAGCCAACCGCCGACACCGGCAATCAACAGCGTCGCGACGAATGCCCCCCCCAAGGGTGGAAACCAAGGCACGGTGGGGCTCACATGCGGCGTATCGCCCACGCCGAGACGCACCACCAGCGCCGCCGCCATGGCAACAAACAGCACCCGTAGATACTGCATAAAGGCGACCAGGCGCACATCGGCGCCGAACTCGCCAGCCATCGCCACCATGGCCGATGCCCCGCCGGGTGACGATCCCCACGCGCCGGTCGGGCCAGGCAGATCGCTCAGACGCACCAATAGCCAACCGGCTACGCCACTACACAACTGGGTACATAGCAGGACCAACAGCACGATCGGCCAGTCATCCAGTAGGGGGGTTAATAACGAGAGAGAAAGTGAACGGGCGATCATGCAGCCCAAGATAGACTGCGCCAACGGCATCGCCAAACCATGAACCCGGATGGTGGCGCCGCGTAAACCCATCACCACGGCGGCCAACATCGGCCCCAGCAACAACGCCGCTGGCAGATGTAGCCACAGAAATAGCATACCCAGCCCCAGCGAAAAGAGCGCCAGTAGCGCCCATTGCTTCCCCTGTGCCTGCAAGCGCCCCATCTCCGTCTCCCCTTCATCGTCTTGGGACTATGATAAGCGCTTTTCTTCTACGGATTGTACAAAAAATAACGGCCCGCATGGGGCCGTCATTACGCATCGGAACGGTGGCAACTTACAGCCATTTCTTACGCTTAAAGTAGAGGTAGGGAGCCAAACCTGCCAGGATCATCAGCAAGATGGCGCCGGGATAACCGAATGACCACTTCAACTCGGGCATAAACTCAAAGTTCATCCCATAGCTGGAGGCCACCAGCGTCGGCGGTAGGAACACCACGGACACCACCGAGAAGATCTTGATGATGCGGTTCTGCTCGATATTGATGAAACCCATCGCCGCCTGCATCAAGAAGTTCACCTTCTGGAATAGGGATTCATTGTGCGGCAACAGCGATTCGATATCGCGTAGCACCTCACGCGCCTGCTCTAGCTGACTGGCCGGTAGACGCGCCTTACGCACCAGGAAGTTGAGCGCACGCTGGGTATCCATCAGACATAGGCGCACCTTCCAGCCGATATCTTCCAGCTCCGCCAGGGTCGAGAGCGCGTCATCGTATTCGTCACCCTGCTGCCCCTCCATGATCACTCGGCTCAGCTTCTCCAGATCGCTGTAGATGTTTTCGATCTCGTCGGCCAACTGCTCGATCTTGGTTTCAAACAGATCCAACAACAGCTCATAAGCATTGCCGTCTACTAACGTCTGGTTGCGTGCCCGCATACGATAGAGGCGAAATGCCGGCAGCTCACGCTCGCGCAGGGTAAACAGGCGCCCTTCACGGATGGTAAAGGCGACAGTCGAGTTGCCCGCATGATCCTCCGCGTCTTCATAATAGAAGAAGGAGTGAATGTGCAGACCATCCTCATCTTCGAAGAAACGCGCAGAGGCCTCGATGTCGTCCAGCTCGGGACGGGTGGCCAGGCTCTGGCCTAGCTCGCGCTGTACGCGCTCGCGCTCATCCTCTTCTGGCTCAACCAGATCCACCCACAGCGACGCCGTGAGATTGTCTGTGTCATCCAGCTCCATACGGGATAAGCGGCAGTTATCTAAACGAAATGCACTTAGCATGCTTTAACTCCGTTGCGGTGACTTCAGGATCACGCATGGAGCACGGGAAACAAACCGGGGGGTACGTCACCTGCCTGTTTCAGACCATATCAGATCTGACTCTGCGACGCATAAAGGGTCGCTGACAACCACTAAGGCCATCAGCATCGGTGGATAGCCTTAGAAGTTGCACCCGCGTACGGGTCCAATGAGCCAGCATCTACTGGGTGTGTCCAAGGCGTATCTCCTCACAGATTATTCGTGCGCGCATGTTACGCCGACAAGAAAAAGGCTGTCAACAGACTTCCGCATAAATCGCCGGCCTGCGGCGCGTTGGGCCAAACGGAAGCTTCTACAGCGTCTCTAAGCGAGCATAGGCGGCAACCAACCACTTGATCCCCTCGCCTTTAAAGGCGATCTGTAGACGGGTATGTTCGCCGCTCCCCTCTAGGTTAATGATCGTCCCCTCGCCAAACTTGGCGTGAGCGACTCGTTGCCCCAGACGATAGCCGCTATCGCTCTGGCTGAGCGGTGTACCGAGGCGAGCGTGGCTGACCGGACGCGACACGCTGGCGCGCAAACGCACCTCCTCGACGCACGTCTCCGGCAATTCGCCGACGAAGCGCGAGGGACGATGGTACACCTCTTTACCATACAGACGGCGACTCTCCGCATAGGTCAGGGTCAACTTACGCATCGCTCGGGTTACCCCGACATAGGCCAGACGGCGCTCCTCTTCCAGTCGTCCTCCTTCATCCAAGGACATCTGGCTGGGAAACATCCCCTCTTCCATGCCGACGATAAATACCTGGGGAAACTCTAACCCCTTGGCGGAGTGTAGGGTCATCAGCTGCACCGCATCCTGGTAAGCATCGGCCTGCCCTTCGCCCGACTCGAGGGCGGCATGAGACAAGAACGCCTGGAGCGGTGGCAGATCCTCATCGTCATCCTCATAACTGAATTGGCGCGTCGCCGTCACCAACTCCTCGAGGTTTTCGATGCGCGTCTGCCCCTTCTCACCTTTCTCCTGTTCATACATCTGACGCAGACCGGAGTCACGGATCACCCGATCGGTCTGGACATGCAGCGGCAGATCGAGGCTCTGTTGCTCGAGGGCATCGATCAACTCCAAGAAACGACGCAAGGCATTGGCCGCCCGACCAGGGAACACCGCTTCCTGCAACAGCGCGCGGGTCGCCTGCCACAGCGTGAGCTGACGGTCACGCGCCGTCTGGCGCACCACATCCAGTGTCCGATCGCCGATGCCGCGTACCGGGGTATTCACCACCCGCTCGAAGGCGGCATCATCATTGCGGTTAGCCAACAAGCGCAAGTAGGCCAACGCATCTTTAATCTCCTGGCGCTCGAAGAAACGCATCCCACCGTAGATACGGTAGGGCATCACGGCCTGTAGCAGTGCCTCCTCCAGTACACGCGACTGGGCGTTACTGCGGTACAGGATAGCGCACTCCTTCAACGCACCGCCGTTGTCCTGCCAGGCCTTGATGCGATTCACCACGAAACGCGCCTCGTCCAACTCGTTGAAGGCGCAATACAGTGAGATAGGTTCTCCCTCACCATCTTCCGTCCACAGCTTCTTACCCAAACGTCCGTCGTTATTCTCGATTAATGCGTTGGCGGCACGCAGGATGTTGCCGCTGGAGCGGTAGTTCTGCTCCAAGCGGATGGTCTGCGCACCGGGAAAATCATCGAGGAATTTTTGAATATTCTCCACCTGGGCGCCACGCCAACCATAGATCGACTGATCATCATCGCCGACGATCATCACCCGACCGCTATCGCCAGCTAGCATGCGGATCCAGGCGTACTGGATGCGGTTGGTATCCTGAAACTCATCCACCAAGATATTGCTGAAGCGGGCGCGATAGTGTTCGAGGATCTGCGGCTTATGCAGCCACAACTCATGAGCGCGCAACAGCAGCTCGGCAAAGTCCACCAGCCCGGCACGATCACAGGCCTCCTGGTAGGCTTGGTAGATGCGCAGCCAGGTCTGCTCCACCGGATTGCCATAGCTCTCAATGTGTTGGGGACGCAGACCATCATCTTTCTTGCCGTTGATGTACCACATGCCCTGACGCGCCGGCCACTGTTTCTCATCCAGATTCATCGCCTTGATGAGTCGCTTGAGCAGACGCAACTGATCTTCGCTGTCGAGGATCTGAAAATCCTGTGGTAAGCCGGCATCCAGATGATGAGCCCGTAGCAGACGGTGTGCCAAGCCATGAAAGGTGCCGATCCACATCCCTCCTTGACTGGTGCCAATCAGCGCCTCAATACGATGACGCATCTCCGCCGCCGCCTTGTTGGTAAAGGTGACCGCCATGATGGAAAAGGGAGAGCAGTGCTCCACGGCGAGCAACCAGGCGATGCGATGCACCAGAACGCGAGTCTTACCACTGCCCGCCCCCGCCAGCACCAACAGGTTACTGCGTGGCGCGGCAACCGCCTCGCGCTGTCTATCGTTCAGGCTTTCGAGCAGGTCAGATACGTCCATAGGGCACCGTCTTTTCACTGGGGAAATAGCACCATCGGTGCCATTTTACTGGAGATTTATACAGATTCTGTCGGGAATTATAGCAGTGCGAGCAGCGAAGCCAACCGGGAAATCTCGACATGGGGCAACAGGCGGCCATAGGCGGCCTGCATCAGCGAGCGGGCCCGATCGTTGATCCAACATGCCTGTACGCCACTACGCACCGCGCCAGCGACATCGGTCGTCAAGTCATCACCGACATGCAGTAACTGCCCGGGAGCCAGCCGCAAACGACGAGCCGCAGCCAGATACATGTCACCGTAAGGTTTGGCGCGCCCATCCGGGCCCGCGCGTAATACGAAGCGAAAATAGTCGCCCAGGCCACAGCGCGCCGGGTCGGCGTTACCATTCGTGATCGCCACCAACGGCAGTTGTTGAGCCAACAATCCCAAGACCCGATGGGTCTCATCGGGGACCTCGATGCGGCTACGCCACTCGGCGAAGTGCGCCAGCGCCTCATCGGCACCTCGGCGACACGCCTGCGGCGAGAGCCCACCACGCCATAGCGCCTCATGTACCGCGCGCCAACGCCATTGAGTCACATCATGGTAGATTTCCGGATCGCTGGCACGCAGTTCGGCACGCAGCCGCTGCCAATCAGCGCTCTGGAAATCCTGCAACGGAGCAAAACGATGGCGTAAAAAGTCGAGCGCCGCCTGCTCGCTACGCACGATCACCGGATGGTTGTCATACAGCGTATCGTCCAGATCGAAAGTCAACGCCGCGGGGCGCTGCACAGCACGGTAGAAATGCATCAGGTTTTCCCTCTTTTCGCGCGGGGATGGGCCGCATCATACACGTTAGCCAGATGCTGAAAGTCGAGATGGGTATAGATTTGCGTCGTCGAAAGATTGGCGTGTCCCAGCAGCTCCTGTACCGCGCGCAGATCGCCGCTGGACTCCAAGAGATGCGTGGCAAAGGAGTGACGCAGTTTATGTGGATGAATATGGCTGGTGACACCCTGCTTCACGCCCCACTCCGCAAAACGCTTCTGTACGTTGCGTGGCGAGATCCGCCCTCCTCGACTGGAAATAAACAGGGCATCGTCCTGCGGCTGTAATGCGATACGAAGCGCCAACCACTTCTCGACCCAGCGAACCGCCTCTCGCCCTATCGGCAATCGCCGCTCCTTGCTGCCCTTACCCAACACCCACACCTCACCCGTCGCCAGATCGAGGTGGCGGCAGTCTAACCCCACCAACTCCGACAGACGCAAGCCGCCGCCATACATCAACTCCAACATCGCCCTATCGCGTACCGCCAGCGTGTCGCTTTCGTCGATCGCTAACAGACGATTGACGTCATCCACATCCAGATTCTTCGGCAGATGGCGCCCCTGGCGCGGTGCGGCGACACCTTTGGCGGGATTAGCCGCCAACGCGCCGCAGCTGACTTGCCAGTCGAGAAAACTACGCAATGCCGATAGCCGTAACGCCAGGCTGGCCGGCTCCAGTCCCTGACGGCGACTACGGGCGACCAAGGCCCGCACCCTGGCACTATCCAGGGCAAGCCAATCCGTGACGCCAGACTCCTGCAACAACGCGATAATCGCCGCCAGTTGACGACGATAGGTATCAACGGTACGCGGGCTAAGCTGCCGCTCGACACGCAACATTTGCAGAAACGCCGACACCGGCGCATTCAACGTCTCAGCCGAACTGCTCATTGCCGTTCGATCCAACGCGTCAACATCGGGGGAAGCAGGCGGGCTAACTGTGCTAACAATTCAGTCCCCATCCCTTGCTGATAGTGCTGCGCATCGGCGCTGGTGAAGATCAGCAGCCCTAGGTCCGCGAAATCGCCCATCAATGACAGCGCCACCGAGCCGACATGATGCGCCTGCGGCAACAGGAGCAATAGCTCCTGACCGTTGAGTGTGCCCAGATAGTGGTTAGCATCGCCCAAACGTTGGATACGCAATAACTCCACCTCTGACCGGGCGATCGCCAGATCAGTGAAACGCGATGGCGCGCTCAGACGCCAACGGTCGGAGAATAACCGCACATAGGCCCCCGACAAGCCCAACGAGCGCGCCCAACGCTGCAGACGCTGTAGGAAGTCATCCAACGTCGGCGCCGACGCCAATTGACTTTGCAGCGTCAACAGGCCGCCAAATAGACGTTCATTGTCCCGCGCCAGTTCGATGAGCTGCTCGATCTCCCGATCCAACGCCGCAATCTGTCGACGCTGGCGCCCCAACTGCCACTCCAGCAACGACACGGCACCACGCACCGGGTGCGGGATGACCATCTGCTCGACCTGACGGGCATTACGGATAAAAAAATCAGGATGTTGCCGCAAATAGGCCACCACCTGCGCATCAACCAGTTCTGATTGACGGCAGTTGTCGCTCTCGCTTTCACTCATCGCTACCTACCGTTTATAAATGGATGAATCCATCATAGACGTGAGTGGCCGGCCCGATCATCAACAACGGCGTACCCGGCCCCTGCCAACAGATATGGAGGGTTCCGCCAGGTAACTCGACCCGCACCTGCTCATCCAGCAAGCCTTGCTGAATCCCTACCGCCACCGCCGCGCACGCACCGCTGCCACACGCCTGCGTTTCACCGGCGCCACGCTCGTAAACCCGTAAGCGGATATAACCGCGGTCTACCACCTGCATAAAGCCAACGTTGACCCGCTCGGGAAAACGCTCATGGCTCTCCAACGCGGGGCCTAACAGGGCGACCTGTGCCTGACTCACATCCTCGACTTGCAACACGCAATGAGGGTTACCCATCGAGACCGCGCCACACAGCACGGTCTGCTGCGCTACACGTAAAATATAGGTTTTTTCCGCCTTGGCTGCCTTAAAGGGGATCCGTCCAGGGTCAAACTGCGGCTCACCCATGTTGACCGTCACCCGCTCATCGTCATCCACATGCAAGGTCATGCGCCCATTCTGCGTACTGACCCGGATATCTCGCCGATTCGTCAGCCCCTTAATGCGAACGAAACGCGCGAAACAACGCGCGCCATTGCCGCATTGGGCCACCTCGCTGCCGTCAGCATTGAAGATGCGGTAATGGAAGTCGAGGTCGGGATCATAGGGGGGTTCGACGACCAACAGTTGGTCAAAACCCACGCCGGTATGCCTGTCGGCCAGGCGGCGAATTAACTCGGGCGAAAAATAAACGTTCTGGGTGACGGCATCCACCACCATAAAATCATTACCCAGCCCGTGCATCTTGGCAAACTGCATGTCCCTACCCCTTGATGAATACCTGCCAACGTCTACCCTTGGCACACGGTGCGAAAATCAGTGGGCGTTCCCAGCCTCGGCGGGGGCCGTCTGCGCCGCCTTCGAGGTCGGTTCCTGCGTCGGCGCCGGTACGTTATAGACCTCCGGTGCCTTCTGTGCGGCCGGAGCCTGCTGCGGCGGAGGGAAATAGAGCGGCCCTTTCAGTCCACAGCCCCCCAACGCCGCGGCGCACAGCACCAATAGCGCACTACGGAATTGTCTGTTCATTGTATTAATGCCTGTGATTCCAGAGTTCAAGCTTTCTATAATCGCAGTTGGATACTGAAAAGCAATAGGAAATGATTATGAATGACAGCGAGTTTCACCAGTTGGCCGACGCACTGATGCAGTCGTTAGAAGAGGCGCTAGA
This sequence comes from Edwardsiella tarda ATCC 15947 = NBRC 105688, assembly GCF_003113495.2. Taxonomy (NCBI): domain Bacteria; kingdom Pseudomonadati; phylum Pseudomonadota; class Gammaproteobacteria; order Enterobacterales; family Hafniaceae; genus Edwardsiella; species Edwardsiella tarda. The sequence goes on from NZ_CP084506.1 coordinate 3,445,361, forward strand.
CGCCTATCAAGACGATGCCGACATCGATTGTGAAACCAACGGCGGCGTCATGACGCTTAGCTTTGAAGATGGTAGCAAGATCGTGGTTAACCGCCAGGAGCCGTTACACCAAATCTGGCTGGCGACCCGCGCCGGCGGTTACCACTTCGATTATCACGATGGACAGTGGCGCTGTTCACGCAGCGCGGCCACCTTCAGCCAGGTATTAAACGAAGCGTGCAGTGCCCAAGCGGGCGTAGCGGTGGCACTCGACTTGGCGTAAGTCGAGCGTCAATACACCTTAAAACGCTGACACGGCGCATCCTCACCGTCCCCCTCCGTAACGGGGGGCGGCACCGCTTTACTGCGGAAAGGGATCACCTGGGCGCGTCCATCCTTCGTCACGATCTGGTAGAACTGCGGCAGGTTAAAGTTGATAAAGCTAGAACCATAGGTGAAACGGTCATGTGACGAAGAGTAGAAGCGGCTGACATCGCGTACCAGCTCCTCTTTACTTCCTTCACAATGGTGATAGACCTCGACCCGATTAGACTCATCCAGGATATAGATGTTAAAGCCGTCGCGCTCGCCATCCTCGAAGAAGAACTGGATGATCCCCTCGCTAGCATAACCGTCGACGACCGCCGGTAGATGAGCCTGCTCGGTCTCTACCTGCATCGAGAGGCCGTGCAATTTGTTATTCGAGATAGCACCGTAAAACTCGACGGCATTCTCCAGCTTCTGTACCGAGACGCTCAGACGTTCGAAGAAAAGCCCCCACGTCTGCCCGGCCACACGCACCGCCTTAAAACGCCCTGGCTCTTGGCGCGTGCTGGAGAGACGCAGATCGATGCACTCCGAGACCAGTTGCTGCAAGCGCGTACGGATCAGGCCACGCAGATGACGACTGTAGCAGAACACCTCCACCGCCTCTGGCGGCGCGGCATCCTGATGCATCTTGCCCAGAATCGTCTTCAACGCCTCCAGCACCGCCTGCTCACCGCTAAAGTGCAGTGTACGCACCTCATTCCACGAGTTGCGATACAGCAGATCGACGCTACCGACCAAACACTGCTGCTGCTCACCGAAACTAAAGACATCCAACTGACGGAAATCGAAGTGCACCACCTGGTTACTAAAGGTGGCGGTCGGATCATGCTCCAGGTTGACGATAATCGCTAAGTGACGGATTTCACATGGACTGTACAATGCTTTCGGCGTCGGTGCAGGTAAACGCAACGGGAAATGATTCGCCACATCGCGCACCAGCTCACGTAGCTTATTCAGATCGCACTGGCTGCTATTCGCCTTCAAGTGTAGCCACGTCTCTGACGTCAACAGACCATTGAAGTAGGCCCAGGCCACCAGCTTATTAAGGTAACGGTTATATTCCAGCGGCTGATGACTGACGATACTGTCGATGGTCGGAGCCTGGTTATAGAGATACCAGCCGCTGCGATTGGCACGCCCGACCGGGACATAGATAAAAGTCAGATCGCCCTCAGAGAGATCCGGCGAGATCTGCGGGTTGACCAGCGTCACCTTACCCGGCAACGCCTCGAAGGCGGCGTAAAGCTTACGCGTCAACACCCCAATATCCTGCGGGCTGGCACTAACACTCAGATTATTGCGCCGAGCGAAACGGATCAGGTTGCGATAACTCTGCATCATCGCGTCCAACAACTCGTTATGTGCCTCACGCACCTGGCCAATCTTCCAATTGGCACGATTATCCAACGAGCGAATCAACGCCTCATCCCAGCCCCATTGTGCCACCAACTGGCTGAGGATCTCCCGCCGCCAGCCCACGCAAGCGCGAGTACGCGACATCTTCTCGCACACCTTCAGATAGAAGCAGCGACGCGCTAAATCGAGACGAGCATGATCACCGATCTGCTCCAGATAATGGGTAACCCGCTCCAACATCATGCAGTAAGGGTCGAGCCCGAAGGAGACAATCTCTCCCTTATGCAGGCGATTCTTGATATCCATCGCCAACAGTTCGGTATTGGGATACTCCCAAGAGTAAGCCTCCAGCAGCAGGCTCTTCAGCACCGCCTTATAGGGCGAGTCGATACTCTTATACAACTGCCACAGGCTGGCGCCGAAGTACTCTTCAGCAGACAACGAACTCAGCCCACCGAGATCGAGCCACTCGTTGGGTGTCAACGCCCCCTGCGCATACAGTGAGAGCACATACTCATCGTAGTGCCCCTCTTCTTCACAGGGCACCATGCTCCACAGAATACGCTTACCCGCCAGGCGAACAGCGGTACGATAAAACTCATCGAGCAAGAGAATATGTTGCGTCGAACCACAGTCTTCCCCGCCGAGGCTACCGCTCTCGTTATGACGAAAACGGTTCTCGTCGATCAAGAAGAAACTGACCTCAACCCCCAGCGAGGCGGCCCATTTCTCCAGCAGCAGACACTTCTGCTGCAGCTGATTGCGCTCACTGTTATCCAACCAGGAGTGATGGCAGACCCAGATATCCAGATCGGAGCTACAGCTCTGACCGATGGAGGAGGTGCTACCCATGGTATACAGCCCGGTGATCGGCTGTTGATCCGAGCCCGTCACCGGCGGAATACTACCCGGCGCACGCGTCTCGATATGGTGCAGATAGTGTTGCTGAGCGGCATCAGGCTTGAAGAAACAGATCCCATGCGGGACGCTTCCCTCTAAATAACCCGGCATCAGCGGATGATGAAAGTGCAATAAGGTAGGCAGCAGCGTATACACCTGCTGAAAAGCGGGTCCCATCGCCGACAGTGCACGATCAACCCGAAGTTGGTTAATCGCATCCAGTCGTTGCTTCAGTGTCTCGATGTAGAGGTACAAGACGTTTCGCCTGATTTTCTGGTGTACGAAAGGGGACTCGTTTCCATGCCCCCCAACAACGGTTCTATTAATAGTAATGATAGATGGGAAATTGCTGGAAACGTGATCAATTTAACACCTTGCCGATTGACCGTAAAGATAGAAACACCACACACTGAATGTTGAGATTCCCTTGTCGTTGATCTTTCCCGCTTTTCCCCCGCATTTCCCGCTCACTGATGCGACCCCTCCCGTGCGCTGACACTGCCTGCTCAGGCCGCAACATGGTAGGATGAAGGCCAGGCAAACGAGGGATATACACATGCAATCAACGACTACGGCAGCGCAGCAGACGCTGCGCATCGCAACGCGCCAGAGCCCGCTGGCGCTGTGGCAGGCACATTATGTCCGGGATCAATTGCTGACCCACTGGCCACAGCTGACGATAGAGCTGGTCCCCATGGTCACACGCGGCGACGTGCTACTCGACACCCCTCTGGCCAAAGTGGGTGGTAAGGGCCTGTTCGTCAAGGAGCTGGAACTGGCTCTGTTGGAGGGGCGCGCCGACATCGCCGTCCATTCGATGAAGGACGTGCCAGTCGCGTTCCCCGATGGGTTAGGACTGGTCACCATCTGCCCGCGCGAAGATCCACGCGATGCCTTTGTCTCCCCCCACTTCGCCTCACTGGATCAGCTCCCGCCCGGAAGCATCGTTGGGACCTCCAGCCTGCGACGCCAATGTCAATTGCGTGCCGCGCGTCCGGATCTCCAGATTCGTGACCTGCGCGGGAATGTCGGCACCCGTCTGGCAAAACTGGATGCTGGCGAATATGACGCCATTATTCTGGCTGCCGCTGGGCTCAAGCGTTTGCAATTGGAAGCACGTATCCGTACCCCACTGACGGCGGAGCAGTCGTTGCCGGCGGTCGGTCAAGGTGCGGTGGGTATCGAGTGCCGCCTGACAGACGAGGCGACCCGCGCATGGTTGGCCCCGCTCAATCATGAAAGCACAGCGTTACGCGTCAGCGCCGAGCGTGCGATGAATATGCGTTTGGAGGGGGGCTGCCAGGTCCCCATCGGTAGTTACGCTGAAATCGACGGCGATCAACTCTGGCTACGCGCCTTGGTGGGCCGCCCGGATGGCTCGCTGATCATTCGCGGCGAACGCCGCGGCCCATTGCACCAGGCAGAAAGCATGGGCATCGATTTAGCCGATGAGCTCCTGGCTCGTGGGGCGCGCGCCATCCTCGATGCTGTTTACCAACAGCCAGCGTAAACGGTCATGAGTATCTTGGTCACCCGTCCCTCCCCCGCCGGCGAACAGCTGGTCGAGCGCTTACGCGCGGCGGGGATGGCGGCCTGGCACAGCCCCTTGATCGACTACGCGCCCGGCGCGCAGCTGGCGCAATTGCCCGAACGACTCGCCGAGCTGGCGCCGGGTGATCTGCTGCTCGCCGTATCACGCCCCGCCGTCCAGTACGCCAGTAGCAGGCTACAACGCGCGGGGCTCCCCTGGCCGCCGACGCTACGCTACCTCGCTATCGGTCACACCACCGCCCAGGCGCTCCAGGCAGCGAGTGGTCAGTCGGTGATCTACCCGGATCACGGTGAGACGTCTGAGGCGCTGCTGGCCCTGCCCGCCCTACAGTCACTCAACGCGCGGCGAGCCCTGATCCTACGCGGTAATGGTGGACGCGAGCTGATCGCCGCCACCCTACGGGCTCACGGCGTAACCGTCACACTATGCGAATGCTACCAGCGACGCCCCTGTATCCCTCCGGGTAGCGATCACTATCGACGCTGGCAACAACAGAAAATCTCGACACTGGTGGTGACCAGTGGTGAAATGCTGCAACAGCTCTATGATTTAGTTCCTGAATACGATCGGCGGCATTGGTTACTGTGCTGCCGACTCATCGTCGTCAGCGAACGCCTAGCGCAACGCGCCCGCGATCTGGGATGGCAAGAGATCCGGGTGGCCGACAGCGCCAACAACGACGCATTATTGCGCACGCTACAGATCACTTGACCATGGGACATGCCACGATGACGGAACCCACTACCCCGCCAGAAAAGGCGACTAACGCCGAGACGGCCAGCGAACCGGCACAGCAGCCGCACACCTCACAACCGCAAGAGCGCTCCCGTAAGCCGACCAATCATGCCGCCCAAAAATCCTCCGCGGGCGGCCAGGCTTTGGGCGCTATCGCCATTGTGTTGGTCATCGCCCTCGGTGGCGGCCTCTATTACCATGGCCACCAGCAGGCACAGCGCCAACTCGCCGATGAACAGAATTTACAGGAGCAACTGAGCGCGCTACATACGGCGCAAGCGCAAGAGAAACTGCGGCTAGAAGCCCTGCTGAATAAGCAGACCAAAGCCCTCGACATCGCGCAACAACTCCAGGCTACGCAATCACAACAGCTGAAGGAGCTAGAGCAGAAGGTCGCCGCCATCTCCGGCAACGATGCGGCGACCTGGAAACTGGCCCAAGCTGATTTCCTGGTGAAATTGGCCGAACGTAAGCTGTGGAGCGACCAAGACGTGACCACCGCCATCGCCCTGCTAAAAAATGCGGATGCCACCTTGGCTGGTATGAACGACCCCAGCCTACTGAGCGTCCGCCGGGCGATCACCGAGGATATCGCCACCTTATCGGCACTCGGTCAAATCGACTTTGACGGCATCATTCTACAACTTAACCAGTTAGCCAATCAGGTCGACGATCTACGCCTGGCCGACAACGACAGCGACGAAGCGCCGATGGATCAGGATGACGGTGAACTAAGCGCCTCATTGAGCCAATGGCGACAAAACTTGGCGAAAAGCTGGCACACCTTTATCTCCGAGTTTATTACCATCCGCCGACGAGACAGCAATGACGAGCCACTACTGGCGCCCAACCAAGATGTTTATCTCCGTGAGAACATTCGCTCGCGCCTGCTGATCGCGGCCCAAGCGGTGCCGCGCCACCAGAACCAAATCTATCAGCAATCGCTAGAGAGCGTATCGGCTTGGGTACGTGCCTATTTCGACGTCAACGATCCGAGCACCAAGGCATTTCTTAATCAGATCGATGCCCTCAGCCAGCAATCCGTCAGCATGGTATTGCCCGATGCCCTCAAGAGCCAGCCTCTGCTGGACAAGCTATTACACTCCCGTAGCAACGCCCCGATGGCGGCGCCGGCCACGCCTGCGACACAGGGGGAATAACCATGCTCAAGGTTCTGTTGCTGTTTATCATCCTGATTGCAGGCATCGTGCTCGGTCCGATGTTTGCGGGTCATCAGGGGTATGTGCTGATCCAGACCGACAACTACAATATCGAGACGAGCGTCACCTCGCTGGTGATCATGTTAGTGCTACTGATGGTCGTACTGTTCGCCCTGGAATGGCTGCTACGTCGTCTGTTACGCACCGGTGCCCGTACGCGTGGCTGGTTTATTGGCCGCAAGCGTAGTCGCGCCCGTCGTCAGACGCGCGAAGGGTTACTCAAACTGACCGAAGGCGACTACGGCCAAGTCGAAAAGCTCCTAGCACGTAACGCCGACCATGCCGATCAACCGCTGGTCAACTATCTGTTGGCGGCCGAGGCCGCGCAACAGCGTGGCGATGAACTGCGCGCCAATCAGTATCTGGAGCGGGCTGCCGAAGTGGCCGGCAGCGATCAACTGCCGGTCGACATCACCCGAGTTCGCCTACAGCTTGCACGCAAGGAGTACCATGCCGCGCGTCACGGCGTGGATGCACTGCTCAATTATGCTCCGCGTCACCCACAAGTGTTACGTTTAGCGGAACAAGCGTATCTACACACCGATGCCTTTGAGCCGTTATTGGAGATCCTGCCGGCACTGGCTAAGGCGGGTGAGCACAGCGATGAACAGATCGAAAAGCTCCAGCTACGCGCCTATATCGGCCTGATGGACCAAGCCATGGCCAATGGTGGCAGTGAGGGGTTGAAACAGTGGTGGAAGGCGCAGGGACGTAAGACCCGTCATGAGACGGCGCTCCAGGTCGCGCTGGCCGAACACCTGATCGAATGCGACGACCACCTGGCTGCCCAGCAGATGGTGGTTGACGGCCTGAAGCGACGCTTTGACGAGCGTCTGGTACGCCTGATGCCTCGCCTAAAATCGAGCCAACCGGAGCAATTGGAGAAATTACTGCAACAGCAGATCCGCCAGCATGGTGCCAGCGCACTGCTCAACAGCACCTTAGGGCAACTGCTGATGCGTCACGGAGAGTGGCAAGCGGCAGCCGATGCACTACGTGCCGCCCTCAAGCAGCGCCCAGATGCCTACGACTACGCCTGGCTGGCAGATGTATTAGAAAAACTGCATCGCCCCGAGGAAGCGGCTCAGATGCGACGTGATGGCCTATTGCTGACATTGCAGCAGGACCATGCCACGCACTAACTCATCACGGTTACACAACTCGGCCCGCATTGCGGGCCTTTTTTTGGCAAAAAAAACACCTGCCAGCAGGCAAGTGTTGAAAAAGGACAATCAGATCTTAAGACAACTGATCGGTGCCTCACTCAACGACGTGTCCGCGGCGTGCTGATCAAAGACAGCATGATTCGGACCATAGGCACCACAAGTCGGCTCTGCATCATTCTCAGTTTTATGAAGCTTACGCAAACATAAGGAGGCGAATGAGCATCTACAGACCAAGTATTGCATAAACCATGCCAATATTTAAAGCCAGCACTGGTCATTGCTCCATCGCCGCTCAGCGCCAATGTCGTCTCCAGATGACGACATCTATCGGTGTCTTAATAAAATTTCATTTAAATACAAAAGAATAAGTGTCGCCAATTAGAGACATCTAGTGTAAAAATGGTCACCTAACAGCACCATTGAGAATAAAAACATTTAGAATCAATCTGTTAATCAGATGCGCTTTGCCTTGATGACAGCACATCACCAACACGCGCAGAGTCATACGCACGTACGGCAGGCAACACAAAATGATAGTAGAAAGAGAAGAGGAGAAAACGCAGATACAAAAAAACCTCGACAATGCGAGGAGAGAGGGTGGTCGGCGAGAGAGGATTCGAACCTCCGACCCACTGGCCCCAAACCAGTTGCGCTACCAAGCTGCGCTACTCGCCGATTTTATAATACCCCAGTAGGGTGTGGTGCGAAGAGAGGGACTTGAACCCTCACGTCCGTTAAGACACTAACACCTGAAGCTAGCGCGTCTACCAATTCCGCCACCTTCGCATGCCACTTTAATCTGGGGTGGCTAATGGGACTCGAACCCACGACAACTGGAATCACAATCCAGGGCTCTACCAACTGAGCTATAGCCACCAATGTACTTCTAACGCGGTAATGATACCACCGCAGCTCCGACGCCGTAAAAAATAATGGCGCGCCCGACAGGATTCGAACCTGAGACCTCTGCCTCCGGAGGGCAGCGCTCTATCCAGCTGAGCTACGGGCGCTCAGCGCCGTTGCGGGGGTGGATACTACGGGCTTCAGGCGATCCTGTCCAGTGCTTTTTTGCAGAAAAAACGCGTTTGATTACAGTTTGCCCATTCTGACGCAAAAAACCTCACTACACAGGCCACTCCCCCTATTGGTGCTACACCATCCCCCACGGAAGACTAGAGCTTACCGCGATAGTAATAGCTGACGAAACGCAACAGCTTCGCCTGACGGCGCCAGCGTGTCGGTTGGGAGAGCAGACGATACAACCACTCTACGCCCAGGCGACGCCACAATAGTGGCGCTCGGCGCACCCGCCCGGTAAAGACATCGTAGGTTCCCCCTACCCCCATGTATAACGCCTGAGGATAGTGAGCCCGACAATCGCGCATCACCATCTCCTGGCGTGGAGAGCCCATCGCCACCGTCACGATCTGCGCCCCACTGGTACGAATGCGCTCAAACAGTGCCTCACGCTGATCCGCAGGAAAGTAACCATCCTGCGACCCGACGATATTAACCCCCCACTGACGGCGCAACTTCTCTTCGGTCTGCGCCAATACCTCGGGCTGACCTCCCACCAGAAACACCGGGACACCTAACTCCCCGGCACGCTGCATCAACGCCTCCCAGAGATCCGCGCCCGCGATACGGCTCACCTGTGCCGCCGGATACTTACGGCGTATCGCCCGCACGATGCTAATACCATCGGCATACTTATACTCTGCCGCCGCGATCAACGCCTGGAGCGCCTTATCCTGCTCGGCGGTGATCACCTTCTCGGCATTGATCGCCACCAACGTCCCCGGCCGTACTCGCCCTTCGGCAAACAGATGCTGTAAAAACTGCTCGCTGTCGCGAAATCCCCAGATATCGATGCCGCGGATGTCATAGTGTGGAATCGCCTGATTACTCTCCATCGTTTTTTCCCTTAACGGCAGCCCATTCCTCGCTCGCAGTTAGCCTACGCGGACGGATCAATCCCGCCACATCGAATAGCCAATACAACAGCTTAGCCAACAATAAGCAGCAGCCAAAAATGATACAGAAGAACACCACGCGCGAGACAAAGGCATCCAATCCCTCGCGCGCCAACACGATAATGTTGAATACCGCACCGAAACAGAAGGCCTGGATCACCGCCGCACGATAGCGATTCGCCTCCACCCGTCCGCGCGCGTACAGCCAATCAAACCACTTGATGATCAGCCCAACCGCCACCGCCCCCAGCGGAATAAACGCCACGCCGCCCATCACGACTAACGAGCCGATCAACGTCGGCGAGATAGCCAATCCGGAGTGGTTATCCAACACCTCCCAGGTGAAGTAGTTGGCGCTATTCAGCACCAAATGGGGACGATCTGGCCACAGCCAGCTGGGGATGAAAACATAGAAATCACGGGCGATCGGTGCCAGCCCCTGAAAGTCGATCTGGCTATAGTGCTGAAGCAGCAATGCCAGGTTTTCCCAGGGGGAGAAGGTATCGCGCGTCAGGTACAGAAACGTATACAACGCCTCATCACCACTCACCGCCAGGCCATAGCGTTTCAACGCCAGCCAGAACATCCCGACCACACCGACGACGCCGGCCAACGCCAACATCCACAGGGTGATCCAACCACGCTGAATGCCGATAAACAGGAACAGGGCGAAAGCGATGATGATATTGGCGCGTGTCCCGCCGACAATCACATAGGTCAGTAGACCGAAGGCGACGGTACTCGCCAGGAAGAAAAACCAGGCTCGCGGCGTTTGACGCAGGAAGTAAACCACCAACATCGCCGGGATAAAAAAGTAAAAGAAGCGCTTCAATGCCACGCCGGAGACGCTGCTGGAAAAAATCTGACTATAGGAGTGCAGTTTGAATAACAGAAAACCGTTGTTAAGAAAGAAGATGGTCACGGTTACTAAAGCCAGCAGTGCCAGCAACAGCCAGATCAACTGCGCTTCGACCCGGTTGACCTGTAGCCAAGGCGCGCGCTGTCGTATCATCGTAGGCTCCGCGGCACGCAGTCGCGTCTTGTAGCTAACGTAGTAAATGGCGTAGAAGGCCGTCGCCGACAGCAACGCGTACAGCAGATCCTCCGTAGGCACCGTCTGTACTTCAAAGCGGAACACCAGCGCACAGGTTAACGGGAAGCCGAAGTAGAAAGTAAGCAGAAATAGCAAAGAAAAGAATACGTTAAAATTAAAACGTACCCGGCGAAACTCTTTGTAGGTCAAAAACGCGACGAACAGCAGTGAGAAGAAGTAGACCAGCGCCAAGCCGGCAAATTGCATCAGCGTCATGTGCGCTCTCCCAGCGCCAGCGCCTGCTGCCAGCCCTCGATATAATTGGGATTAAAAAAGGCGACGCGTTGCAGGTCACACTGCGCCAACTGATGCTGCGCCGCCCGAACCGCCGCCTCATCCAGCGCCTCACCGTCAAACAACAACGGGAGCTGTTGCTCAGCCAGATCGTGCCAGAAGGGGTTATTCCGACTCAATACTACCGGGATACCCTGCTGTAGCAACAGACACAACGTACCGATGCCCTGCTGCCGTTCAAAGATGAAATAACCCAGATCGCACTCTGCCAACAACGCTAGATAGTCGGCAAAAGCCAGCTGCGACGTCAATGGGGTAGCATGAGCGCCGAATAGACGCTGCGCCTCGGCACACACCTGCCCCACATACTCCCGGTTATTCGCCGGGTAGCCCAATGGGATAATCACCCGGATCCGCTCGCCGAAGGCGGCATGTAACGACCGTAACGCCGCCAGATGGCGATTGCTGCGATCGCCCGAGTTCCCCAGCAACACCGTTAACGGTCCGCTCGTCGTGCGCGGAACACCTCGTGGACGGGTCAATGCCGGATCCATACGTGTGGGGAAATAGAGTGGCGAGGTGGCTACCTGCGGGTAGCGCTGACGATAGTACGCCAGATCACCCAGAGTGGCGAAGAGATGCCCCACCCGTCCCTGCGCCAGGCGACGCATGCGATAGAATAGACGATACTTCCAACCGGCGGCATCTTCATACAGATCGGCGCCCCACACATGCCACAACACCTGCTGTGCCTGCAGTCCCCCGGTCAATAACGCCAGCCACAACCAAGGATTGAACTGGCCATGCAAGAAGAAACGCTGCATACGATCAGCGCGCGCGCGCGCCACCAGCGCCCGCGCCAACGCACGCTTATCAGGCCAGACCTCGATCGACAGATGCGTCAACCCCGCGAACGGCGTGGCATCTCGAGCCACCACCATAAAGCGTCGGCGAGGGGCATCCCCCGCTGTTGTGGCCAACACCTCGTCAAAGAAACGCAACAGCGTCAGGTTATGGTGGGGAATATCCGCACCCAATACGTGAATCAATGTCGTCATGCGCGCTTACGATAAATCCAGAATACGCTGCCACACAGCAGGAAATAAATAATATAGGTCGCCATATACGCCTGTGCGGCGCCCTGCGCCCCATGTAGCGGGATCAGCAGACGCGAGAATAGCGTCAACAACAGGAACTGACTGAGCTCACACAGTAGGTAAAAGCGTAGCGAAGCCTTGGCGATCACCAGATAGCCGAAGACATAAGCACCGACCTTAAACACGTCACCGACTAGCTGCCAGGCGAACAAATCGCGCATTGCGCTGAACTGGCCGGATAACAACAGCCAGATCACCAGATCACGCAGCAACCAGACGGTAAAGCTGACCGCGGCGACGGCCGGCAAGACGAAGCGTAGCGCGCGCCCGATCTCGCGTCCGATGGCCTGGCGGCTGTGTAGGCCGGCCAAGGTCGGCAACAGATAGACGCTAAACGACGCGGTGATGAACTGGAGGTAAGCATCGGAGATCCCGCTCACGCCCTGCCACAACCCAACCGCTTGCCAGCCATACAGCGTCGCCAGCTGGTTACGCATCATGACATAGGCCACCGGCATGGTCACCGCCGTCATTAACGCCATCAGGGTAAACTTACCCAGACTCGTCGCCAACGCACGATCCCAAGCAGGACGGAAATAGTGCCAGGGGATATGGCGTCGTCGCCACAGCACCCATAGGGCTGGCAGCATGGCGACGGCAGGGACCAAGGCTAAGCCGGCCAGCGCTCCACGATACCCCCCCAGCAGGTAGCTCAGCGCGTAAGCGGCGACGCCGAGTAGGCTGCCACCCGCCACCGCCAGGGCATTACCACGCGCATCGCGATACCCTTTGATCACCGCCAAGCCGTAGTTACTGCAAGCGATACCCATCTGTAGCAGAGCCAGCAGACGGATCACCGCCTGATAACGTCCATCGCCGAACAGCGCCTCGCTGATCGGCCGGGCTGCCGCCACGAAGATCAAGGCCAGCAGCAAGGAGAACGCGAGGATCATCGTCGAGGCCGTACCCAGCAGCGGATGGAGCTTCTCGGGCTGCTGACGATACTCCGCCACATACTTGGTGATACCGTTGAAGATACCGGCGCCGGACAAGACCCCCAGTACGGTGATCACTTGACGAAAGTTCGCTGCCTGCCCGACCCCAACCGGACCGAAGGCCACGGCCAACAGCTTCACCACCACCAGCCCGGCACCGATCTTGATCAGCGTCGAACCGGCAGTCCACAACGATGCGCGTGCCAGAGACATCAGCGGAAGAAGCTCAAAATACTGTTGATCACGGTACGCTGGTTAACCTCCGGCAGGTTATAAAACAGCGGCAGACGCACCAGGCGCTCGCTCTCACGCGTAGTGTAACGATCCTCACCGGTGAAACGGCCAAAGCGCGCCCCACCAGGGCTGCTATGCAAGGGGATATAGTGGAATACCGCCATGATCTCCGCCTCTTTCAGGAAGTCGATCAGTGCGCCACGTTGCGCCTCGTCGCGCAGCTTGAGATAGAACATATGGGCGTTATGCTGACACTCCGCCGGGATGGTCGGCAGGGTTAAGCGCCCCGCGGCAGCCAACGGCGCCAAGGCATCATGATAGTTCTGCCAGAGTTGCAAGCGCCGCTGATTAATACGCTCGGCGACCTCCAGTTGCGCCCACAGATAGGCGGCCTGTAAATCGGACATCAGGTAACTGGAACCGATATCGCGCCAAGTGTACTTATCGACCTGACCACGAAAGAACTGACTACGGTTGGTGCCCTTCTCACGAATGATCTCCGCCCGCTCGATCAGCGTCGCATCGTTGATCAGCGTCGCCCCACCTTCGCCGCCAGCGGTGTAGTTCTTGGTCTCGTGGAAACTATAACAGCCGATATGGCCGATGGTACCCAACGCCCGGCCCTTATAGGTCGCCATCACCCCTTGCGCCGCATCCTCGACCACATACAGGCCGTACTGCTGCGCCAGCGCCATGATGGTATCCATCTCGCAAGCGACGCCGGCGTAATGTACCGGCACGATGGCACGGGTTTTCTCCGTGATCGCCGCCTCGATCAGCGTCTCATCGATGTTCATCGTATCGGGGCGTATGTCGACGAAGACGATACGCGCGCCACGCAATACGAAGGCATTCGCCGTCGAGACGAAGGTGAAGCTCGGCATGATCACCTCATCGCCGGGTTGGATATCCAACAGCAGCGCCGCCATCTCCAATGACGCGGTGCAGGAGGGCGTCAACAACACCTTAGCGCTCGCGAAGCGCTGTTCCATCCACTGCTGGCAACGCCGCGTAAAACCACCGTCGCCGCACAACTTGCCGCTGGCCATCGCCGCCTGCATATAATCGGACTCGCTACCGGTGACCGGAGGCGCATTAAATGGGATCATTGTGTTCACCTAGAGAAAGTTATCGGTACAACCAATAGGCGGTCGCGTCCACGCGCGCACCGCAACCAAGGTAGAGACGTTGCGCCGCGAGGTTGCCGACCTGGGTGGCAACAGACAACCGCGACAACTGCTGTGCATGGCACCAAGCCTGCGCCTGCGCCACCAGGCGTCGCCCAACGCCACGCCGTGATGCCGCGCGATCGACCGCCAGTAAACCGATGCGAGCCTCGCCCGCGTCCAGTGCCCGTAACGTCACGAAACCCTGCGGGGCACCCGTATCATCTAATGCCAATAGGCATGCGTGGTCAAAGGTGCCATACACCGCCTTCTCCACCCATTCGGCATAGAAGCGGCCGCTATCCTGTGGTTGATACCAAGGGGTGCGAAAGCGGCTCAAGGCAAAGGCCTCGCGCGCCAAGGCGCGCAGCCACAGGCAATCGTCGGCTTGCGCCGGACGCTGCCGGCCGGACGGTGCTGCCGCCTGCGGCGACAACACAAAATCCACCTCGCCCTCCGCGAGGCGAAACCCCAGGGCATACAGTGCATCGCAACACGCCAGATCGTCGGCAGGCACCTTAGCCTGTACCAACTGGTAGGCATCGCACGCCGCCGCCTGTAACGGGGGCGCCTGATCACAGAAACTCAGCCGCCCGGTGTGTAGGGCGAAGAAGGCGCTTTCCCACGCCAACGGCTCAATATTGGCGTGGACGGACATGCAACAACTCCCGTAGATAGGTGCCATAGGCGGTCTTAGCCAAGGCGTCGGCGGCGCGCGCCACCCCCTGATCATCCAGCCAACCGTTACGCCAGGCGATCTCCTCGAGGCAGGCAATCTTGAACCCCTGACGCTTCTCTACCGTCTGGACGAAGGCGCTGGCCTCCAGCAAGCTATCGTGAGTCCCCGTATCCAGCCAGGCGAAGCCTCGCCCTAACAACTCGACGCTGAGCGCATCGCGTTGCAGATACATCTGGTTAATGCTGGTGATCTCCAGCTCGCCACGCGGTGATGGCGTCACCTGACGCGCGAACTCCACCACCTGAGCATCGTAGAAATACAGCCCGGTCACGGCCCAGTTAGAGCGTGGCTGAACCGGCTTCTCCTCGATGGAGCGCGCACGGAAATCCTCGTCAAACTCGACCACACCGAAACGCTCTGGATCCATCACCTGGTAACCGAATACCGTCGCTCCCTGTTGACGCTGCGCCACCTGGCGCAGCTTGGGGCTGAAGCCCTGCCCAAAGAAGATATTGTCTCCCAACACCAGGCAACAGCTGTCTCCGGCCAGAAACGACTCACCGATTAAGAAGGCCTGAGCCAACCCTTCGGGGCGTGGCTGCTCGGCATACTGCAAGTGAATACCGAAATCGCGACCGTCCCCCAACAAACGTTGAAATGCCGGCAGATCCTGAGGGGTACTGATCAGCAGGATCTCCCGGATCCCCGCCAACATCAGCACCGATAGCGGATAATAGATCATCGGTTTATCGTAGATCGGCAGCAGCTGCTTAGAGACGCCGCGCGTTATGGGATAGAGGCGGGTACCCGATCCTCCCGCCAGAATAATGCCTTTCATGCCTGATCCTTCTCTTCGCGTGCGACCGCGCGCCATCACGGCGACGACGCGCGGGAGTCTTAGAGCCTATCCCAGTAGGCGTATAGTGTTGCCGCCAGTTTAGACACGGACAGCGCGCAACAACCGGAGCGTACACGCAGTACGTGAGGATTATTCGCTTCGCTCACCCATCACGCCGCCCTGAAGGGCGTTCAACACGTTGTTACGTTTTTGGTGAGCACGGCCCAAGACCAAAATGGCAAATAAAATAGCCTAATGGCACAGGCTATTAGACCAGCCCCAGCCGCTCTCCGGCATAGGAGCCATCCATCACCGCGCGCCACCAGGGGACGTTCGCCAGATACCAGGCCACCGTCTTGCGAATGCCGCTCTCAAAGGTCTCCTCGGGGCGCCAGCCTAACTCGCGCTCGATCTTACTGGCATCGATCGCATAACGCAGATCATGCCCGGGACGATCCGTCACATAGGTGATCAGATCGGCGTAACGCGCCACACCGGCAGGCGTCTGCGGCACCATCTCTTGTAATAACGCGCATAACGTCGTCACCACATCAATATTGCGTCGCTCGTTATGCCCACCGATGTTGTAAGTCTCGCCCACCTTGCCTGCCGTCACCACACGGTAGAGGGCGCGAGCGTGATCCTCGACATACAGCCAGTCGCGCACCTGTAACCCATTGCCATATACCGGCAGAGGCTTACCCGCCAAGGCATTGATAATGGTCAATGGGATCAGCTTCTCGGGGAAATGGTAGGGACCGTAATTGTTGGAGCAGTTGGTGACCAGCACCGGTAACCCATAGGTACGCAGCCAGGCTCGCACCAGATGATCGCTGGATGCCTTCGAGGCAGAGTAGGGACTGCTCGGCGCATAAGGGGTATCCTCACGAAACAGATCCTGCGGCCCCTGCAGATCGCCGTACACCTCGTCGGTCGAGATATGGTGAAAGCGGAAAGCTGCGCGCCGTGTCGCCGGCAGGGTGATCCAGTAGGCCCGTGCCGCCTCCAATAGGGTATAAGTACCCACGATATTGGTCTGGATGAACGCGGCCGGCCCATCGATTGAACGATCGACATGGCTCTCCGCGGCCAGGTGCATGATCGCGTCCGGCTGATACTGCGCCAAGATCCGATCCATCGCCGCGCGATCGCCAATGTCGGCCCGTTCGAATGCATAACGATCGCTCTGTGCCACCGGTGCCAACGAGGCCAGATTACCGGCGTAGGTCAGCTTATCGACCACCACCACGCTGTCGCTCGTCTGCGCGATGATATGACGAACCACGGCAGAGCCGATGAAACCGGCACCACCGGTAACCAGAATGCGTCTCACCGCCATACCCCCTTGGTATCGACCACGAAGCGTTGGCTCGCCGCCTGCGGCGCCAACGCACGGAACGGCTGATGATCTACCAACAACACCACGACGTCCGCCTGGGCTAACGCCGTGCTGCCATCGACTAACTGCGCCAGACCGGCCAGACGCGCCGGTAACTGCTGAATGTTAGGCTCGACCACCAGGGTGCGGCCGCTGTGCCATTGCGCCACCATCTCGGCGATCTCCATCGCCGGACTCTCTCGCAGATCATCGATGTCGGGCTTGAAGGCCAGACCGAAGCAGGCGATGGTCACCTCCGAGGCTCGCTTGTCCTCGGTCGCCAGGCAATCGGCCAACGCCGCCTTGACCCGATCGACCACCCACAGGGGTTTACCGTCATTCACCAGACGCGCCGTATGGATTAGCCGCGCCAACTGCGGATTTTGCGCCACGATAAACCACGGGTCGACGGCGATACAGTGGCCACCGACGCCCGGCCCCGGTTGCAGAATGTTGACGCGCGGATGGCGGTTCGCCAAGGCAATCAATTGCCAGACATCGATCCCTTGGGCATCACAGATCAGGGACAGTTCATTAGCGAAGGCGATATTGACGTCGCGAAAGCTGTTTTCGGTCAGTTTGCACATCTCGGCGGTACGGGCATTCGTCTCCACGCATTCGCCTTCGAGAAACAGCTTATATAGCTCGCTGGCCTGTGTCGAACAGGCGGGCGTCATGCCACCGATCACCCGATCATTACGCAGCAACTCCAGCATGATCTTCCCCGGCAGCACACGCTCGGGGCAGTAGGCAACACGGATATCCGCCTGTTCACCCGCCTGATGAGGAAAGCGCAGATCTGGTCGGCATTCGGCCAACCACGTACACATTTGCTCGGTGGTACCTACCGGTGACGTCGACTCGAGGATCACCAGATCGCCAGGCTTCAATACCGGTGCAATCGAGCGCACCGCCGCCTCGACATAACACAGATCCGGCTCATGCTCGCCCTTAAACGGCGTCGGGACAGCAATCAGAAAGGCATCGGCGGGCTCGGGACGCAGCACTGCGCGCAGGAAGCCCCCCTCCACCGCCCGTTTCACCGCCCGATCCAGATCGGGCTCGACGATATGGATCTCGCCGCGATTGATGGTCTCGACCGCGTGCTGATTGACGTCGACGCCGATAACCTGCTTTTGGCAGCCGGCGAATGCCACCGCCGTCGGTAAACCGATATAACCCAGGCCAATAACGGAGATAGTATTAAAACTCATAATGTTGCCCGATAATTTTTCAATACGTCCAAAATACGCTGGCAGGCGTGTCCATCGCCGTAAGGATTGGTGGCATGGCTCATCGCCCGATATTGCTGCTCATCATTCAGCAGTTGACCCACCTGTGTGACGATCGTTGCCGCATCCGTCCCTACCAGGCGTACCGTTCCCGCCTCCACTGCCTCCGGCCGTTCGGTGGTATCGCGCATCACCAGCACCGGCTTACCTAGCGAAGGCGCCTCCTCCTGAATGCCACCCGAGTCCGTGAGGATCATCCGGGCACGCTCCATCAGATAGACAAACGGCAGATAATCTTGCGGCGGAATCAAGAAGACGTTCGCGATATCACGCAGAATGCGATTAACCGGCTCGCTGACATTGGGATTCAGGTGCACGGGATAGACCACCTGTAACTGCGGGTGACGATGCGCAATCTGCGCTAAGGCCGTACAGATACGTTCGAATCCCCCACCGAAACTCTCCCGACGATGGCCAGTCACTAATAGCAAGGGACGATCCGCCTGCAGAAAGGGGTAATTCGCCGCCAGGCGCGCCTGTAAGACGGCATCGCTTTGGATCTTGTCGCGCACCCATAGCAAGGCGTCTACCACACTGTTTCCCGTCAGATAGACATGCTGTGCATCGACCCCTTCACGCAATAGGTTCGCGCGAGCCGTCGAGGTCGGTGCAAAATGAAACCGAGCTAAATGGCCGGTCAGCGTGCGATTAGCCTCCTCAGGCCAGGGAGAATAGAGGTTACCCGTACGTAATCCTGCCTCCACATGGGCGACAGGGATACGTTGGTAAAAGGCGGCCAAGCTGGCCGCCAGAGTCGTAGTGGTATCACCATGGACCATCACCAGGTCAGGGCGAAAATCGGCCAGTACCGGCTTAAGGCCACTGAGAATACGGCAGGTAATATCGCTCAAATCCTGCCCCGGCTGCATGATATTCAGATCATAGTCGGGGGTAATGTGGAACAAGCCAAGCACCTGATCCAGCATTTCCCGATGCTGGGCGGTGACACAGACGCGCGCCTCGAACGCCGCATCGGCGGCAAGGGCTTGCACCAACGGCGCCATTTTGATGGCCTCGGGGCGCGTGCCAAAAACAGTTAACACTTTCACTGTATCATTCTTCTTTCGTTACCGCCGCGCCCCACACGCAGCATGGAGGCGGCGCATTCCCTGTTAAGCGCTAACATCGATCATCCGTGACGCGGACGACGAACCAACGCAACGCCAGCACCGACCAACGCCCCGATGACACCCCACATCACCAGAATAAAGATCCGCCGTGGGCTATCACGCTTCACCGGCTCCTCCGGCGTACGCAGATAACGGTAAGGTTGGAAGGCCGCATCGACAACCGGCCCGACATTCAACGTATTGAGCATCGCACGATTACGATCATAGTCGATATCATAAGAGGGACCGACGGCGCGCAATGCCGTAAGCCGAGCGCGTAGCATCGGCTCACCCAGCATAAACAGTTCGGAGTCAGGCAAGTCGGCCTGCGTAGCTTGGCGCTGATTCCGGGTGATCCCCTGCTGGGCCGCGATCTTCAATCCCTGCTCCAGGCCAGCCAACTCGCGTTGATAGATCGCCTGCGCTACCTCTTCCTGGCGCTTCACTTGTGCCTTCATGGAGACGGTACGCGCCGCCCAAGCCCCTTGTAACCCGGCATCCAAATTGGCGCGGGCACGCTTGGCGGCAAACGCCACATATTGGCGTAACAACTGGTTAGCCTGCGCGGCGCTATCGGCGGTGAGGCGAATACTATCCGAGGTTTTCTTCGCCGCCTCACCCGGTAGAAAAACAATCTGATTAATCAGTTCATCTAGGAGAGCCGCATCGGCACGCGCACTCCCCTCTTTATTGTCCTGATAATATGAGCTGCGTAGCCAGAACTCACGCCGGGTATCGTAGGATGCCAGTTGAGTAATAAACTCCGCATAGGCCTCGTCGGCGATACTCCCCTCGGCCAGCGTGCCATTCGGCGCGCTCAGTTGAGCCAGATTACGTAAAAACTGCTGCTGCGAATAGTATCCGCCCAGCGTATTGATCGTCGGACTCGCAGTAATCGCCGTTGCACTCCACTTCTGCGGCATCAATAACGATACCCCAAAGGCTAACGCGGCGCATAACACCGCCATCCCCACGATCCATGACTTACCGCGCCATAACACGCGACACAATCCCCGAATATCCAGTTCGTTTTCTACGGGCATCGGACTTTGACTCACCATCGATTTTCCCTTTATAACCAGCGCGGGCCGTTACACATGCAGACTTGCCGACTTACGGCGCCAGCGACGCTTTATTCGTTTCACCAGTCGTGCCACACGCCAGGCGCGTTTGATACAGTAGCCGTACAGGAAAAAAGCAAGCAAGAAGAGTGCCATCATGACATATTCCGGCAACCAATATTCCCCCATCACCCCGATGGCTGCCAATAGGGCAGCCGCCAGGGTGATTAAGACGAATGCCTGACGCGAGGTGAATCCCGCCCGCATGATCAGATGGTGGATATGTTGCCGATCCGGTGCGAAGGGACTCATGCCCTTACGTAAACGCCGATACATGATGGCGATCATATCCATCAAGGGAATAGCGATCACCCACAACGCCGTTACCGGATTCATCGGATGACTGTGCTCCTGGGTGCTCTGCAATAAGATCCAGATCACCGTAAAACCGATCAAGGTACTCCCCGCATCCCCCATAAACACTTTGAAACGTCGCCCAAAAGCGCCTAAATTCAATAGGATATAGGGTAATATCGCCGCGATGATAGCGAAACACCACAGCGCTAAATCACGCTGCCCATCCCACAGTAACAGGATACCCATGGCTGCAAAGGTCACGCAGGAGAGGCCGCCGAGCAGGCCATCGATACCATCCACCATATTGAAGGCGTTGATCGCCGCCCACACCGCGAATAGCGTCACCAGGTAGCCGAATGGCCCGAGAATTAACTCCCACGGTCCTAGTACCCCACCCAGGCTACGTAGATAGAGCCCCGCGCCAACTATCATGGCGATAGCGATCAACGCCTGTACCGTGGCGCGAAACTTCACGCTGATATCGAAACGATCATCCAACGCGCCGACAAATACCAATATCCCGGCACAGATCAGATAGAGATTGGCATGGGGAATATAGGGCCGGAAGACCAAGAAGGTAAAACAGATCCCGGCATACACCGAGATTCCCCCAACCAACGGGATCAACCCTTGATGTCGCTTACGGTAATTGGGTTTATCCACCAGACCTATCCGCTTCGCCACCTTGCGAGCAAGGAATAAAAAAACCATGGAGAAGAGGAAGATAAGAAAAAGTTTACTACTCAGAGTGAGTAAATTCACGGTTAACTGCTCTCTGTCTGATCACCACAACAACGCCCCGCGGTGATATCCCTGTAACAACACCAGTAACTCAACACCCACTGTGATCAACGTCATCACCAAGACGCGACCATGCCACCGAGCTGAACATTATCGGTACTCTATCGGTATAGCCTCACCGCACGCATCATTTTCACACATTTTGTGCCACAACCTATTTGACTAATCCTATCCGCTCAATGAAAAAAACGCCACGTTATTACTAACGTGGCGTCTGCTTCCCGCGCTGATGGCGCAATAATTAAGAGCGTTTCATCATATCGAAGAATTCATCGTTGGTTTTCGTCATTGCCAACTTATTAATGAGAAACTCCATCGCATCGATTTCCCCCATCGGGTGAATAATCTTGCGCAGGATCCACATTTTCTGCAGTTCTTCTGGTGTGGTCAGCAGCTCTTCCTTACGGGTACCGGAGCGGTTGTAATCGATCGCCGGGAAGACACGTTTTTCCGCGATCTTACGGGACAGATGTAACTCCATGTTACCGGTGCCCTTAAACTCTTCGTAGATCACTTCGTCCATCTTAGAACCGGTATCGATCAGCGCCGTAGCGATAATGGTCAGGCTCCCGCCCTCTTCCACGTTACGAGCCGCGCCAAAGAAACGCTTCGGACGATGCAACGCATTGGCATCCACACCACCGGTCAAGACCTTACCTGAGGCCGGAACCACGGTGTTATAGGCACGCGCCAGACGAGTGATGGAGTCCAATAGAATGATAACGTCTTTCTTGTGCTCGACTAAGCGCTTCGCCTTTTCGATCACCATCTCGGCAACCTGCACGTGACGCGAAGCCGGCTCATCGAAGGTAGAGGCGACCACTTCGCCCTTCACCAGACGCTGCATCTCCGTCACCTCTTCCGGGCGTTCGTCGATCAACAGCACCATCAGCACGCAGTCTGGATGGTTGTAAGCGATGCTCTGGGCGATGTTTTGCAGCAACATGGTCTTACCGGCTTTCGGCGGCGCCACGATCAAGCCACGCTGACCACGACCGATCGGCGAGGCCAGATCCAGCACGCGTGCGGTCAAGTCTTCGGTAGAGCCGTTACCACGCTCCATGCGCAGACGAGAGTTGGCATGCAACGGAGTCAAGTTTTCAAACAGGATCTTGCTGCGAGCATTCTCCGGCTTATCGTAGTTAACTTCGTTAACCTTCAACAACGCAAAATAACGCTCACCCTCTTTCGGCGGACGAATTTTACCGGAAATGGTATCGCCTGTACGGAGGTTAAAACGACGGATTTGGCTAGGAGAAACGTAGATATCATCGGGACCGGCGAGGTAGGAACTGTCTGCGGAGCGGAGGAAACCAAATCCATCCTGGAGGATCTCCAGCACACCATCGCCAAAAATATCTTCGCCACTTTTGGCATGCTGCTTAAGGATGGCAAAGATAATATCCTGCTTCCGCATGCGCGCCAGGTTTTCCAGCCCCATGCTCTCGCCAAGCGTAATCAACTCAGAAACTGGCGTATTCTTTAATTCGGTAAGATTCATAGTGGTGGGTTCTTTAAACTCGGGGTATATCTCGAACTGTATAGTGAATGGTGTGACGGGGTCACCCATGCCTGTTTGCGAACTTTCCCTCCCCTGCCCCATGACGACTAACGGTGCAATAGATCCAGCGGACGATTCTCGCTGATGGGACGAAAAGAGGCGTTAACGATTTAAAACCTATGTTTTAACTTGCTGATTTACGTGTTTATCCCGCTAGAGCAGTCTCACCAACAGGAAAAACGCTTGTGATACAGAGGTTTCAAACAGAGTAAAACTTAGATTCTAACTTTTGGTTCAAACCAGATGATTCAAACTACAGGTAAGCACTGACTGGCAGCGTGGTTAAACTTAACACGCTTATGGGCAGACGTCTAGCGGTCAACAGCAAGAATCCATTAACCGCCGGACGCCATCACAAATGACGGCCAACCTTACAGGTTAGCGTCCAGGAACTCTTTCAGTTGAGTCTTGGACAGGGCGCCCACTTTAGTGGCGGCAACCGCTCCATCTTTGAACAACAGCAGGGTCGGAATACCGCGAATGCCATACTTCGGCGCAGTCGCCGGGTTCTCATCGATATTCAGCTTAGCAATGGTCAACTTGCCCGCGTACTCGGCGGCGATTTCATCCAGGATCGGAGCAATCATCTTGCACGGACCGCACCATTCAGCCCAAAAATCAACCAGAATCGGACCTTCTGCCTTCAGTACATCAGCTTCGAAGCCACTGTCGCTCAGGTGAACAATTTTATCGCTCATGTTCTACTCCACAGGATTAAGTCTGCCTTGTTGGTTTATAGTAATAGCCTACTTCCCCCAACAAAGGGTTGACTTTATTTCAACGGATACGCTTTCGTAAAGCAATACTTTCGTGAAGATGAGGTTAACTGTTATCCTACGCCATTATGAGCAAAACACACTTGACTGAACAGAAGTTTGCCGACTTCGCCCTGCACCCGATGGTGATTAAAGCCCTTGAATCTAAAGGCTTTCACAGCTGCACGCCCATTCAAGCACTGGCATTGCCCCTGGCGATCGCCGGGCGTGATGTCGCGGGACAGGCGCAAACCGGCACCGGCAAGACGCTAGCATTTTTAGCGTCTACTTTTCATTATCTCCTGACACATCCAGCCATTGCCGAGCGCAAAACCAATCAGCCACGCGCGCTGATCATGGCGCCGACACGTGAGTTGGCCGTCCAGATCCACTCCGATGCCGAGCCGTTAGCCCGCGAGACCGGCCTCCGTCTGGGGCTAGCCTACGGTGGTGATGGTTATGACAAGCAGCTAAAGGTGCTCGAGCAGGGTGTCGATATCCTGATCGGAACGACGGGGCGTCTGATCGACTATGCCAAACAGGGTCATGTCGATCTCGGAGCCATTCAGGTTGTGGTGCTTGATGAGGCCGACCGGATGTTCGATCTGGGCTTCATTAAAGATATTCGTTGGCTGTTCCGCCGCATGCCACCGGTCGCCCAGCGTCTTAATATGCTGTTCTCGGCAACGCTCTCTTACCGAGTTCGTGAGCTGGCGTTCGAGCACATGAATAATGCCGAATACGTCGAGGTCGAACCGGAGCAGAAGACCGGCCATCGTATTAAAGAAGAGCTGTTCTACCCCTCCAACGAAGAGAAGATGCGTCTGCTGCAAACGCTGTTGGAGGAGGAGTGGCCGGATCGTTGCATCATTTTCGCCAACACCAAACACCGTTGTGAAGATATTTGGGGCCATCTGGCCGCCGACGGTCACCGTGTCGGCCTGTTGACCGGCGATGTGCCACAGAAGAAGCGCCTGCGTATTCTGGATGACTTCACCAAAGGGCACATCGATATTCTGGTCGCAACCGATGTCGCCGCGCGTGGTCTCCATATTCCAGCCGTGACTCATGTGTTTAACTACGATCTACCGGACGATTGCGAGGACTATGTACATCGCATTGGCCGTACGGGTCGCGCAGGCGCCAGCGGTAACTCCATCAGCCTGGCCTGCGAAGAGTATGTTTTGAATCTGCCGGCTATCGAGAACTATATCGGTCACTCGATCCCCGTCAGCAAATACAACAGCGAAGCCCTGCTCACGGATCTGCCAGCGCCGAAACGCCTGAGCCGTAGCCGTAACGCTGGCGGCGCTCGTCGCCCTGGTGCGCCGCGTCGTGGCAATGGCGCTCCGCGCCCTAACCGTAAACGCACGGGTTAATCCAGATGGGCAACTGCGCCTCGTTGTACGCCGCCATCGACTTAGGATCCAACAGCTTCCACATGCTGGTGGTACGGGAGATGGCGGGCGGTATCCAGACACTGGCACGCATCAAGCGTAAGGTACGTCTGGCCGCCGGGTTAAACGCCGACAATGATCTATCGCTCGAGGCCATGCAGCGGGGCTGGCAATGCCTCCGTCTGTTCGCCGAACGCCTACAGGATATTCCGGTCGACCATATTCGTGTGGTCGCGACGGCCACGCTACGCATCGCACGCAATGCCGACGTCTTCGTCGAACAGGCGCAGGCAATCCTCGGCAGGCCGGTGCGCATCATCAGTGGTGAGGAAGAGGCCCGACTGATCTATCAGGGGGTCGCTCATACCACCGGTGGGGCTCGGCAACGTCTGGTAGTCGATATCGGTGGCGGTAGCACCGAGCTGGCTTGTGGCGAAGGCGCCAAGGCCGATGTGCTATTCAGCCTACCGATGGGCTGTGTTACCTGGCTGGAACGTTACTTTAGCGATCGCCATCTGACGCGGGAGAACTTCGCCCGTGCCGGCGAGGCGGCACACGCCATGATCGCCCCGGTACGCGATACGCTATTGCGCCATGGCTGGCAGGCGTGTGTCGGGGCCTCCGGTACGGTACAGGCATTGCAAGAGATCATGGTCGCTCAGGGAATGGATGAGCGCATTACCCTAAGCAAACTGTGCCAACTGCGTGATCGCGCCATTGAGTGCGGCAAGCTGGAGGAGCTGGAGATCGAGGGGCTAACCTTAGAGCGTGCCCTGGTTTTCCCCAGCGGGCTCGCTATCTTGATTGCCCTATTCGAGGCGCTGAACATCGACAGCATGACCCTCTCCGGTGGCGCGCTGCGCGAAGGGTTGGTCTATGGCATGCTGGCCCTGCCGGTCGACAGTGATGTGCGCACCCGGACGCTGCATAACATCCAACGCCGCTTTCAGGTCGACGAGCGCCAAGCCGATCGGGTCTGGCAGTTAGCCGAGCGCCTGGCTCAACCGCTGAGTCAGGCATGGCCTCTGGATAGCTGCGCCAAGACGCTGCTACACGCGGCCTGTCTGCTACATGAGTTAGGACTTAGCGTCGATGTGCGTCAGGCGGCACAGCATGCCGCCTACCTGGTGCGTCATCTGGATCTCCCCGGTTTCACGCCGGCGCAGAAGAAGCTCCTGTCTACGCTGCTGGCTAACCAAAGCGGCCCGCTCAACCTGGCCCTATTCGGCCAGCAGAATGCCGTCCCCCTCCCCACCGCCCAGCGACTGTGCCGCCTGTTACGTCTAGCGATTATCTTCGCCAGTCAGCGTAACGATGGCACACTCCCCTCTCCCCAGATCGATCTGGAGGCGGATGAGGCGTTACGACTCACTCTGCCCGTAGGCTGGCTGGCCGAGCATCCGCTACGCGCCGAGAGCTTACAGCAGGAGAGTCTGTGGCAGGGGTATGTCCACTGGTCGCTAACGATCGCGGAAGCACCACACCACTAAGCCATGGGCGCCCGATGGGCGCCCTGATTCTTTGCAGCTTAGGATGACTTCGCTCGCGCCAACTGCGCTTTCAGATTGGCTAAATGCGACTTCCCTCGCTGCATTCGCTCCTCGGGGCTCACCACCTTACGTGCGCTCTCCCACAGCAGATCATCCTGCGGCAGCTCCAGTAGGAAGCGGCTCGGCTCTGGACGCACCAACTCGCCATACTGGCGCCGTTCGCGACACAACGTGAATACCAGCTCCCTCTGCGCCCGAGTGATGCCGACGTAGGCCAGACGCCGCTCTTCATCGACATTCTCCTCATCGATGCTACTCTGATGCGGTAGTATCCCTTCCTCCATGCCAACCAGGTAGACGTAGGGAAACTCCAATCCCTTAGAGGCGTGCAGTGTCATCAATTGCACCTGATCGGCCTCCTCTTCAGACTCTCCCCGCTCCATCATGTCACGCAAGGTAAAGCGGTTGACGACTTGCGTCAGGGTCATCGGCTCATCCAGATCGTTGCCTTGCAACATCTCGGTCATCCAACTGAATAACTGATTGACGTTCTTCATCCGCATCTCGGCCGCCCGCGGGCTAGCCGAGGTCTCAAACAGCCAGCTTTCGTAGTCAATGCCATGGATCAGATCGCGTACCGCCGCCGTCGCGTCACGTTCGCACAACGCGGCAATCTCCGCCAACCAATGGGTGAAATGTTGTAACGATGCCAACCGCGGCCCCTTCAGAGTCTGCTCCAGCCCGACATCGAAGCTGGCACGAAACAAGCTGATACCACGCTGATTCGCCCACTCGCCCAGCTTTTGTAGGGTTGCCGGACCGATCTCACGCCGAGGCGTATTGACGATGCGCAGGAAGGCGCTGTCATCGTCTGGGTTGGTGAGCACCCGCAGATAGGAGAGCAGATCCTTAATCTCTGCCCGGGAGAAGAAGGAGGTACCGCCGGAAATCTTGTAAGGGATGCGGTTTTGCATCAGCATCTTTTCAAACACCCGCGACTGATGGTTACCACGGTAAAGGATGGCGTAGTCGCTATAGGCGGTCTTATTAATAAAGTGGTGAGCGATCAGCTCGCCGACGACCCGCTCCGCCTCGTGCTCCTCGTTGTTGGCCGTGATCACCTTAAGCGGTTCCCCATAACCAAGCTCGGAAAAAAGCCTTTTCTCAAACACATGCGGGTTATTGGCGATCAAAATATTGGCCGCCTTGAGGATGCGTTGCGAGGAGCGATAGTTCTGCTCCAGCTTGACCACCCGTAACGCCGGGAAGTCCTCCTTCAGCAACACCAGATTCTGTGGACGGGCGCCGCGCCAGGAGTAGATAGATTGGTCGTCGTCACCGACCACAGTAAAGCGGGCGCGGCTGCCGACCAGCAGCTTGACCAACTCATATTGACTGGTGTTCGTATCCTGATATTCATCAACCAGCAGGTAGCGGATACGCTGCTGCCAACGCTCCCGCACCGTCTGGTCACGCCGTAATAGCAGCGTCGGCAACAGGATCAGATCATCGAAGTCGAGCACATTGCAAGACTTCAGTTGCGCGTCATACAACGCATAGCAGTCGGCGAATAGGCGATCTCGCGGTGAACGCGCCAGTGCGGCCGCCTGACTCGGATCGATCAGATCATTCTTCCAGTTGGAGATCGTGGCGATCAGTTGTTGTAGCTGGGTCTTATCCTTCTCCAGCCAACGCTCGGTCAAATCGCTCAACAGCGCCAGTTGGTCCTGATCGTCGAAGAGCGAGAAGTTGGGCTTCATCGCCAGCGCCTTATATTCACGCTTGATGATCTCCAGCCCCAGGGTATGGAAGGTCGAGATCATCAGACCGCGCGCCTCTTTGCGCCCCAGAGTCTGCGCCACACGCTCCTTCATCTCGCGCGCCGCCTTATTGGTAAAGGTAACGGCGGCGATCTGGCGGGCGGGATAGCCACACACCCGGATCAGATGAGCGATCTTATTGGTGATCACTCGCGTCTTACCGGATCCGGCACCGGCGAGGACCAGACAGGGGCCTGTAACATATTCGACGGCCTGCTGCTGACCGGGATTTAAACGCATGACGGTATACCTGCTAATGATGACATCGAGGAGCGGGGCGATTGTAGCAGAAAGCGACTGGGGAAAAAAAACGCGGCTCATCGCGGGAGGGGGCACATTGCCTGATGACGCACGCCACCGTACACTAGCGCTTCCATCGCCCGGCACACACACGGCCAGGCGCATCGCCAAGCGTAGAGTAAAGAGTAAGGAGTTACCATGGCCCGAAGCGCCGCCGCCCTGCACATCCTGGTCGATAGCCAGACCGAGGCCGAGGCCCTGCTGCAAAAATTACGGCGAGGAGCGAACTTCCAGGCGCTGGCACGCCGTCATTCGCGCTGCCCCTCGAAGCGCCAGGGGGGCGATCTCGGTGAATTTCGTCGGGGGAGCATGGTGCCCGAGTTTGACCGCGCCGTCTTCAGCAGCCCACTGCTGACGCCAGTCGGCCCGGTCAAGACCCGTTTCGGCTACCACATCATCAAGGTGCTGTATCGCAACTAAACAGCGCGCTACAGACTACGCTAATGCCTCACTCCGCCACGGCAATGCGCTTCATTGCCGTCATATAACCGCGCAGACGCTCTCCGACGATCTCGATGGGATGTTGACGGATGGCCTGATTAACGTCACGCAGGGTGGCGTTATCCACCGCGCTGACGGGTAGCGCCTGACCCAGATCACCCGCCTGCAGCGTCGTCATAACATGCTGGCGCAGCAGCGGAACCGCCGCGTTAGCGAACAGGTAATTGCCATACTCGGCGGTATCGGAAATCACCACATTCATTTCATACAGACGCTTACGCGCGATGGTGTTGGCGATCAGCGGCAGCTCATGCAGTGATTCATAATAAGCCGACTCGGCGACGATCCCGGAGGCCACCATGGTCTCAAAGGCCAGTTCGACGCCTGCCTTCACCATCGCCACCAGCAACACCCCGTGATCAAAATAGCTCTGCTCATCAATCTTGCCGCTGAACGGCGGGGCGTTCTCGAAGGCACTCTTGCCGGTCTGTGCCCGCCAGGTCAGCAGATGTCGGTCATCCTCGGCCCAATCGGCCATCATGCCTCGGGAGAACTCACCGGAGATAATGTCATCCATATGCTTGGCGAACAGGGGCGCCAGCAGAACCTTGAGTTGTTCGGCCAACTCATGGGCACGCAGCTTCGCCGGATTGGAGAGGCGATCCATCATCAGGGTGATCCCCCCCTGCTTCAGGGCCTCGGTAATGGTCTCCCAGCCAAACTGGATCAGCTTACCCGCCCAGGCCGGATCGGCTCCATCCGCCACCAGACGCTCATAGCACAACAGCGAACCGGTTTGCAGCATGCCACACAGGATGGTCTGCTCCCCCATCAGATCGGACTTCACCTCCGCCACGAATGACGACTCCAGTACCCCGGCGCGATCACCACCGGTCGCCACCGCCCACGCCTTGGCGATCGCCATCCCCTCCCCGCGCGGATCGTTCTCTGGATGCACCGCGATCAGGGTCGGTACCCCGAAGCCGCGCTTATACTCCTCACGCACCTCGGTGCCTGGACATTTAGGCGCCACCATCACCACGGTGATATCCGGGCGGATCTGCTCGCCCACCTCGACGATATTGAAGCCATGCGAATACCCCAATGCCGCTCCCTGCTTCATCAACGGTTGTACCGCTCGCACCACGGCAGAGTGCTGCTTATCCGGCGTCAGGTTAATCACCAAGTCGGCCTGCGGGATCAGTGTCTGATAGTCGCCGACGACAAAGCCATGCTCGCTGGCGCGGCGATAAGAGTCACGCCGCTCGGCGATCGCCTCATTACGTAAGGCATAGGCGACATCCAGCCCCGAATCGCGCATGTTTAGGCCCTGATTCAACCCCTGCGCGCCGCAACCGACGATCACCACCTTCTTACCACGCAGTGCCGCGACACCATCGGCGAACTCCTCTCGCGCCATGAAACGACATTTACCCAGTTGCGCCAGCTGTTGGCGCAGATTCAGCGTATTGAAATAGTTCGTCATGCTGCACTCCGTCCTGTTCGGTGATGGGGTATGCATCCGGCGATCCGCCGCCGCTACCCTAATGGTGATGTCCCTGCCCGTCCGCCTGCTGCTCGACGGCGATAAGACCATCATAGGCCAGGACGAGCGTTGCTTAAATTGATATATTGAGAAGATGTTATTGCATTTTTTGCAATGAAATCGCCGAGGACAACCATGGATATCCGCGATCTCAAATTATTTCTGCAACTGGCCGATAGCCGTCACTTCGCCCGTACCGCCGCGACGATGCACGTCAGTCCCTCGACGCTGTCACGCCAGATACAACGTCTGGAGGAAGAGCTGGGACAACCGCTGTTGTTGCGCGATAACCGTGATGTCCGCCTGACGGCGGCCGGGGAGCAACTGCAAGACTTTGCCCGTCAGACCCTGCTGCACTACCGCCAGCTACGCAGCGGACTCGATCGTCACGGTCTCGCCTTGAGTGGCGAGCTGCATCTGTTCTGCTCGGTCACCGCCGCCTACAGCCATTTTCCACCGATCCTCGACCGTTTTCGCGCCCATCACCCTCAGGTCGATATCCGCCTGACTACCGGTGATGCCGCCGACGCCGTCGATAAGGTGCAAGGCGGCGCGGCAGATCTGGCTATTGCCGGGCGGCCACAAACGCTACCCAATAGCCTGGCGTTCTACCCCATCGGCGAGATCCCACTGCGTCTTATCGCACCCGCGTTGCCCTGCCCGGTACGCGACGATGTACAATGCACGCAGCCCGACTGGGCGCAGATTCCGTTTATCCTGCCGCAACATGGCCCGGCGCGGCAGCGCATCGATCAATGGTTTCGCCGCCGACGCATCCATACCCCGCGCATCTACGCTACGGTGGCCGGTCACGAGGCCATTGTCTCCATGGTCGCCCTGGGCTGCGGCATCGCCCTGCTACCCGAGGTGGTGATCGCTAACAGCCCGGAGAGCATGCGTGCGCGCATCATCACGCTAGAGAATCGCGTCGCCATCGATCCCTTCGAGCTGGGCGTCTGTGTGCAACACAAACGCCTACGCGAACCGCCGATCGCCGCCTTCTGGTCATTGCTGGCCGAGACGGCGAGCCGCTGAACGCCACCGAGACACTAGACTGGAACGCCACCTAGCCTTGCAAGAAGAAACGAAAGGCCGGATTAGCGCTCTCGTCGTGGCACTCGTAGCCTAATTCCATGAGACGCGCCGCGAAGCTGGCGTCACGGTCCGAGCACTCGAAGGCCGCCAATACCCGTCCGAAGTCGGTGCCGTGGCTACGATAGTGAAACAGCGAGATATTCCAGTGGGTGCCCAGAGTTTGCAGAAACTTGAGCAACGCACCCGGTGCCTCGGGGAACTCGAAGCTGTAGAGCCGCTCCTGCAACGGTTTACTCGGCCGGCCGCCAACCATATAGCGCACATGCAGCTTGGCCATCTCATCATCGGAGAGATCCATCACCTGGTAACCGCCGCCGCGCAGTGAAGCCACGATCTCCTCGCGCTCGCGTTGGCCGTTGGTCAATCGCACCCCGACAAAGATGCAGGCCTGATCGGCATCGGCATAGCGGTAGTTGAACTCGGTCACCGCGCGCCCGCCCAATAACTGGCAGAAGGCCAAGAAGCTCCCCTTACGCTCGGGGATGGTCACCGCCAGCAAGGCCTCACGCTGCTCGCCTAACTCACAGCGCTCGGAGACATAGCGCAGGCCGTGAAAGTTCAGATTGGCACCAGACAGCACATGAGCCAGGTGCTCGCCACGAATAGCGTGACGCTGGACATACTGCTTCAGGCCAGCCAACGCCAACGCACCGGAGGGTTCCGCTACCGCCCTGACATCCTCAAACAGATCCTTCACCGCGGCACAAATCGCGTCGCTATCCACCGTGATCACATCATCCAAGTAGCGCTGACACAGGCGGAATGTCTCATCACCGATACGCTTCACCGCCACGCCTTCGGCGAATAGGCCAACCCGTTCCAGCTCGACCGGTCGACCCGCATCCAATGCCGCTCGTAGGCAAGCAGAATCACGCGCCTCCACACCGATCACCTGCACTTGCGGCATCAGCTGTTTAATCAGCACCGCCACCCCGGCAGCCAGTCCCCCGCCGCCCACCGGAACGAAGATGCGGTCAAGGTGGGCATCCTGCTGCAGTAGCTCAAGCGCCAGCGTGCCCTGGCCAGCGATCACCGCCGGATGGTCGAAGGGGGGAATAAAGGTCAGTCCACTCTCCTGCGCTAACTGCAGCGCATGCGCCTTAGCCTCGTCAAAGTTGGCACCGTGTAACACCACTCGGCCACCAAAACCACGCACCGCATCCACCTTGATATCCGCCGTCGCCCGCGGCATGACGATGGTAGCCGCCATGCCCAATTTGGCCGCCGACAGCGCCACCCCCTGGGCATGATTCCCGGCCGATGCGGTGATCACCCCGCGTTCACGCTGCGCCGCGCTCAACCCGGCGATCATCGCGTAGGCACCGCGTAACTTGAAGCTATGCACCGGCTGGCGATCTTCGCGCTTCACGAGAATGTGGTTATCCAGGCGGGCAGAGAGTTTTTCCATCGCCTGCAGTGGTGTCACCTGTGCCACCTCATACACCGGGGCGCGCAGCACCGCACGGAGATACTCGGCGCCATCCGGTGCCGAGGATAGCGGTTGTGTCTCACTCATCAGTACTCTCCCAGTTTGCTTCGATCACGTACTGCGCCGCGATCGGCGCTCGTCGCTAGGCTGGCATAAGCGCGTAAGGCCAGAGAGACAGGACGCTGGCGGCTACGCGGCGTCCAGGCTCGATCACCACGCGCCAGCTCCTGCTGACGCCGCTGCGCCAGCTCGCTTTCGGGGATCGCGAGGCGAATATGACGCGCCGGAATATCGATCTCGATCAGATCACCGTCGCAGACTAAGGCGATGGCACCGCCGCTGGCCGCCTCTGGTGAGACATGGCCGATCGACAATCCCGAGGTTCCGCCGGAGAAACGCCCGTCGGTGATCAGGGCACACTGTTTACCCAATCCCATCGACTTCAGATAAGAGGTGGGATAGAGCATCTCCTGCATCCCCGGCCCCCCCTTCGGGCCCTCATAGCGGATCACCACCACATCACCGGCCTGGATCTGACTACCGAGGATTGCCTCAACCGCCGCCTCTTGGCTTTCGAAGACCCGTGCCGGGCCACGGAAGAGCAGACTGTCATCGTCGACCCCGGCGGTCTTAACGATGCAACCATCCGGCGCCAGATTACCCGCCAAGACTGCCAACCCACCATCCTGGCTATAGGCAAACTCCCGAGTCCGAATACACCCCGTCTGGCGATCACGGTCCAGCGTCTCCCAACGGCATGACTGGCCGAAGGGTTCAGTCGTCCGCAGTCCGGCGGGACCGGCGCGATACAAGCGTTGTACCGCCTCATCCTCACTGCGCATGATGTCATAACGCGCCAGCGTCTCTGTCAGATCCAATCCCAACACGTTGACGACACCGCGATTCAAGAGCCCTGCCCGCTCCAACTCACCGAGGATCCCCATCACCCCGCCGGCGCGGTGAACATCCTCCATGTGGTAACGCTGGGTGCTGGGCGCGACCTTGCACAGATGGGGAACCTGACGCGACAGACGATCGATATCCGCCAGGGTGAAGTCGGCCTCGGCCTCTTGAGCCGCCGCCAGCAAATGCAGCACCGTATTGGTCGATCCGCCCATGGCGATATCCAGCGTCATGGCATTCTCGAAGGCTGCCTTGTTGGCGATACTACGCGGCAATACCGAGGCATCATCGTGCTCATAATAACGCCGCGTTAATGCGACGATTCGCTGCCCGGCCTCCTCAAACAATGTCCGGCGATCGGCATGGGTTGCCAGCAGGGAACCATTGCCCGGTAGCGCTAATCCTAAGGCCTCCATCAGGCAGTTCATCGAGTTGGCGGTAAACATCCCGGAACAGGATCCGCACGTCGGACAGGCGGCACGTTCAATCTGCGCGCTCTCCTCATCGCTCACCTGGGGATTCGCGCCCTGGATCATGGCATCGACCAAATCTAACTTGATCAGTTGATCCGAGAGACGCGTCTTACCCGCCTCCATCGGCCCACCAGAGACGAAGATCACCGGAATATTCAGGCGCAACGCCGCCATCATCATCCCCGGCGTGATCTTGTCGCAGTTTGAGATACAGACCATGGCGTCAGCGCAGTGGGCGTTGACCATATACTCCACCGAATCGGCGATCAGCTCGCGCGAGGGGAGTGAATAGAGCATGCCACCATGCCCCATGGCGATACCATCATCCACCGCGATGGTATTAAACTCCTTGGCCACGCCACCAGCCGCCTCGATCTGTGTGGCCACCAGCCGCCCGAGATCGCGCAGATGCACATGACCCGGCACAAACTGGGTGAACGAGTTCACCACCGCGATAATCGGCTTACCAAAATCCGCATCGGTCATCCCGGTCGCGCGCCACAACGCGCGGGCACCGGCCATATTGCGGCCATGGGTGGTAGTCGCTGAACGATACTTAGCCATGCACAATTCACTCCCAGTGTTGCCCGCATCCGGCGGGCAAAGATCAATCCATGGGCGCGCACTCACTCGGCGCCCTACCTGTCTATCGGGTTTACCTCATCCGGCCTCACGCCGGGTTTAGGAGTTGACCGCGTCCAACCAGCCGAAACGATCCTCGGTTTGGCCGTTGAACAGGCCGAAGAAAGCTTGCTGTACCCGCTTGGTAATCGGGCCACAACGTCCGATCCCCACCTGAATGCCATCGACACTACGCACCGGGGTGATCTCTGCCGCCGTTCCCGACATAAAGATCTCATCGGCCAGGTATAGCGCCTCGCGCGACAGCACCTGCTCACGAACCTCCAGCCCCTGCGCCTTGGCCAGGGTGATGATGGCGTCACGGGTGATCCCCGGTAAGGCCGCCGACGTAAACGGCGGGGTAAAAATCACGCCGTTTTTGACCACAAACAGATTTTCGCCCGCCCCTTCGGAAACGTAACCGTGAACATCCAGCGCGATCCCCTCCTGATAACCATGACGACGCGCCTCTGAGCCTACCAACAATGAAGAGAGGTAGTTGCCACCCGCCTTGGCGGCGGTCGGAATGGTATTCGGTGCCGCACGATGCCAAGAGGAGACCATCGCATCGATACCCTGATCTAACGCCTCCTCACCCAGATAAGCCCCCCAAGGGAAGGCGGCGATGATGACATCCGTCTGATAGCCATCCGGGGGATTCACTCCCATGCCCACATCGCCGATAAAGACCAACGGGCGAATATAGGCGCTGGTCAGTTGATTACGGCGTAAGGTCTCTCGGCAGGCAGCCATCAACTCATCGACACTGTAGGCGAGCGGCATACGATAGATGCGTGCCGAGTCGTGTAAACGCTGCATATGTTCCCGATGGCGGAAGACGGCTGGACCGCGATGCGTGTCATAACAACGTACCCCCTCAAAGACCGAAGTACCGTAATGCAACGCGTGAGACATCACATGAACCCGGGCCTCGCCCCAGGGCACCATTTCGCCGTTAAACCAGATGTAATCCGCTTTCTTGGTGGTCATTGTGCTATTCCTTGTGGCGACCTGCGCCTGATGTAATAAGGGGGATAACTCAGCCTAACGCCTGACGACAAGGCATCATGGGCCGGGGAGCGAGGGCGCGCACCTCAACCTGTGCCACATCCAGCAATTTGCTCAACTGAGACGACAGCAGGCTGACGGGACGAGCGCTGGCAACGGTCAGCTCAATATTGACGCTGTCGCACTCGCCATCTTGGGCCATATGCATGGCACAGATCTCAAAACCGCGGTGGCGAACCACACGCAGCACGCGTTCTAAGATCTCCGGACGACGACGCGCCTGGATCGCCAGATAGTGTTGGGATGAAGGGTTCTGCATCATGATACGCTCTCCAGCATGGATTCATTGCCAGCGCCCGGCGGCACCAGCGGCCAGACATTTTCGAATTCATCGATAGTGACCTGTAACAGGTACGGACCCGGTGTCGTCAGCAAGGCCTCCAGCGCATCCGCGACCTGCGCCTTACGGCTGATACGTTGCCCGGGAATGCCAAACGCCTGTGCCAGGGTGAGAAAATCGGGGTTATCAGAGAGATCGGTTTCGCTGTAGCGCGCATCGAAGAACAGTTGCTGCCACTGGCGCACCATTCCCAGCCGCTGGTTATCCAGCAAGACGATCTTCAGCGGCAACTGTGCCCGCTTGATGGTGCCCAACTCCTGCACATTCATCATGAATGAACCATCGCCAGAAACGCAGATCACACAATCGTCAGGACGAGCCATCTGCGCACCGACGGCGGCAGGAATACCGAATCCCATCGTGCCCAGTCCGCTGGAGGTGATGAAGTCGTGCGGCTGCGCGAAACGCATATGTTGAGCGCTCCACATCTGGTGTTGGCCCACATCGGTGGTCACCACCGCCCGTGCTGGCTTACGCTCGGAGAGCTGGCGTAAAAACAAGGGGGCATAAATGGCCTCGCCTGGGTGATCGTAACGCCAGACGTGTTGCGCCTTTAATTGTGCGACGTGTTGCAGCCAGGGGGCGATGGAAAGCGGCATCGTCAACGCCGACAGGAGCGGCGTCAACTCGCCACACAGGGTTACGTGCGCCTGACGCAGCTTATTCAACTCTGCCGGATCGATGTCCAGGT
This sequence comes from Edwardsiella tarda ATCC 15947 = NBRC 105688, assembly GCF_003113495.2. Classification (NCBI taxonomy): domain Bacteria; kingdom Pseudomonadati; phylum Pseudomonadota; class Gammaproteobacteria; order Enterobacterales; family Hafniaceae; genus Edwardsiella; species Edwardsiella tarda. The sequence continues at coordinate 3,482,836 of NZ_CP084506.1, forward strand.
GGATCACACGGGCCTGTGGCGCAAAGGCATTCAAGCGTCCAGTGACGCGATCGTCGAAGCGGGCTCCGACGGCCAACAACAGATCGCACTGCTGCACCGCTAAATTAGCCGCCTTACTACCGTGCATGCCCAGCATCCCCAGATAGCCGGGATGCGCATCGTCTGCCGCGCCCAATCCCTTCAGCGTCGCCGCCACGGGCAAGCCACTACATGCGACCAATGCCCGTAACGCAGGGACCGCATTGGCCATCCCCACACCGCCTCCCACATATAACACCGGGCGCTGGGCGGCGGCCAATAGCGCGCGCGCTTGTGCGACCTCTTCCGACGGACACGCATCCGGTATCACATCGACGCTGCGTAATGACGCAGCAGGCTCGCCCTGCGCCAGTTGAATATCCTTGGGAATATCGATTAACACCGGGCCCGGGCGCCCCTGGGTGGCGATGGCAAACGCCTGCTCCATGATCTCGGGTAACTCGGCCAGTGACGTCACCATAAAGCTATGTTTGGTACATGCCAACGATAACCCCAGGACATCCATCTCCTGAAAAGCATCGGTACCGATCAAGCTCGAAGCAACCTGACCGGTAATCGCAACCAGCGGAACCGAATCCATCATGGCATCGGCCAAGCCAGTGATCAGATTGGTCGCGCCGGGGCCAGAGGTCGCGATACAAACACCGACACGGCCACTGGCTCGGGCATAACCGATCGCGGCCATCACCGCTCCTTGTTCATGTCGACACAGTAAGTGCGCCACGCCGCCATCGTACAGCGCATCGTATAACGGCATGATGGCACCACCGGGATAGCCAAATACCTGACTCACCCCTTGAGCACGCAACGCTTGTACTACCCACTGCGCTCCATTCATGATTAACTCTCCGATATAACCCTAAATCACAGAATTTTATTCTGAATCCTGACATCCCTGCCCGAACGGTTACAGCGTAAAAAAAAAGAGCCCCCGAACCGGATGGTGCGGGGGCTCTTTTTTGACTCAGGCCTGATTACTAAGCCTTTATTCGTCCAAGTGCAGCCCCGCACGGTGGAATAATAATCACCACCACGCTAATCACGACTAGGCTAATCACTTGGACAAGTAGGCTCATAAATAGTGAAATCTGTTGTTTCGTTACTCAGTGTTTAAACAGTTATCATAGAAGTTCACGCACTGACAACCTTTTTTTGTACACCGATTACGCCACTTCTGGCACAATTTTGAACAAACCGTTGAGTTATCAGTAGGTTCAAGATTAATTTTACTCGGAGCTTTTCTCCGCCATCGCTACCCCACGGGTATCTCGCCCGAAGGAGATCAGAATAGCGATAATCACGGCGACACTCCCCGCCGTAATCGCCATCGCCAACGCATAATTTTGCCCATGATGGGCGGCAATCGAAGCTTGAAGGGTCGCATTCACTGAGGCCAGAAGATTGCCCAATTGGTAGACAAAACCCGGTAAAACCGCTCGCGCACTCGCTGGCACCAGTTCATTCAGGTAGGTTGGGATAACGCCCCACGCACCCTGTACCATAAACTGCATCAGAAAGGCACCGATCCCCAACATCAGTGAACCGCCAGAGAAAGCCCACAACGGGATCACCGGCAATGCCAGTAAGGCAGCCAACATGATGGCACGCTTACGGCCGATACGCTCCGAGAGCGTACCGAAGAAAATCCCACCGGCGATAGAGGCGATATTGTAGCTAACCGCGATGATACTGATGACATTAGCCGAGAAACCATGCTGAACTTTGAGGAAAGTCGGATAGAGATCCTGCGTGCCGTGACTGAAGAAATTGAAGGCTGCCATCAACACGACCAGGTAAATACACAGCTTCCAGTTGTGTCGCAACACCGGCCATAACGGCATGCCACTCTGACGGTGCGCCTTCGCCGCTAGCCAGACCGGCGATTCCGGCACATAGAAGTAAATATAGGGCAACAACACGATCGGAATCGCGCCAATCACAAACATGCCGCGCCATCCTAACCACTGAGCGAATAACCCATAGATCACCGCCGCTAATAAATATCCAAAGGGATAACCCGCCTGAAAAATACCCGACATCAAGCCACGCGAGCGATCGGGTATCGTCTCCATGGTCAATGACGAGGCAACCCCCCAGATCCCCCCCATCGCCACGCCATACAGTACCCGCAACAACAGGAAAATCCTCAGCGATGGTGCCGCCGCCGACAACAATTCAAAGACTGAAAAACAGATGATATTCAACATCAGGATAGGACGACGCCCATACTTCTCAGCGGCTCGACCAAAGATCAACGCCCCAATCGGCCGCACGGCCAGCGTCAACAAGATGGCCAGCGTCACCTGCTCTACGTCGACATGGAAGGCGCTAGCGATGTCGCTTAATAGAAAAACCAAGATAAAAAAATCGAATGCATCCAGTGTCCAGCTTAAAAAACTGGCGATAGCAACGTGCCGTTGCTGGGGAGACCAAGCAAACATAATGTGTTTCCTTTCAGTAGGGTAGTGAGGTGATATCTGCTGTTGTCACACCCTGCGCCATGAATCATTGTCTATATTGTTGGCCGAGTGTCAGCTTTTTGTATTACTTTTGTTAAAGTAAGCGAGAGGGAGTGCCGAGTAAATCAGCAATGGGTTATTTTTGGTGTTGAAGTGTGAAAACTTGTTACGTTTACGTAACTCTTTTTGCGTAACGGTGCACAGCCTCACTGGATAGTCACACACAGCCGATCCCCTTGCGCCATGATAGGAGCGATAAGGAGAGTCACCATGACACTGGCCAGCGTATACACCCGTGCCGCCCTCGGCATGCAAGCACCCGAAGTCAGGATCGAGGCACATATCGGCAATGGATTGCCGGGTTTTACTCTGGTTGGCCTCCCAGAGACGGCGGTGCGTGAGGCAAAAGATCGTGTGCGTTGTGCCATCCTAAACAGCGGATTCCAGTTTCCGGCTAAGCGCATCACCCTCAACCTGGCTCCCGCCGACCTACCGAAGGAGGGTGGTCGTTACGATCTTCCCATGGCACTGGCCCTATTGCTCGCTGCAGGGCAACTCTCCAGCGTGCACGCCGAGCATCAATATGAGTTTATGGGTGAGCTCGCCCTCTCCGGTGAACTCCGCCCAGTACCCGGTATTCTACCGGCCGCACTGAGAGCCACACAGGCGGGACGAACCTTAATCGCCCCCAGTGGCAACGCCGGTGAGCTCGGGCTGTTGCCTGCACCGCGTCCCTTCATCGCCCCATCCCTACTTGCCGTCTGCGCCTTCCTCAGTGAAAACGCCACATTGGAAAGACCAGCGCGCTGTCTACCCAGTAACGACTATGCACAGCAGGGGGACATGGCTGATATCATCGGTCAAGCGCAGGCGCGGCGCGCCCTGGAGATCGCCGCCGCCGGAGGGCATAATCTGCTACTGCTTGGGCCACCGGGTACCGGTAAAACGATGCTGGCCTATCGCCTACCGGGGATCCTGCCACCGATGACCAGCGATGAGGCGTTAGCGCAGGCCGCCATCAGCAGCCTGGCATATCCAGGTTCGACGCAGACACGCTATGGCGTACGCCCCTTTCGCGCACCGCACCATAGCGCCTCGATGGCAGCGCTGATCGGCGGCGGATCCTTGCCGCGTCCTGGAGAGATCTCTCTGGCGCATCACGGCGTACTCTTCCTTGATGAATTAGCCGAGTTCGATCGACGTACCTTAGATGCACTGCGCGAGCCGTTAGAGTCAGGTGTTGTCCACCTCTCCCGTGCCCAGATCAAAGTCAGCTTTCCCGCCCGCGTACAATTGGTTGCGGCGATGAATCCCAGCAATGCGGGATTTGGGAGCAGTGCGGGAGGACGCACCACACCGAATCAGGTACTGCGCTACCTCTCTCGCCTTTCTGGGCCGCTGCTCGACCGCTTCGATCTCTCGATTGATGTCCCCCTATTACCCGCGGGAGTATTGGCCAGCCAACGAGCGACGGGCGAAGACAGTGCCACACTACGCCAACGCGTTACCGCTGTCCGTGATCGGCAGTATGCTCGCAGTGGTCAGTTGAATGCTCATCTCGAGGGCGCAGAGCGCGATCGTGTCTGCCGCCTGAGTACACACGATGCACAATTTCTAGAACAGGCCCTGACACGCCTCGGTTTATCGGTACGCGCTTGGCACCGGCTGCTCAAGGTCGCTCGTACACTCGCGGACATGGAGGGCGTCGAGACTATCGCCCAACGCCATCTGGCTGAAGCGCTGAGCTATCGCGCCGTCGATCGGCTCTTACAGACATTGCAACGGGGGTAATGGCCCACCGCCGCAAGTCGCAGACGGTGGGGAATACATGATGAAAAGGAGAAACTACACGGGACTCATGCCCAGTCGAGGATCACCTTGCCAGAGTGACCCGAGCGCATCGCGGCAAACCCTTGCTGAAAGTCGTCGATCGCGTAACGATGAGTAATGATCGGGGTTAGATCGAGACCCGATTGTAGCAACGCCGCCATCTTGTACCACGTTTCAAACATCTCCCGTCCATAGATCCCTTTGATCACCAGTCCCTTAAAGATCACCTGGTTCCAATCGATGGCCATATTGCCCGGTGGGATACCTAACATGGCGATCTTACCGCCATGGTTCATGGTCTCCAACATGGTACGGAAAGCCGCCGGCGCACCGGACATTTCTAGCCCCACATCGAAGCCCTCCGTCATGCCCAACTCCTGCATCACGTCCGCTAAGGCGTCGCGACTGACGTTAACTGCCCGCGTGACCCCCATTTTACGCGCCAAATCGAGGCGATAGTCATTCACGTCGGTGATCACCACATGACGCGCCCCCACATGACGGCACACCGCCGCCGCCATGATGCCGATCGGCCCCGCACCGGAGACCAAGACATCCTCGCCAACCAGGTCGAAAGAGAGCGCCGTATGCACCGCATTGCCGAAAGGATCGAAAATCGCCGCCAACTCGTCAGAGATATTGTCTGGAATTTTGAAAGCATTGAAGGCCGGGATCACCAGATACTCGGCGAATGCGCCCTGGCGATTGACACCGACCCCAATGGTATTACGGCACAGATGGGTGCGACCGGCACGGCAATTGCGACAGTGCCCACAGGTGATATGCCCCTCGCCAGAGACGCGATCGCCGATGCGAAAACCGCTAACCTCTTGGCCAACAGCGACCACTTCACCCACATACTCATGACCAACTACCATCGGTACCGGGATCGTCTTCTGCGACCAGTCATCCCAGTTATAGATATGCACATCGGTGCCACAGATCGCCGTCTTACGGATCTTGATCATGATGTCGTTATGCCCCAATTGCGGCAATGGGACATCGGTCATCCAGATACCTTCTTCCGCATATAATTTGGATAAAGCTTTCATCATGCCTCCTTAGGCGATCACGCCAAGTTGTTTACCGACACGAATAAAGGCGTCTACGGCCTGCTCGATCTGTGCTGGCGTATGCGCCGCCGACATTTGGGTACGGATACGCGCCTGCCCCTGCGGTACCACCGGATAGAAGAAACCCGTCACATAAATCCCTTCTTGTAATAGCAGGTCGGCGAAACGCTGTGCCAACTTAGCGTCCCCCAGCATCACCGGAATAATGGCATGATCGGCACCCGCTAAGGTAAAACCGGCTGCGGTCATCTTCTCACGGAACAGGCGGGCGTTATCCCACAGCCGAGCACGCAGCGCATCTCCCTGAGCTAAGAGGGTCAGCACCTGCATCGAGGCGGCAACGATCGAGGGAGCCAGTGAGTTAGAAAACAGATAGGGGCGTGAGCGTTGACGCAGCCATTCGACCACCTCTTTACGCGCGGCGGTGTAGCCGCCAGAGGCTCCCCCCAGCGCTTTACCCAAAGTGCCTGTGATAATATCGACTCGCCCCATCACTCCGCAGTATTCATGAGTACCGCGCCCGTGGGAGCCGACGAATCCAACCGCATGCGAGTCATCCACCATCACCAAGGCACCATACTCATCCGCCAGATCACAAATCGACTTCAGATCGGCGATCACGCCATCCATGGAGAACACCCCATCGGTGGCGATCAGGATATGGCGGGCGCCCTCGGCGCGAGCCTGCGTCAACCGCGATTTCAGTTCGGCCATATCGTTGTTTGCATAGCGATAGCGTCGTGCCTTACACAGACGCACGCCATCGATAATGGAGGCATGATTCAACGCATCGGAGATAATCGCATCCTCCGGCCCTAACAGGGTCTCAAATAAACCACCGTTAGCATCGAAGCAAGAGGAATAAAGGATGGCGTCTTCCATGCCTAAGAAGGTGGCAATTTGCTGCTCCAACGCCTTATGACTATCCTGAGTGCCACAGATAAAACGCACCGACGCCATACCGAAGCCATGACTGTCCATGCCCGCCTTAGCGGCAGCGATCAGCGCAGGGTGATTCGCTAACCCTAGGTAGTTATTGGCACAGAAGTTTAAGACATGGCTACCATCAGCCACGGCGATCTCCGCTTGTTGGGCTGAGGTAATGATGCGCTCATTCTTGTACAACCCGTCAGCTCGTGTCGTCTCGAGCTGCTGTGTAAGTTGCTGGTAAAAATCCGCAGACATGGGGTCTCTCCTGGGTTCGATATGCTAGCTTCCGCGTACGTAGCAGCATCTTACTGCTGAAACAGTATTGAAACGAGTTCGTAACTTCTATAATGGTAAAAATGCAGCATCTATCACGTCACGTGACGGGGCAAGCGAGAATAGGTCACAAAGTGATTCCGCTGACGGGACGTAATCCGTCTCCTTAACACGCTTTTTGCTTAACAAGCGTGCCCTCGGCGCTGATTGCCAAGCCATGAAATGTTATGATGGCACCATCTATCAGCGCTGCGCGCGCTCTCGTTAGCTCATTGAAAGGTAAACCTCATGATTATTGTCACTGGCGGCGCCGGCATGATCGGCAGCAACATCGTTAAGGCATTGAACGATAAAGGCTATACCGATATTCTGGTGGTGGATAACCTCAAGGATGGTACCAAGTTTGTTAACCTGGTCGACCTGGATATCACCGACTATATGGACAAAGAGGATTTCATTGCCGGGATCGTTGCGGGTGATGATTTCGGTGATATCGAAGCGGTATTCCATGAAGGCGCCTGCTCCTCCACCACCGAGTGGGATGGCAAGTATGTGATGGACAATAACTACCAGTACTCGAAAGAGCTGTTGCACTACTGCCTAGAGCGCCAGATCCCCTTCCTGTATGCCTCCTCTGCCGCCACCTACGGCATGACCGATAAGTTCGTGGAGGATCGCCGCTACGAGGGGCCGTTGAACGTCTACGGCTATTCTAAGTTTCTCTTCGACCAGTATGTGCGCCGCATCCTACCGCACGTCGAATCGCAGATCTGTGGCTTTCGCTATTTCAACGTTTATGGGCCACGTGAGGGCCACAAGGGCGGCATGGCGAGTGTCGCTTTCCATCTGAATACTCAGATCAATAATGGTGAAGAGCCGAAGCTATTCGAAGGCAGTGAAAACTTCCGCCGTGACTTCATCTATGTCGGCGACGTCGCAGACGTTAACCTGTGGTTCTGGGAGAACGGCGTCTCTGGGATCTTCAACTGTGGTACCGGCAACGCCGAATCCTTCCAGGCCGTCGCCGATGCCGTCGTTGATTATCACCAGAAGGGGAATGTGGTCTATATCCCCTTCCCAGATAAACTAAAGGGACATTATCAGGCCTTTACTCAGGCGGATACTACTCAGTTGCGCGCGGCCGGTTATACTCAACCGTTTAAAACCGTCGCCCAGGGTGTACGCGAATACATGGAATGGCTAAACCGTAAGCCCTAATAGCGTAAGGAATTTCTAACAGTATGAAAATACTGGTGATCGGACCGTCTTGGGTCGGTGATATGATGATGTCGCAGAGTCTATACCGTACCCTGAAGGCGGAGTACCCCGAGGCAGAAATCGATGTGATGGCACCCAACTGGTGCCGTCCGCTCCTTGAGCGCATGCCTGAGGTGCATGACGCGATCCCCATGCCTCTGGGGCATGGTAGCCTAGGGCTCGCTGAGCGCTACCGTCTGGGGCACCAACTGCGTGAGCGAGAATATGATCGCGCTTATGTGCTACCCAACTCATTCAAATCGGCATTGATTCCCTTCTTCGCTCGTATTCCTTTGCGTATCGGTTGGAAGGGAGAGATGCGTTATGGCCTCTTGAATGATCTGCGTCCACTCGATAAGTCGGCCTTTCCACGGATGGTCGAACGTTATGTAGCGCTGGCCTACCCCGCCACGCGCGTACGACGCGCCAGCGATCTACCCCAGCCCTTGCGCTATCCTGCTCTCCAGGTACGCGATGAAGAGATCGCCGAAACCGCCGCCGCCTTCAATCTGACCGATCATCGTCCAGTGATCGGCTTCTGCCCAGGCGCCGAATTTGGGCCAGCAAAACGCTGGCCTCACTATCACTATGCCGTACTCGCACAACGACTTATCACCCAGGGCTATCAGATCGCTCTGTTTGGCTCCGCCAAGGATCACTCGGCTGGTGAGGACATTCGCCAAGCGTTGGCGGAGGAGAGTCGCGAGTACTGTTTAAATCTGGCGGGACATACTACGCTAGACCAGGCCGTGACGCTGATCGCCGCCTGCCAAGCCATCGTCAGCAATGACTCTGGATTGATGCATGTTGCCGCGGCCCTTGATAAACCGCTAGTGGCACTCTATGGGCCCAGTAGCCCAGATTTCACGCCACCGTTGAGCCCACATGCCCAAGTGATCCGGCTGATCTCCGGCTATCATAAAGTCCGACGCGGGAAGGGCGAAACCGGCTACCACCAGAGCCTGATCGATATCACACCAGATCGCGTCGAACAAACGCTGCTCGCTTTGCTACGCGACGCCGCACAGGCAAATAGTGGGGAAGTCCAGTGCGCATCCTGATGGTAAAAACCTCCTCGATGGGAGATGTCATTCACACCTTGCCTGCGCTGACTGACGCTCAACGGGCGATCCCCGACTTACAGGTCGACTGGGTGGTCGAAGAGGGGTTTGCCCAAATTCCTAGCTGGCATGCGGCGGTCGAACGCGTGATCCCGGTCGCCATTCGACGCTGGCGCAAGGCGCCGTTCAGCGCCCAAACTCGTCATGAGTGGCGGACATTTAAGCACCTACTGCGTCAGGAACGCTACGATGCGATCATCGACGCCCAAGGCTTGCTAAAAAGCGCGCTGCTGGTCACGCGCCAAGCATACGGCATCAAACACGGCTTCGATCGCGCCAGTGCTCGCGAGCCACTGGCGAGCCTGTTTTATGATCGCCGTCATGCCGTTCCTCGTCAGCAACATGCCGTCGAGCGTACCCGCCAGCTCGTGGCACAAAGCCTAGGTTACTCGTTGCCGTCACCGCATGGTGACTATGCCATAGCCCAGCACTTTACTCAGCAACTACCCGGCGATGCCGGCCAGTATATGGTGTTTCTGCACGCCACGACCCGCGATGAAAAACATTGGCCGGAGACACACTGGCGAGCGCTGATCGCCTGGGTTGGCCAGCATACTTCGCAACGGATTAAGCTGCCATGGGGAGCAGAGCATGAGCGTCAGCGCGCCCTACGTCTGGCCGCCGGGTTTGCGCATGTCGAGGTACTGCCGAAGATGACTCTGGCCGAGGTAGCCAGCGTACTGGCCGGTGCCAGCCAAGTAGTCTCCGTCGATACCGGCCTCAGTCATCTGGCCGCCGCGCTGGATCGGCCGAATATCACGCTGTATGGCCCTACCGATCCGGGGCTGATCGGGGGTTATGGGATGGAGCAGGTATCGCTTATCTCGCCCAGCGGGCGCCTACAGGATTTAACCGCTGTGCGCGTGAGTCAACAAATCAAAATAAATTGAGAAAAACGTGATAGCTAACCCGATATTATCCATCATTATTGCCGTACATAACTCGGCCGACTATATATTGACCTGTTTACAAAGCCTCGAACAGGCATTAGATAAAGATTGTCGCCCTGAGTGCGTCGAGGCGATCATTGTTAATGATGGTTCCACCGATAACTCTTTAGACATCATTAATAATTTCCCAGCGAAAAACTTTACCAAGAAAGTATTCTCGGTTAATTTTCATAATGTTGGTAAAGTAAAGAAATTTGCTTTCACCCATTGTCAGGGCGAATATATCACGATCCTTGACAGTGATGATGCACTGAAGCAAAACGCTTTGACATGGCTACTCGAAAAAGTAACAGAAATTAACTTTGATTTGCTTATCACGCCGATCGAGGAAGTCAGAGGCGAGCTCAACCTAAAAAATGTAGAAATAAACAATAACGAAAAGCATATTGATAAGTCTTCAGCCAAAGAACTCTACCTTAATCATAAGATTATCGAAGGACATATTGCTGGCAAATTTATTCGCCGGTCATTATTAGATAATGATATGTTTCCTGATTTAGTCTGCTATGAAGATATCGTCACCGTTGCTTACGCTATTCATAATGCCAAGAAGATCATCTATAGCGACACTATTTGCTATCAATATAGAAAAAGAGAGAATAGTTTATCTGATGATAAGTATGGAGAGAAAATTCTCCTAATATTTAACGCATTCGATAGAATAGAACCTTTTTTTATCGAAAACTCGACACAACGTTATCTATTCGAAGCACTCCTAGTTAAATCAATTTCAGACTTTATCTCCAGGACAAGAAGTCATAAAATACCACCTTACCTTACGGAAAAGTTAGTTAAAATCAATGGTATTAATTATTTACTATGTCCTAAGGTAAGATTTAGCAGAAAAAAAATGTACCTTGCTTTAAAATTGAGATCATTCTTATGATAACGAAAAATAAATATATCTCTACTATTATTTTTTTTATGTTAATACTTGGGTTTTGTCTCGCCTCGTTCTCTAGCCCTTGGACAAGAGATATTTTCTATATCTGTGGTTATCTATGTATAATCTATATCATATTAAATCTATTTAATAATAAAGGAAATAGCAACAGCTATATTAACCTTCTCATTCCTGGTAGCCTGCTCGTATTTGGTATCGCGCGTCTCCTCTGGGCCTGCTATTTTCAGCATCATGACCATACGTTGGATGGTATCTATTATGCCTACAAATCAACAAGTAAGAGGTTGATTATCGGCGCTTTTATTATATATGCGGTATTCTTGCTACGTGAACCGTTAAAAATACTTTCACAATCACGATTCATCCTGACTCTACTTAAAGTATTACCGATCATAATACTCGGCTATGCCCTTTATCAATTTTCTATTCTTGGCATGGGACGGATTGAGCTATCAACGAATAGGGCGACCGCTACCGCATATATCATCACTCCTATTTTCTTAATTAGCCTTTACTTATGTCTGGAGCAGGTAAGTCGGTCAACAGGTCTATTATTAGCATTATTTAATCTATGTGCTTCAGCCATAACCATTCTATTAACACAAACACGCGCTGCTATCTTAGTCTACTTAGTCTTAGCGTTAACCACGACATTTTGGATGTTACGTAAGCGAGTTAGCTGGAAAGCTATCGCTCTCATCCTTGGTGTCCTGATAGGGATTATGGCACTAAGTTATCGACCGATAATCGAGCCGCGTATGGCCTCCGCAATCCAAGAGGCGAAAAGCTATAACATTACCACCGCCTCTGGCTCGTTTAGCTCCCGCTTCGCCATGTGGCATGCTGGGATCTATGTATTTAAACACCACCCCCTAGGACAATCAGCGGAAAGCCGCTATACACTTGTTCAAAACGCTGTCGAGCACAAACAGATAAGCTCATTTATCATGCAATTCCTGGGCGTACATCTCCATAATGAGATCATTGAGACTCTCTCATTACAGGGGCTATGGGGTACTCTACTGCTAATGATAGTCTATCTATCACTCCTTCTAACCAGCCTGATACAACGAAACCCATTGCTATTTTTATGTACCGTCAGCCTCATCGGATTTGGTCTCAGCGATGTCCTATTTTTTAGTCAAGAGGCAACGACACTATATTTAATCTGCATCGCACTATCATTAGTACTAGGAAGCCAGAGAGCTGAATATGAATATCGCCCACTTTGAAACCTCGATGGATTGGGGAGGCCAGGAGTTACGCATCGTTGAGCAAGCCGAATGGCTCAACCAGCATGGCTACCCGACCTGGATTATTGCTCGACCTGGCTCGGCAATCCTCGCCAAGGCTCAGGAGAAAAACTTACCGACCTTCGCTATTCGCGTGCGCGGGTCGATACACCCAAAGACCCTTGCACCGCTACTGAGGTTTATCCGTACACAACGGATTGCTATCTTGGATTGTCATGGCAGTCGTGATGCGGTCTATGGTGCGTTGGTCAAGCTGTTGACAGGGGTCAAGGTGATCCGTTCACGCCATGTGACCGATCCGATAAAAATCAGCGGGCTGCATGGACTGGTATGGAAACATGGCAACCACGGCATCATCACGACCGCCAAGAAGATTCAGGATATGCTGGAGACGCTAGGCATCCCTAACCAAGATAAGACACTGGTCGCTCCCGCTGGCGTCGATCCGCTCCGCTTCTCACCATCTCATGACGTACAGACGCTACGCCAACAGCTGGGGATCGCCACGGATGATATCGTCGTGGCCAACATCGGGATGATCCGCCCAGATAAAGGGCAAAATTATTATATCGAAGCCTGCAAAAAACTGCTGGATCAAGGCTTACCACTTACTTGTATCCAAGTAGGAGAGTCAACCAGTCAAACGGTAGAGTTCAAACAGCATGTGCTTAATCTCGCTCAACCCTACCTCGGTCAACAGATCCGCTTTCTCGGCTACCACAACGATATCGAAAACTATCTGGCTATCGCTGACATTGTCGTTATTGCCTCCGTCGCAACAGAGGCCCAGACACGTTTAGTCTCTCAGGCCTTCCTGATGAAGAAAAATATTGTCGCCACCACCACGGGCGGATTACCGGAAATGATTAGTAATGAGCACACTGGCCTCCTCTGCCCGGCTCATGATGCTCAGGCATTAGCTAACGCCATCCGTCGTTTGATCGAACAGCCCCAATTACGCGCGACTCTACGCGAAAATGCCTATGAGTATGCGCAGAAATATATGACCTTTGACCACATGATGAAGGAAATGATCACGTTCTACCAAGCGATATTAGCGAAATAATCTGCCCCCCTCAGGCTAATACTGAGGGGGAATAATACGATAAAATAAGAGGATGAATAGATAAATAGTATCTAAGCAGATCTACTGCTAAGATTTATATGGTAATTTATTATCATAGTTTATTTTTATAAAAAAATTATTATATGAATAATGACTCGAATATGACCTACCATCTCATTCATCTGATCGATCTGCGCAATGTCGGTGGTGTCGAAACAATGTTTTGCGATTTTCTACACTACGCTGTGCAAGCCTACCCGCACATGCAGCACACACTGGTGATGGAGCACCAAGGCATTGCCTCAGCATTACGTCCTCGATTACAGGGCCTATCCCAGGTACATCTGCGCCCGATCAAGCGCTATGGTCAGCTCAGTCTACCGAACCGCCCCAAAATTTTTCGCGCCTGGAACCGCCTACGTATCATTCGCCAGATCCATCCTGACGTCATCATAATCTGGAATCAGTTTACTGAGTGGCATCTTTCTAACGCGCGTACCGCGCGCTATCTTGCCAACGTCCCAATCGTCTATTATGAGCATGGAATGTCATGGTATCAGCACACGCCTTCACTACCGACACGCTTCTTTGCTCACGTCACCCACTGCCTAGCCGTCTCCCATGCCTGTAAACGGATGCTAGAGCTGAAACATCACATTACTCAACCGATCACGATCGAACCCAATGCGCCACGCCGCTTAGCGCACACTCACACCATCAAACCACCACGGGTAACCGGTCAACCCATCATCTTCGGCAGCGCCGGACGTCTGGTGCCGCTGAAATGCCTTGGACTCCTATTACTGGCCTCCCAAGAGCTAGCGCGACGTAATATTCCGCACCACTGTTATATCGCCGGTGTCGGTAATGAAGCCGACTACCTCTCTCGTCTGAGAGAAACACTACACGTTGAACAAAATACGACCCTAATGGGGTTTGTCAGTGATATGGGAGCATTTTATGAACGACTCGATCTCTATCTCTGCCCATCCATGCATGAGACCGCATCGTTAGCCGCGCTCGAGGCAGGAACCTATGGTGTCCCGACGATCACCAGCAATATCGATGGATTACCAGAGACGGTACGCCACCAGCATACTGGGCTGTGTCTAACCCCCGAACTCTCGGTACAACAGTATGCTGATCTTTGTGGTGCCTCAACCCACTTTGCTCCCTTAGTATACGACCCACAACACGATCGGTTGACGCCACCACTCATGCTATCGCCCGTACAACTCGCCGACAGCATCGAATATCTCTATCACCATCCTGAAGTCTACCAGCGTCTTAGCCAAGGTGCCCAAGAGCATGCCGCAGCCAGTAGAGACTTCAACGCACTGGCCGAAGCCCTCTGCCAACATCTGATGACATGGGCACAAGAGGCTACGGATCCTACCCGTCGCTAAACGACTAAGGGAGGCTTTCGCCTCCCTTGTCATACGTGATGAGCGACCTACGTGAATATGACTACGCAGGCGCTCGCTGTGCGCATTTCATCTGATAATACTCAGCTAAGGTCGCCCCTTGTACGCGTGGCGCCAACCAAGTAAACAAGGCCTCGAGATCGTGATACAGCTGTTCAATATCCTGCGCATTGCGGAAGGTCGGACTTCCTCCCGGCATAAACTCCGATGAATGCAGCATAAATTCGACATAGTCCCGACCTTGCTCGAGATGGTAATCCACCACGCGCTGCATCTCTGGCAGGTTCCCGCCTCGAGGACGTACCCACTGAACCGACGGCGGACGACGCTTGCCACGCAGGCGATCATAACTTGTACGCAATTGATTAAAGAATGGCGAGTGCTTGAGACGCGTACTCATCGGTACTTCAAGTAATGAAGAGTCACCCTCTAGGCGCAAATCACGGGTATCGACAAAATAGGCTTTATCTGGATAGTGCCGATAGTCACTCCCACCATCCCCTTGCGGTGCGCCTTTAGCACCACGCCAGTCGACGCGTGGCGTAACCGAACAATCCACCCGATAGCCATACTCCAGCAGCAACTGTAGATAGAAGGCATTCATCGCCCAACGTCCCGCACGATGACTGACCATTTTCGTTTGGAACGTCTCCTCCAATAAATGGGTCATATAATCGACTTTTTGCCGCATTACATCATCAGGATATTCAATTAGATAGGGTTTATTAGCCCAATCGTTATCGGTAAGTGGAATTTCTGGAGGGCTATTCCAGGCGTGTAAATGCATACCCACCTCGCCGCACCCGCGTGCAATCACATCACGGGCAAACGCAACATAGGTAGGATCGCTGGCCATTTCATAATTGGTCAGATAAACCGGCTTAAAGCCATATTTTTCGCATAGCTGCTGAAAGCGAGGTAAATAACGGGCATTCTCTGTCGTGATCCGATCGTGGTTCTGCCACAGATTATCACCCTCAGTATCGATGGTAATGATAAATGCAGGCTGGCTCATATTAATACGTCTTCCTCAAGCCTAATCTTTCGCCCATGGTAGAACAATTGCTTTAAAACCGCCACAACACTTCTCCCCACCGACCTTATCCACTAAAATCAAAGGTCAAACCGCAGGAAAAGGCAAAAGCATGGCATCGAACCCGACGCTTCCCGTCGCATTTTCTCCTCAGCGTATTCTGGTTATCAAGCTGCGTCATCATGGCGATATGCTATTGATTACACCTGTCATTAATACGCTAAAGCAGCACTATCCAGCCGCCGAGATAGATGTTTTACTGTATGCAGAAACACGGGAAATGCTCTCTGCCAACCCCGACATCCACCAGATCTATTGCATCGATCGCCAGTGGAAAAGACAGGGGATACGTTATCAACTCGGCCAAGAGTGGCGATTACTGCGCACACTGCGTGCACAGCAGTATGATCTGGTGGTCAACCTGGCCGATCAATGGCGCAGCGCCATCGTCACCAGGCTTAGCGCGGCACCCGTGCGTCTCGGCTTCGATTTTACCAAGCGCCGCCATCCACTATGGCGACGTAGCCATACCCACCTGATCAGTACAGCAGATCATGGGCGGTTGCATACCGTCGAGCAGAATCTGACGATCCTCGCGCCTCTAGCACTACCTGACATCGATCCGCGCGTCACCATGGGCTATACGCAACAGGACTGGCAACAGGTGCAAGCGCTTCTTCCCAAGGAGTGGCCCACAAGTTACATCGTCATCCAACCGACCTCTCGCTGGTTCTTTAAATGCTGGCAAGAGTCGCGGATGAGTGAGGTCATTAACGCGCTATCACAGTCCGGACAACACATTCTACTCACCTCGGGCCCCGATGAACGCGAATTAGCAATGATTGCGCGGATCATACAGGGCTGTCCCGGCGCCAATATCACGAGCCTAGCGGGGCGACTCACACTACGTCAATTAGCGGCGGCTATCGACCACGCCCGCTTGTTTATCGGCGTCGATTCAGTTCCTATGCATATGGCAGCGGCGTTGCAAACACCACTAGTCGCTTTGTTCGGCCCCTCGAAACTTACCTTCTGGCGACCTTGGCAAGCTCAAGGTGAGGTCATCTGGGCCGGTGATTTTGGCGCATTGCCCGACCCGGATGCCATCGATACTCAAACCGAGGAGCGCTATTTGGACTTAATCCCCAGCGATGCCGTCATTAGCGCGGCCAAGAGATTACTCGCATGACCCAATTTCGACTGGCCCTCGTACGGCAGAAGTATCGTCCAGATGGCGGTGCTGAACGTTTTGTCTCTCGCGCGCTTGAGGCATTGGATAGTCATGACATCGAGCTAAATGTTATCACTCGTCAATGGCAAGGCCCGATCAAACCTGATTGGCATATTCATCTCTGCGATCCGAGGAAATGGGGACGAATCAGTCGGGAGCGTGGTTTCGCCCATGCCGCTCGCGCCCTCTGGCAACACCAGCGCTTCGATCTGGTACAAAGCCATGAGCGTATTCCCGGCTGTGACCTCTATCGTGCCGGGGATGGCGTCCACCAACGCTGGTTAATGCAGCGAGCGCGGATCCTACCGGGATGGAAGGCCCGCCTCCTGTGGCATGATCGCTACCACCGTTATGTGATGGAGGCAGAGCGCGCCATGTATCAGGCACCGGAACTGCGCGCCGTCATCTGTAACGCCGCGATGATTAAGCGGGAGATTATGGAGGATTTCGGCCTCCCGGATGAAAAGATCCATGTCATCTATAATGCTATCGATCATCAGCGTTTTCTGCCGCCTGATGAGACGCTACGGGCAACACTGCGTCGCCAGTGGCAGATCCCACAGGAAGCCACTTGTCTGATCTATGTCGGTTCCGGTTTTGAACGCAAGGGGCTACGGGCGGCAATTGAGGCACTCGCTCCCACGCCACGTTACTTACTGGTGGTCGGCAAGGATAAAGAAGAGGCGCGTTATCAAGCACTGGCGCGTACCTTAGGCTGCGCCGAACGTGTACGCTTCTTAGGGGTACAAACAGAAACGCTGCCCTTCTACCAAATGGCCGATGGTTTATTGTTGCCTACACTCTACGACCCGTTTCCTAACGTCATTTTAGAAGCAATGGCTTGCGGTCTACCCGTGATCACTAGCACAGGCTGTGGCGGCGCTGAGTTTATCCGTAATGGTGAGAATGGCTATGTCTGCGATGCCTTGGACATTGTCGCGCTACGTGAAGCGATCATGGCGTTACCCACACAAGCGCTAGGCTCTCACGCAAGCAAACAGGCTCGCTCACAGATTATGTCTTGTAGCGCCGAACATCTCTCTGCCCAACTGATTACGCTGTATCAACAGCTGGTGAAGTAAATGCGTATTTTATTTATTATCGACGGCCTACCCGGTGGCGGCGCGGAAAAGGTAGTACTCACCTTAGCCCAGCAGTTTCTTACCCAAGGTGATAAGGTCTCCCTGTTTTCCTTACGCGACATTTGTCAGTATTCACTGCCTGCCAATATCGATTACCGAGTGATCCATGATCATTGCCGCTTCCCTTGGCGAAAATTGACGGAGCTATCGCGTCGCGCACGCCAACTAGATGCGGAGATCTACCGAGCCGAGCAAGATGGCCATTACGATTTAGTCTTATCTAATCTGCATAAAACCGATCGTATCGTCGCACGGAGTGAGGCGCTACGAAACCATAACCTATGGTTTTGTCTGCATGGTGTTTTCTCCACCTCCTATCTTGGCCACCGTCATGGTTTTGACCGTTGGCTAAAGCAGAAAAAGATCCGCCAAGTTTACCAAAATCGTCGTATCGTCGCTGTATCACAAGCCGTTGGGCATGACCTATGCGCACAATTCAACATTACGCCTGCGCAACTACAAGTCATCCCCAACCCATTCGATCTCGCGGCTATTCGCCAAGCTAGTGAAGCGCCTTGCCCTCTTTTGGGACAAGATTACCTGATCCATGTCGGACGATTCCATCAGGCTAAACGTCACGATCGGCTGTTAGAAGCCTATGCAGAAAGTGGCATCACCGATCCACTCGTTTTACTCGGGCAGGGGACTCACGAACAAGAGTCTCGGCTCCGCGCTCTGGTTAAAAAATTAGGATTAGAGCAGCGCGTATTATTTCAAGGCTTTCAGGCGAATCCTTATCCCTGGATCCGTCACGCAAGATTACTGGTCGTCAGTTCTGATAGTGAGGGATTCGGTAATGTACTTGTTGAGGCACTCGCGCTAGGCACCGCCGTTGTCAGTACTCGGTGTCCTGGTGGGCCGGCCGAAATTCTAACAGGTGAACTAGCTCGAGGGCTCTGCTCCCCTGATGTTCATGCTTTAGCCAAGACTTTATTGGATATTTATTACCATCCTCAAACTATCGATAACAATGCACTACTGAAATACGATGTTGACAGTGTCTGTATGCATTACCGCCGCCTCGGTGCACCATGAAAAACAAGCCGTGTCTTATACGGTATGATCTCGCACACCGTATACATGTGATCGTGTCTCTTCCCCCATTGCTCGCAATATGGAAATCCGGGGAAAATCGGTAAAATAATGGCATTAAAGTAGGTAAATGCTTAGAATTTGCCCGCCAATACTATAAAGATAACGGATACAAGCTTGGAATCGTTATATACCGTACTGCTCTATCTCATTCAGCCTCTAATCTGGCTTAGACTCCTGCTGCGTAGCCGAAAATCACCGGCTTACCGCAAACGCTGGGGCGAACGCTATGGCTTCTGCCGTAACAAGGTTGTACCGGGCGGGATCTTGCTGCATTCGGTCTCGGTCGGGGAAACGCTGGCCGCGATTCCATTGGTGCGCGCGCTGCGCCACCGTTATCCAACCCTACCGATCACCGTCACGACCATGACCCCGACAGGCTCGGAGCGAGTGATGTCGGCCTTTGGCAAGGATGTCCATCACGTCTATCTTCCCTATGATCTGCCGGGTGCCATGCGACGTTTCTTAAATACCGTGCGTCCCAAGCTGGTCATCGTGATGGAAACCGAGCTATGGCCCAACATGATCGCCGCGCTGCATCAACGCCAGATTCCGCTCGTCATCGCCAATGCTCGTCTTTCCGCACGCTCGGCTCAGGGGTATAGCAAACTGGGTGGCTTCATGCGTCGTCTGCTGGGGAAAATCACCCTGATCGCGGCACAGAACCAAGAGGATGGCGAGCGCTTTATCGATCTCGGACTCAAGCGAAGTCAACTGGCGGTAACAGGCAGCATCAAATTCGATATTTCCGTTACCCCCGAACTGGCAGCCCGAGCCGTTACCCTACGCCGCCAATGGGCTCCGCACCGTAAAGTCTGGATCGCCGCTAGTACGCATCAAGGGGAAGAGGCCATCATGCTGCAAGCACACCGCCGCTTGCTCGCCCAGTTCCCCGACTTACTGTTGATCCTCGTACCACGTCACCCTGAACGTTTTAAAGAGACAGAGCAGCTGACCCAAAAAGGGGGCTTCAACTACCTAATGCGCAGTAGCGGTCAGATCCCCACGCCCCAGACGCAGGTGGTCATCGGCGATAGTATGGGGGAGCTGATGTTACTGTATGGCATCGCCGATTTAGCCTTCGTTGGTGGGAGTCTGGTCGAGCGGGGTGGGCACAATCCCCTCGAGCCGGCAGCACACGCTATTCCAGTACTGATGGGACCCCATACCTTTAACTTCAAGGATATTTGCGCCAAACTACAGCAGGCCGATGGCTTGATCTCTGTCGCTGATGGCGAGGCGTTAGTTGGAGAGATCACCACCCTGCTGACGGATGAAGATTACCGTTTGTGGTATGGCCGCCACGCCGTCGAAGTCTTGCACCAGAATCAGGGCGCGCTGCAGCGATTGTTACAGCTGCTATTACCCTATCTGCCGTTACGGAGTCACTAAACCATGTCACCACGTCTCTCCGTCGTCCTCATTTGCAAAAATGCTGCCGAGTTATTACCCGACTGCCTGGCGTCCATCGACTGGGCAGACGAGATCGTCGTTCTGGATGCGGGCAGTAGCGATGAAACGCAGGCAATCGCACGCGCGGCCGGCGCCAAGGTCTATGAGAATCGTGACTGGCAAGGATTCGGTATTCAGCGCCAACGGGCTCAAGATTATGCTAACGGCGACTATATCCTGATGCTCGACAGTGATGAGCGCGTCAGCGCGGAACTGCGTGACGCTATCCAGCAAGTCCTCGCCCAACCAGCAAGTGAACGGGTATACAGCATCGCCCGGCGCAATCTCTTCCTTGGACGCTTTATGCGTCATAGTGGCTGGTACCCCGATCGCGTGATCCGTCTCTATCCCCGCCAGCACTACCGGTATAACGCCAATCAGGTCCATGAGTCTTTAGATTGCAACGGCGCCCAGATCCATCCTTTGCCGGGCGATCTATTGCATTTAACCTGCCGCGACTTCGCCAGCTTTCAACAGAAACAGCTACACTATGCCACCACCTGGGCACATGAACGGTATGCCCAGGGCAAGATCACCTCGCTCTGGGGGATCTTCAGCCATACGCTCGGAGCCCTACTGAAGACATTGCTACTGCGTGGTGGGGTTCTGGATGGCAAGCAAGGTTGGCTGTTAGCCATGGTGAATGCACAATACACGTTCAACAAATACACCGAGCTGTGGGCACTACAGCACGGCTATACAGAAAAGAGGTTGCCATGAGCCGCACCGCAATCTACCCGGGTACTTTCGACCCACTCACCAATGGTCATCTCGATATCGTCACACGCGCCGCACATATGTTTGAGCGCGTAATCCTAGCTATCGCCGCCAGCCCGAGCAAGCACCCACTGTTCACCTTAGAGGAACGAGTGGCGATGGCGCGCGACGTCACGGCACATCTCCCTAACGTCGAAGTTCAAGGCTTCAGCGAATTGATGGCGCACTTTGCTCAGCGCCAACAGGCCGACATTTTGGTACGCGGCCTACGCGCTGTCTCTGACTTTGAGTATGAATTACAATTGGCTAACATGAATCGCCATCTGATGCCCTCTCTTGAGAGCGTCTTCCTGATGCCGGCGGAGGCGTGGTCCTTCATCTCCTCTTCCCTGGTGAAGGAGGTCGCACGTCACGGTGGTGACGTTGACGCCTTCCTGCCTCCACCTGTCGCACAAGCACTCCTCGCGCGTCTGCACGACGCCTAACGCTGGCAATGCGGGCAGTAATAGGTAGTACGCTGCCCGTGTTTACTGCTCTTAATCGTCGTGCCGCAAGTCAAACAAGCCTCTCCGGCGCGGCCATAGACCTGTAACTGCTGAGCAAAATAACCTGGCTTACCATCCGCCTGTAAGAAATCACGTAGCGTGGTTCCACCCTGATCGATAGAACGCTGTAACACCGCTTTGATCGTCTGAACTAAGAGCGCAATCTCGTCGCGACTCAATGAGCCCGCGAGACGATCCGGGTGGATCTGCGCGCTGAACAAGGATTCGCTGGCATAGATATTGCCCACGCCAACCACCAGCTTATTGTCCATCAGCCAAGGTTTAACCGCGGTACGACGCCCTCGTGCCTTCTCCAACAAATACGCGGCATTGAACGCATCGCTTAGCGGCTCGGGCCCCAAGTGTGCTAATACACTCGCTGTTGCTAAATCTTCATACCAGAGCCAGGCACCGAAACGACGGGGATCGGTATAACGCAAGCACATACCGTCCGTGAGTCGGAGATCAATATGGTCATGCTTCTGTGCCGGCGTCGAGGCAGACAATATGCGTACGCTGCCAGACATGCCTAAATGGATGACGATCCAGCCCTCAGGCAGCTCGAGTAACAAGTATTTTACACGTCGCTGGACGCTGAGTATCGGACGATCATGCAGTGCCAACAATGCCTCAGGAACCGGCCAACGTAGACGCGACTGGCGTACCACCAGGCGATCGATCATTTTACCTGTCAGGTGTGGTGCAATACCACGGCGACTGGTTTCAACTTCGGGTAATTCCGGCATGACCCCTCACTCAATACATTGACAGCATGCCATTATAGATAGGGGCAAATAGGCAAAAAAAAACCCGGCAGAGCCGGGTTTTTCCAATTCCACTAAAATTATTTAATCTTAGCTTCTTTGTAGATCACGTGCTGGCGTACAACCGGATCGAACTTTTTCAGTTCCAATTTTTCCGGCTTAGTACGTTTGTTCTTGGTAGTGGTGTAGTAGTGACCAGTACCAGCAGACGAAACCAGCTTGATCTTCTCGCGAATACCTTTAGCCATGATTCAGATCCTTAATACTTCTCACCACGGGCACGCAGATCGGCCAGAACCGCTTCGATACCCTTCTTATCAATGATACGCATACCTTTAGCAGATACACGCAGAGTTACAAAGCGCTTCTCACCTTCAACCCAAAAACGGTGTGAGTGCAGGTTCGGCAGAAAACGGCGTTTGGTCGCATTCAGCGCATGGGAACGGTTGTTACCGGTCACCGGACGCTTGCCAGTAACTTGGCAGACTCGGGACATGTCTATTCTCCAAAAATCAAATCAGCTCGAGCTTCGTATAGGTAGTGGCCGCCTCGTCAGGCTTTAGAGCCCATCCCGGCAAACTCCGCCGAGTAGACTCTGAGTCAGGTCGAAACCTGCTGAGATAGGCTCTTAACGCCACAACCTAGATTCTCAAAGGTGGCGTAGTATACGCTCTAGAGCGCATGTGCTCAAGACCCGAACAGCTAAAGATCCCTCAGGATCGCGAAAAAATATGATTAAATCCACCCACGTTCAGCAAAAGAAACCCGCTGACCGCAGCCGATGACCATATGATCGAGAACCTGAATATCCACCAGTGCACAGGCCTTAGCCACGCGGGCTGTTAGCAAACGGTCCGCCACACTGGGCTCGGGATTACCGGACGGGTGGTTATGCGCCAGGATAAGCGCCACAGCATTTAGCTTGAGCGCCTCCCGGACGATTTCCCGTGGATATACATCCACACAGTTTATAGTACCCGAAAACATCTGCTCAGATCGAATAACACGATGCTGATTGTCCAAAAACAACACGACGAAAGCCTCACGCTCTAGCGCAGCAAACAGATTTTGGAGAAAAAGTGCGGTCAAATCGGGGCTCGTCATCGCGCTGACCTCACTCATTCGATGCTGCAACACCCGCCGCGACAACTCCAGCACCGCCTGCAATTGAGCAAACTTCGCCACACCGAGGCCTGGTGTAGCACAGAAGGTATCGACATCCGCCTGCAAGATCCCCTGGAGCGAACCAAAGCGTATCAGTAGCTGTTGCGCTAGCTGAAACACATGCATGCCTGGCACGCCAGTACGCAAAAATAGCGCTAATAACTCCTGATCGCTGAGCGAGGCCGCACCTAATAGCAACAGCTTCTCTCTGGGTGGCAATCCCTGTGGCCAAACAAATGGCTTATCTTCTTGCATCGAGCTCTCCTCCCGACAGCGCCAACGGACGCAAGAAAAATAACTGTATAAAAAAACAGCATCAATAAATATATCTAAAAACCGCGCAACTGTGCGCATGGCTTCAAAGATGGTTGCAGGATCGGCGAGAAAAGATGAGATATGGTAAGATCTTGCCACTTTGGGCTTCACACGGAACCAACACCATGACGGGACTTCACGGTAAACGTATCCTATTAGGCATCAGCGGCGGGATCGCCGCCTATAAGTGCCCGGAAATCGTGCGCCGCTTGCGTGAACGGGGCGCAGAAGTGCGCGTAGTCATGACTCAAGGGGCACAGGCTTTTATTACGCCTCTGACCCTACAGGCGGTCTCTGGACACCCTGTCGCGGACGATCTCTTCGATCCTGCGGCCGAGGCCTCCATGGGGCATATCGAGTTGGCAAAGTGGGCCGATCTGATCCTGCTGGCTCCCGCTACCGCCGATCTGATCGCGCGCCTGGCTGCGGGAATGGCCAACGATCTGCTGGCCACCCTATGCTTAGCCAGTGCCGCCCCCATCGCGCTTGCCCCCGCCATGAATCAACAGATGTACCGCGCCGCCGCTACCCAAGATAATCTCGCGATCTTAGCCCGACGTGGCATCGCGATCTGGGGACCAGATAGTGGAGAGCAAGCATGTGGCGATGTCGGCCCAGGACGGATGCTCGATCCATTAGCATTGGTCGAGCGTACCGAGGCTCACTTCCATCCAACCCACGATCTGGCGGCTTACCGTGTACTGATCACCGCCGGACCGACGCGTGAGGCGCTGGATCCGGTGCGCTTCATTAGCAACCACAGCTCTGGCAAGATGGGGTTCGCCATCGCCGAGGCCGCGGCACGGCGCGGTGCACAGGTCACGCTAGTCAGTGGACCGGTCACTCTACCAACCCCCGCGGGCGTAATACGTATCGATGTACAGAGCGCCCTGGAAATGCAGGCCGCCGTCACGCAGCATGCCGCTGAAAGTGATATCTTCATCGCCTGTGCCGCCGTCGCCGATTACCGAGCTCAGCAGGTCGCTCCAGAGAAAATGAAAAAGCAGCAAGGCGATACATTAACGCTGACCTTGGTGAAAAATCCGGATATCGTCGCCGGCGTTGCAGCCATGACCACCGCTCGTCCATTTGTGGTAGGATTTGCCGCCGAAACCCAGAATGTGGAAGAATACGCCAAACAAAAACTGGCGCGTAAAGGACTAGACCTGATCTGTGCCAACGATGTTTCACAAGATGGCCAAGGTTTCAATAGTGATACCAATGCCTTACATCTTTTTTGGCCCCAGGGTGACAAACGGTTACCGCTCAGCAGCAAATCCCTTCTGGGTAGCGCCTTAATCAATGAGATTGTCAGACACTATGAAGAAAAAAATCGACGTTAAGATCCTCGACGCGCGCATCGGACAACAGTTCCCCCTGCCAACCTATGCCACTCCCGGCTCTGCAGGTCTGGATCTCCGCGCCTGCCTGGATAGCGCCGTGGTGCTGGCGCCAGGCGAAACCACCCTGTTACCGACCGGGTTAGCCATCCATATCGCCGACCCGTCTCTGGCCGCGCTGATCCTGCCACGCTCCGGTTTAGGCCATAAGCATGGCATCGTGTTGGGCAATCTGGTCGGCTTGATCGACTCCGACTACCAGGGGCAGTTGATGATCTCCGTCTGGAACCGTGGGCAAACCACCTTCACCATCGAGCCTGGCGAGCGCGTCGCGCAGCTGGTACTGGTACCGGTGGTGCAGGCTGACTTTAACCTGGTAGAGTCGTTCGAAGATAGCTCGCGCGGTGCAGGGGGATTCGGTCACTCTGGCCGCCAGTAATCCAATCCGCCGCACGCAACGCTATCAAGCCAAATAACACCGTCGCACTCCGTTGCGGCGGTGTCTGTTGTGGGGAATCCGTTTTCGCCGTTTAGCAAGGGTCTTGTCAGGCATGGCAGAAAAAGAAAATACGAAAAGGAACCGTCGTGAAGAGATTTTGCAGGCGCTCGCGCAAATGCTCGAATCTAGCGATGGCAGCCAACGCATCACCACGGCAAAGCTGGCGGCTAACGTCGGCGTATCAGAGGCCGCGCTTTATCGCCATTTTCCCAGTAAAACACGGATGTTCGATAGTCTCATTGAGTTTATTGAAGACTCACTCATCTCACGGATTAACCTGATATTGCAGGATGAGAAAGATACGCTCAATCGGCTTCGTCTTATTCTGCTGCTGATCCTGGGCTTCGCAGAGCGTAACCCTGGGCTGACCCGCATCATGACCGGTCATGCCCTCATGTTCGAGCAAGATCGTCTACAGGGTCGTATCAATCAGTTATTTGAGCGTATCGAGGCACAGTTACGCCAAGTACTGAAGGAGCGACGCCTGCGTGAAGGCAACGCTTTCGCTCACGATGAGACGTTGTTGGCCAGCCAATTACTGGCCTTCTGCGAAGGGATGCTATCGCGTTTCGTCCGCTCCGAGTTTCGCTACCGCCCAACGCAGGAGTTTGATACCCGTTGGCCATTGCTGGCGAGCCAGTTGCAATGATCGCGCAGCAGGCCGCGCTGAGGCGGCCTGCACGCAACTCACACGCCGTATTGCGTACGATACGCCTTAACCGCCGCCAGATGCTGCGCCATCCCTGGTTGCTCTTCCAGATAATGGATCAGATCGCTTAGGGTAATGATGGAGATCACCCGACAACCATAGTCGCGTTCAACTTCTTGGATCGCGGACAACGCTTCGCGGCCACGCTCCTGACGATCGAGGGAGATTAGCACCCCGGCCAAGGCCGCGCCGTTCGCCTGGATCAGCGTCATCGACTCACGGATAGCGGTACCAGCAGTGATCACATCATCCACTAACATCACTCGTCCCTGCAGAGGGCTGCCAACCAGGGCCCCCCCCTCACCATGATCCTTGGCCTCCTTACGGTTGAAGCAGTAAGGCACGTCCATATCGTGATGCTCGGCCAGCGCTACCGCCGTCGTGGTCGCAATCGGTATCCCTTTATACGCCGGCCCGAACAACACATCGAATGCGATACCACTGTCCGCCAACGCCTCGGCGTAGAAGCGTCCCAACAGCGCCAGATCTCGCCCGGTATTAAATAGCCCTGCGTTAAAGAAATAAGGGCTAGTACGCCCAGATTTCAACGTAAACTCGCCGAACTTGAGAACCTGCTTGCTGAGTGCAAATTCAATAAAGCGGCGCTGATAGGCCTTCATACTTTTCTCCTTCAAAGTCTGTTAATACCCGGAATGCCCATCTTACGGGCAAAAAAAAGGCGACTGATAGAGTCGCCTAAAATCATTATGCTAACGCAGCCTTCTGCGCCTGGATGATCTGACCTATGCCATCTTTGGCCAATGCCAAGAGTGTTAATAGCTCCTCATGGCTGAATGGCTCTCCTTCAGCTGTGCCTTGCACTTCGATCATCCGGCCATCCTCCATCATGACCACATTCATGTCGGTTTCGGCGGCAGAGTCCTCTACATACTCCAGATCGCATAGCGCCTCGCCGGCAACAATACCGACAGAGACGGCGGCAACCATCCCCTTCAGCGGGCTCGCCTTCAACTTGCCGGACGCGACCAGGGCATTCAAGGCATCGGCTAATGCCACGCAGGCACCGGTGATAGAGGCGGTACGCGTGCCGCCATCCGCCTGGATCACATCGCAATCCAGGGTGATCGTGAACTCACCCAACTTCTTCAGGTCTACCGCGGCGCGCAGCGAACGCGCGATCAAACGCTGGATCTCCATGGTACGGCCGCCCTGCTTGCCCTTGGCCGCCTCACGCGCCATACGGCTGTGGGTGGAACGGGGCAGCATGCCATATTCTGCGGTAACCCAGCCTTGGCCCTGGCCCTTTAAAAAGCGCGGCACCCCTTCGTCAACACTGGCGGTACACAACACCTTGGTATCGCCAAACTCCACCAGTACGGAGCCTTCCGCATGCTTGGTATAATGGCGAGTCAAACGCAGTGGACGGATCTGTCCGGCTGCTCGGCCTTCAGGACGCATAAGCTCATCTCCGCAGGTAATTCAGTAATCGGCTGCGCATTATACGGCCTTCATCCGCTTATGCCTATCACGCAGGACGTCGCGGGGCTATAATCCCGACAACACACACCGTTTTAGTAATAGGCAGGCACTATGATCCGTAGCATGACCGCTTACGCCCGACGCGAAGTCAAGGGTAACTGGGGCAGCGCAGCCTGGGAGCTGCGCTCAGTCAACCAACGCTATCTGGAAACCTACATCCGTCTTCCTGAACAGTTTCGTAGCCTGGAGCCGGTGATCCGTGAGCGCCTGCGCACTCGTCTGACCCGAGGTAAGGTTGAGTGCAACCTGCGTTTCGAACTCGATCCCAGCGCACAGAGTGCGCTAATCCTCAACGAGAATCTGGCTAAACAGCTAGTGGAAGCCGCTAACTGGGTCAAACTTCAGAGTGATGAAGGCGAGATCAATCCGCTGGATGTGCTGCGCTGGCCAGGCGTGATGGCCGCCGCCGAACAAGACCTGGATGCCATCAGCAGTGACCTGTTGAGCGCCCTGGATAGCACCATTGATGACTTCATCGACGCGCGTGAGCGTGAGGGTGGCGCGCTTAAGGCATTAATCGAGCAGCGCCTCGAGGCTGTCTCCGCCGAGGTCGCCAAGGTACGTAGCCGGATGCCGGAGATCCTCCAATGGCAGCGCGAGCGTTTAGTCAATAAACTCGAAGAGGCTCAGGTCCAACTCGAGAATAACCGTCTGGAGCAAGAGTTGGTACTCATGGCCCAGCGCATCGATGTGGCGGAAGAGTTAGACCGTTTAGACGCACACGTAAAAGAGACTTACGCTATCCTGAAGAAAAAAGAGGCCGTTGGACGCCGCCTAGACTTCATGATGCAGGAGTTCAACCGCGAGTCAAACACGCTGGCCTCTAAGTCAATCAACGCAGATATCACCGCTTCAGCGATTGAGCTTAAAGTCTTGATCGAACAGATGCGTGAGCAGATCCAGAATATCGAATAAACCCGCCTAGTTGTGTCATCGCACACGGCTCCGCCAGGCCCTGATACTCAGGGCCTTTTTCTTACCACAACGTCATACAATGGGTATCTAACGCTGACCCTTCATACCGATCGACTTACAATAAAAAACACCCTGCCAGCATACCGCTCACAGGGTGTTGTTACGCCTCTAACTCAGAAGGCCGAGTGTCGTCCAACCACCATTAATCGTCAGACTCAGTGTAATCCTCAGCCCCTTCCATCTGTGGCTTGCCGCCAGAGAGCGTATGGAAACGCTTCGGACGGCGGATACGGGTCACATACTTCGCCCAGACTTTCTCCGCCTCGGTTGCTGGCTGACGCTCACCACGACATACAGCAACAAACAGCAGCTCTTCATCCGTTTGAGCCTCGCGAGTTCCGAGATCTAATTCATTAAATGCATACCCAAAGCGCTCAAGTAACTGAGCCTCTTTGATGGTGAAATCACCATGACGTGAAAAACCACGTGGATAGTGTTTGTTATCAAAGAAACGATGAGTGGTATGGAAGCTTTCCGGCATCTGACACGCTCCTAATTCTCTATGGCCGTGCTATTTATGGCGCGGAGTATTAGATAGGCTTGACAAGCTGTAAAACAAAACATTTAAATCATGATGATAAAATTTTTTGCAGGTGAATCGTGGATACCGAATTACTCAAAACCTTTTTGGAAGTCAGTCGTACACGTCACTTCGGCAAAGCTGCCGAAACCCTCTACCTGACACAATCTGCCGTCAGCTTCCGTATCCGTCAGTTGGAAAATCAAGTCGGTACCGAGCTATTCACTCGACACCGGAATAATATCCAGCTTACCCCTGCTGGCCAGAAGCTCGTACCCTATGCCGAAAGTCTGATGAATACCTGGCAGCTGGCCAAGCAGGAGATGATTCATGCGGGCCAAGCTAAGACGTTCTCTATCGGCGCTCCGACGCTGCTCTGGGAATCTGTGCTCGCAGAGTGGCTACCGCAACTCTACCGAGATAACCCGAGTCTACAGCTAGAAATACGTAGCGGTCAGCGCCATACACATATCCGTCAGTTACATGAGCGCCAGCTGGATCTACTGATCGCCACAGAAATTCCCAAGGCCGATGAATTTAGTAGTACACAAGTTGGTGAATTCCATCTTGCGCTGTACGTTAGTAAGGATAGTACGCCGAAAAAAACGCAGCCTTTCATCCAGCTCGATTGGGGCGCCGACTTCCTACCCCATCCATCATCCATCAATCATAGTATGCCGCCATTGTTGGATAGCAGCTCGCTATTGATCGCCGAGCGAATCTTGCGTCAAACGCATGCTAGCGCATTTTTCCCTGAAACTTGGGCTAGTAGAGCAGAAAATGAATTAAAACGCGTAGAGCAGGTCGAGAAGCTCATCCGACCGGTCTATGCCATTTGGCTGCATAATAGCGATCGTCAGGAGGAGATCGCGCAAATGGTGGACTCACTCTCTCCCTTGTTCATCAACCATGCTTGATAACAGAACATATCAGCAAGCGATAAATGCTACCGCGCTGCCCTCGACATAGCAGGGCGAAATAAACAGAACCCAGCGCCCTACACCGTAGGGCTAGTATGCTCAGCAAGCAAACGAGCACGACAGCGAACTTTGGCGGAAATAAAAACAAAAAAGCCTTCTGTTTTCACAGAAGGCTTTTTATCTGGCAGGGGCGGAGGGACTCGAACCCCCAACACCCGGTTTTGGAGACCGGTGCTCTACCAATTGAACTACGCCCCTAAATAGGGTGGCGGAACGGACGGGACTCGAACCCGCGACCCCCTGCGTGACAGGCAGGTATTCTAACCAACTGAACTACCGCTCCACCGAATTTTGTATCACACCCGTTTCCGGGGTACTGCTAAATTTGATGCCTGGCAGTTCCCTACTCTCGCATGGGGAGACCCCACACTACCATCGGCGCTACGGCGTTTCACTTCTGAGTTCGGCATGGGGTCAGGTGGGGCCCACCGCGCTATCGCCGCCAGGCAAATTCTGTTTTACCAACCGCCATTCAGGCCATCGGTTCCAATCTTGAACAAGCTAAATTCGTCTCTCTAAAAACACCTTCGGTGTTGTAAGGTTAAGCCTCACGGATCATTAGTACTGGTTAGCTCAACGTATCGCTACGCTTACACACCCAGCCTATCAACGTCTTAGTCTTAAACGTTCCTTCAGTGGACTCAAGGTCCAAGGGAAGACTCATCTCGAGGCAAGTTTCGCGCTTAGATGCTTTCAGCGCTTATCTCTTCCGCACGTAGCTACCGGGCAATGCAATTGGCATCACAACCCGAACACCAGCGGTGCGTCCACTCCGGTCCTCTCGTACTAGGAGCAGCCCCTCTCAATCTTCCAACGCCCACGGCAGATAGGGACCGAACTGTCTCACGACGTTCTAAACCCAGCTCGCGTACCACTTTAAATGGCGAACAGCCATACCCTTGGGACCTACTTCAGCCCCAGGATGTGATGAGCCGACATCGAGGTGCCAAACACCGCCGTCGATATGAACTCTTGGGCGGTATCAGCCTGTTATCCCCGGAGTACCTTTTATCCGTTGAGCGATGGCCCTTCCATTCAGAACCACCGGATCACTAAGACCTGCTTTCGCACCTGCTCGAGCCGTCACTCTCGCAGTCAAGCTAGCTTATGCCTTTGCACTAACCTCCTGATGTCCGACCAGGATTAGCTAACCTTCGTGCTCCTCCGTTACTCTTTGGGAGGAGACCGCCCCAGTCAAACTACCCACCAGACACTGTCCCTATCCCGGATTACGGGGACCAGGTTAGAACATCAAACATTAAAGGGTGGTATTTCAAGGTCGGCTCCATGCAGACTGGCGTCCACACTTCAAAGCCTCCCACCTATCCTACACATCAAGGTTCAATGTTCAGTGTCAAGCTATAGTAAAGGTTCACGGGGTCTTTCCGTCTTGCCGCGGGTACACTGCATCTTCACAGCGAGTTCAATTTCACTGAGTCTCGGGTGGAGACAGCCTGGCCATCATTACGCCATTCGTGCAGGTCGGAACTTACCCGACAAGGAATTTCGCTACCTTAGGGCCCGTTATAGTTACGGCCGCCGTTTACTGGGGCTTCGATCAAGAGCTTCGCCTTGCGGCTGACCCCATCAATTAACCTTCCAGCACCGGGCAGGCGTCACACCCTATACGTCCACTTTCGTGTTTGCAGAGTGCTGTGTTTTTATTAAACAGTTGCAGCCAGCTGGTATCTTCGACTGGCTTCGGCTCCATCCGCGAGGGACTTCACCTACATGCCAGCGTGCCTTCTCCCGAAGTTACGGCACCATTTTGCCTAGTTCCTTCACCCGAGTTCTCTCAAGCGCCTTGGTATTCTCTACCTGACCACCTGTGTCGGTTTGGGGTACGATTCAGTGTTATCTAGAGCTTAGAGGCTTTTCCTGGAAGCAGGGCATTAACCACTTCAGCACCGTAGTGCCTCGTCATCACGCCTCAGTGTTAAAGATAACCGGATTTGCCAGGTCATCACACCTACACGCTTAAACCGGGACAACCGTCGCCCGGCCGGTCTAGCCTTCTCCGTCCCCCCTTCGCAATAACACCAAGTACAGGAATATTAACCTGTTTCCCATCGACTACGCCTTTCGGCCTCGCCTTAGGGGTCGACTTACCCTGCCCCGATTAACGTTGGACAGGAACCCTTGGTCTTCCGGCGAGCGGGCTTTTCACCCGCTTTATCGTTACTTATGTCAGCATTCGCACTTCTGATACCTCCAGCAGCCCTCACAGGCCACCTTCACAGGCTTACAGAACGCTCCCCTACCCAACAACACATAGTGTCGCTGCCGCAGCTTCGGTGCATGGTTTAGCCCCGTTACATCTTCCGCGCAGGCCGACTCGACCAGTGAGCTATTACGCTTTCTTTAAATGATGGCTGCTTCTAAGCCAACATCCTGGCTGTCTATGCCTTCCCACATCGTTTCCCACTTAACCATGACTTTGGGACCTTAGCTGGCGGTCTGGGTTGTTTCCCTCTTCACGACGGACGTTAGCACCCGCCGTGTGTCTCCCGTGATAACATTCTTCGGTATTCGTAGTTTGCATCGGGTTGGTAAGTCGGGATGACCCCCTAGCCGAAACAGTGCTCTACCCCCGAAGATGAGTTCACGAGGCGCTACCTAAATAGCTTTCGGGGAGAACCAGCTATCTCCCGGTTTGATTGGCCTTTCACCCCCAGCCACAAGTCATCCGCTAATTTTTCAACATTAGTCGGTTCGGTCCTCCAGTTAGTGTTACCCAACCTTCAACCTGCCCATGGCTAGATCACCGGGTTTCGGGTCTATACCTTGCAACTAGACGCCCAGTTAAGACTCGGTTTCCCTACGGCTCCCCTATTCGGTTAACCTTGCTACAAAATATAAGTCGCTGACCCATTATACAAAAGGTACGCAGTCACACCCCGAAGGATGCTCCCACTGCTTGTACGTACACGGTTTCAGGTTCTATTTCACTCCCCTCGCCGGGGTTCTTTTCGCCTTTCCCTCACGGTACTGGTTCACTATCGGTCAGTCAGGAGTATTTAGCCTTGGAGGATGGTCCCCCCATATTCAGACAGGATAACACGTGTCCCGCCCTACTCATCGAACTCACAGCTGTGCACCTTCGTGTACGGGGCTATCACCCGGTATCGCGCGACTTTCCAGACGCTTCCACTAATGCACAAACTGATTCAGGTTCTGGGCTCTTCCCCGTTCGCTCGCCGCTACTAGGGGAATCTCGGTTGATTTCTTTTCCTCAGGGTACTTAGATGTTTCAGTTCCCCTGGTTCGCCTCGTTAAGCTATGTATTCACTTAACGATAGTGCAACGAATTGCACTGGGTTTCCCCATTCGGACATCGCCGGCTAATAATGCTTCATATCAGCTCACCGACGCTTATCGCAGATTAGCACGTCCTTCATCGCCTCTGACTGCCTAGGCATCCACCGTGTACGCTTAGTCACTTAACCTCACAACCCGAAGGTGTTTCACTTCGTGCTGCAAGCATTTGAGAGACTCTCGAATCACTTGTTAAAAGCAATTCGATTGTTTTCGAATTTTCAGCTTGTTCCAGATTGTTAAAGAGCAAAATATTGCAAACATGACTCGTAAGTCCGTTTTGCAATATTGTTGGCACCGTCTTTCACCCGATACCGCAAATGGCGTCCCCTAGGGGATTCGAACCCCTGTTACCGCCGTGAAAGGGCGGTGTCCTAGGCCTCTAGACGAAGGGGACACTGGGTCGACTTCGCAGACGCTTTGCTCGAACATCTATCAGACAATCTGTGTGAGCACTACACAATATTTCGTATCTTCAGGTAAGGAGGTGATCCAACCGCAGGTTCCCCTACGGTTACCTTGTTACGACTTCACCCCAGTCATGAATCACAAAGTGGTAAGCGCCCTCCCGAAGGTTAAGCTACCTACTTCTTTTGCAACCCACTCCCATGGTGTGACGGGCGGTGTGTACAAGGCCCGGGAACGTATTCACCGTGGCATTCTGATCCACGATTACTAGCGATTCCGACTTCATGGAGTCGAGTTGCAGACTCCAATCCGGACTACGACGTACTTTATGAGGTCCGCTTGCTCTCGCGAGGTCGCTTCTCTTTGTATACGCCATTGTAGCACGTGTGTAGCCCTACTCGTAAGGGCCATGATGACTTGACGTCATCCCCACCTTCCTCCAGTTTATCACTGGCAGTCTCCTTTGAGTTCCCGGCCGAACCGCTGGCAACAAAGGATAAGGGTTGCGCTCGTTGCGGGACTTAACCCAACATTTCACAACACGAGCTGACGACAGCCATGCAGCACCTGTCTCAGCGTTCCCGAAGGCACTCCCGTATCTCTACAGGATTCGCTGGATGTCAAGAGTAGGTAAGGTTCTTCGCGTTGCATCGAATTAAACCACATGCTCCACCGCTTGTGCGGGCCCCCGTCAATTCATTTGAGTTTTAACCTTGCGGCCGTACTCCCCAGGCGGTCGATTTAACGCGTTAGCTTCGGAAGCCACGCCTCAAGGGCACAACCTCCAAATCGACATCGTTTACAGCGTGGACTACCAGGGTATCTAATCCTGTTTGCTCCCCACGCTTTCGCACCTGAGCGTCAGTCTTCGTCCAGGAGGCCGCCTTCGCCACCGGTATTCCTCCAGATCTCTACGCATTTCACCGCTACACCTGGAATTCTACCTCCCTCTACGAGACTCTAGCTTGCCAGTCTTGGATGCAGTTCCCAGGTTAAGCCCGGGGATTTCACATCCAACTTAACAAACCGCCTGCGTGCGCTTTACGCCCAGTAATTCCGATTAACGCTTGCACCCTCCGTATTACCGCGGCTGCTGGCACGGAGTTAGCCGGTGCTTCTTCTGTAGGTAACGTCAATTGCACGTGCTATTAACACGTACACCTTCCTCCCTACTGAAAGTACTTTACAACCCGAAGGCCTTCTTCATACACGCGGCATGGCTGCATCAGGCTTGCGCCCATTGTGCAATATTCCCCACTGCTGCCTCCCGTAGGAGTCTGGACCGTGTCTCAGTTCCAGTGTGGCTGGTCATCCTCTCAGACCAGCTAGGGATCGTCGCCTAGGTGAGCCATTACCTCACCTACTAGCTAATCCCATCTGGGTTCATCTGATGGCATGAGGCCCGAAGGTCCCCCACTTTGGTCTTGCGACGTTATGCGGTATTAGCTACCGTTTCCAGTAGTTATCCCCCTCCATCAGGCAGATCCCCAGACATTACTCACCCGTCCGCCGCTCGTCAGCGGAGAAAGCAAGCTTTCTCCCTGCTACCGCTCGACTTGCATGTGTTAAGCCTGCCGCCAGCGTTCAATCTGAGCCATGATCAAACTCTTCAATTAAAAGCTTGATGCTCAAAGAAATTAAACTGTTTATTCGTAATGAATTAACTGCTGTCACTCTTCAAGACTTTAAATATTTTGGCATTCCGAGGAATGCTTAATACGAATCTTGCGAGTGCCCACACAGATTGTCTGATAATTTGTTAAAGAGCGCCGCCGCGAGAACTCGTTAAGTTGTCGTCGGCGTGGGCTGCGTATATTACGCTTCTCGCCCGCAGAGTCAAGCATTTATTTTTGCTTTCTCTGCCTGACTGGGCGACATTGTTGTCGTTGTTCCCGGTCAGTGGTGGCGCATTATAGGGACTTCTCGCGAGGTGACAAGTCCTAATTTTAAAAAAATCGCGCGACAGGGCAACTTTTCAGCAACTCGGTATAAATCGCCGCTTATATGGACAATTCTTCGAGTGCATCGAAACCCTGCTGGCATAAAACGGGCAATAATGCCGCTGTTTGCGCATCACAATGCGTCGCATAGGCGACATTACGCCGATCAGTTCCAGTCAGAGTTGGCTGATTGGCAATCAGCCAAGCAACCCGACGCGCAATCGCGGCACCCGAATCGACCATCCGCGTTCCTACCGGTAATACTTGAGCCAATTCCGCACGTAACAACGGGAAATGGGTACAGCCTAGTACAACCGTATCCGGTGGCTCAGCCATGGTGAGCCATGGGCGCAAAATCGCACGCAGCCGTTGTAGTTCTACTGCCTCACCATGTAACTTAGCCTCGGCAATCTCGACCAACTCGGCCGAGCCTAACATCTTAATCTGGCAATCAGCCGCAAAACGAGCGACGAGTTCATGCGTGTAGGCACGTTGAACGGTGGCGCGCGTCGCCAATAGGCCGACGATCCCATTACGTGTCAGTTTCGCCGCAGGCTTGATAGCGGGAACCACACCCACGACCGGAAAAGAAAAACGCTCGCGCAATGCCGGTAATACAATGGTACTCGCTGTATTACACGCCACAACCATAGCCGATAGCGTATGACGCCGTTGAATCGCCTCAACGATCAGTAGCACCCGCTCGGTAATAAATGCAGCCTCTTTCTCCCCATAAGGGAAACCTTGGTTATCGAATGCATAGATATAGTGGAGATCCGGCAATAAGGCTTGGATCTCTTGATAAACGGAAAGCCCACCGACCCCAGAGTCGAACACCAGCACGGTGGGCTTGGCAGTGGCTACATCATCAGAAGGTGTAGCTACCGGAGAGATAATATTCCCGTCCTGCGGTTTGGTAGCCATAAGCGGTTTGGTAATTTTTATCCAGAAGATTACCAATTCTACCACGAACCGTCAGTTGAGATGTAACAGGATAAGAGGCCGAAACGTCCATCGTACTATAACTCGGAAGTTTTCCACCGGGAGCCGAGCTATCATTACGGCGGCCATAATATTGGTAGGCTAGATCCATCTCCAGCGACCCCATTGCCCAATCCAATTGATACTTACCTTGATGACGGGAACGGCGTGGCAATAGCTCGCCTGTCTTATCATCTCGAGGATCGATATATTGCAAAGTAATCCGATGACTCACTACCCAAGTATCAAAACTGCCGACCCACTCCACCCCCTTAATCGTCGCTGAGTCAATGTTAAGGTACTGCCCTTGTTGGGTATCAGGATCGCTAAAATAGGTGATCAGATTACGCACCTGATTACGATAAGCCGAAAGTTGCCAATCCAACGGACCACTCAACCCACTTAATCCCAGCTCCCATTGGCGAGACTCTTCTGGACGCAAGTCTGGGTTACTCTTGATATTCATCCGATCGGCACCGAACTGTTGCCCCAAAGAGGGTGACAGAAAACCGGTACCATAGGAGAGCGTCGCTCGGTAGCCAGAGGCAAACTCCCAACCAGCCGCGCTCTGCCAGGTACCATGCCAGCCAAATTGCTGATCATTATCCGCTCGTCCGGAGGCCTCGAGTGTCACGCTACCCACTTTGTGTTGGCCGCTCAGATAAAACCCTGTGTCGTAGCGCTGGTAATGTTGCTTCTTCTGGATATCCGATGAGATCAAGCGTTGCTGCTGCCAGTCGGCGCCGGCACTCAGCATACCGCTGTCGAAACGGTAGGTATTACCCCATTGCAGGTTATACTGGCGCAGATCATCCAGTGAACTCCCCTTACCATAGCGACCATAGACCGGACCGTAGTTATAGTCTTTAACACGCTGGTAAGCCGCGATTAACTGCGAAGCATAGACTCCAGACTGATAGCGCAGCCCCATATCATAGCTATGATTGTAAAGCTGACGCTGGGTACCACTACTCGCCTTACCATATTTCCCCGCATCGTAATCCGAGGCATCGCTATAGCCATGGCCACGGACAAAACCTGACCACGCTTGCGTAAAACGATGCTCGACCCCTCCCCATAGCACCTTATTACGGAAACCATCACGGTCACCGTCAGGTGCATAAGGGGAATCGGGCTTCACATTAAATCCTTCCGTCGATTGGAATGCACCAGCCAAGGAGAGTGTTGTATTCCCTAACTGCTGGCGTACCCCGGCATCATATTGCTGATAATGATTCGAACCAGTCCCGATCCCCAACCTCGCCCCCGGCTCCGCATCCAGTGTAATGATATTAATCACACCACCGATGGCCCCAGAACCGTAAACTGCCGAACGCGGCCCACGGATATATTCGATACGCTGCACCATGGCAATAGGGATCTTGTTCAATGCGGCAACATTACTGATCCCCGGGCGCGCCAGCGGAATACCGTCCAGCAGGATGAGAGCCTGCCGCGCTTCGCTACCACGCAGATAAAGCGTGGAGTTCTGACCTAACCCCCCATTTTGGGCGATGTCGACCCCCGGTAGACGGCGCATTACCTCATCGAGGCTCTTCGATTGCCAACGCTCGATCTCATCGCGCGTCACCACATCCATTGGAGCCAACACCGTCGATACGGGCTGGCTAAAACGGCTCGCGGTTACGACCATGTCACTCGACGCGGCCAGTGCAACGTTAGGCATAGCAACGACCGTAAGCGGCAACCACGCAATAACCGGATATTTGTTATTCATTATGATATGACCCTACTTTTCATCTCAGCGTAAAGGGTTGGCGCCCTGCCACCAACCCCAAAAAAAACGAGGCATTCTACCCGTCACACGCTAGTAGGGATACTCTCAAACGTATGCAATCTCGCCAACGATTGGCGTCATAATAGGGAAATAGAAGGGCAATGAGAGAATTATATGAGGCTCAACGCAATCAACATCATTTTCGACTAAAATAACGATTAATCAGTCGAGTTTTTAGTGACAAAAAAATGTGCTGGTGATAGCACATAATAGGTCATTAAAGGCGCCGAAATCGGCGCCCAGTACAGGAGGTTTACTGTGCCGACGGATGCCAAGCCGACAGGTTAGCATCACGGATCTTCAACTTCCCGGCGGCAGACTGTTGCCAATAACCCGGTGCCATTCCCCCCTCCCAATCACCATAAGAGGGATTGGGTAGAATAATAAACTGCGTACCGAATTTCTGGTGATTCTCCGCCACAAACCCCTTACGCTGCGCGTTAGCCTGGTGATAAGTCTCACCGGTAAAGTCATTCAGGTTATCGCCGACGAACAACACCGGGTAATAACCCATTTCGCTCACCCGCTTGAAACGAGCGACCTTGTTACTACCGCTGCTATCTTTTAGCAACAATGTCTGTGCGCTGATATCAGGAAAACCCTGAGCTTTCAGATTGGCCTCAGTGCTCGCTAAGCCCTGCTGAGTGCGGTTGGAGATATAGAAGACACGTCCACCATGATCGAGCACGAAGTGCGCAAAGGAAGCCGCGCCCGGTAGTGCCTTCGCCTGGCGTGCCTCTACCCACTTATCCCAATCCGCCTCGCTGAAACTGCGCGACTGTTTAATCTGCCATGCCGCATAGGGAGTGTTATCCAACATCGTTTCATCGATATCGACGATCACCGCCTTCTTACTCCCCTTCGGGGCCGGATTATTGAGAAATGCTGTTTTCGCTACATTGAACGCCTGCCAGGACAACGCCTGATACTCACCTGACTGCTGCATCCAGTTAACAGCCAGCGTTGCCTGAGATGACAGTTGCTGTTGTGCACTCTGCTGCGCATCCTTAGGATGGGCGGCGCAACCGGCCAACACCATCATGGCGGCGGCCAGACTCAATTTAAATGCATGCTTCATCATGTCCTCTTATCTTTATGCCGCCGATCAGTATTGGGAGTTAATGATTACTTTTTCACCAAATACACCATTTTTCGGCATCGGCTTATTAGTGGAGTTCAATGGACGTAATACACGGATACCTTCGGCCCCCGCTTTTCGCGCATCAAGGATATCGTTATCAGAATCACCATAGAACATAGTGATATGATGTTTCTGCATATATTCAACCTTCGCATCGGGCTTCGTCCCGGCGAAAATAACCTTATTCAGCTGATTATCCGGAATCTTAAAGTCATCTTTCAGCGTTTGCGTTAAATCTTCTTTCCCATTAGAGGGCATCGGCCGACCCGTAATAAAATAAACATGATCGCCACGTTTTAAATGCAACTCCATCAATGCACGACCTGAATCTTTCGGAATAGAGAAGCGATCCCAACCGCTACTGCTTACCTCATCCCAGAACGTTTGATTCTTCAAAAAGGCATTGCTATCCGGAGAGAATTTTTGCTTACCATAGAAAAATGCCGGGCTAGAGAAAAGTAACGTATCATCAATATCAAACCCGACACTAATCGGTGCCTTACCCTTCAGGCTCTCGGCAACTTGCTCAATAGAGATCCAATGAATAGGGTATTGCTGTGTCAACTGCGTCAATGTAGCCCCTAGATTGGGCTGGCTAGCGACCTCGGTAGCGAAAAGCGTCGGCGAGCAAAAGAGGCTAGATGTAGCGATAACCAAGGCTAACAACGATTTTTTTTTGCTTATAGACATAGCAGTAATCTCTGGTGATTTTTTGTGAAGAAGACCGAGTGGAGTTTTTAAAATTCTATCGATTCAAGCCTAATGATTAACGTGACCATGATCTCTGTTTAAAGATATTCATGATACAAATAGACTTAAATACGTGACATTCATCACAAAAATGTGCCCATTTTTTATATAATCATAAAAAAAGCAACACTCTTGCTACCTATTTTAATAACTTTATGTAATCACTTTCGGGAATCAATGATGAATAAGATCCGCTCGCTTATGGTATTATCAACCATAAGCTGCATGGGTATGTTACCGCTCATTTCACAGGCTGCTGAAATTTATAACAAGGATGGCAACCGGGTTTATTTAGATGGTTCATTTAAGGTCCGTCACTATTTCTCATCTGATAATCATATCGCGGGCGATCAATCTAAAGTTAAATTTACTCTACGCGGTGAAACCAAAATTAACGACTTGATGATTGGTTATGCCCGTTGGGAATATAACGTTAAATTAAATCAATCAGAAAGCACCTACCGTAATAGAAACACCACTCGTATCGGCTATGCCGGCGTCGGCTTCGGACAATACGGAA
The DNA here is from genome assembly GCF_003113495.2 of Edwardsiella tarda ATCC 15947 = NBRC 105688. NCBI lineage: Bacteria > Pseudomonadati > Pseudomonadota > Gammaproteobacteria > Enterobacterales > Hafniaceae > Edwardsiella > Edwardsiella tarda. The sequence goes on from NZ_CP084506.1 coordinate 3,524,246, forward strand.
GTTTTGATTATGGTCGAAACTACGGCATCCTCAACGATATTAATGGCTGGACTGGTGCCCCAGTACCTGTCTTCGGTGGACTATCCTATGATGGTATCGATAACTTTATGACTTATCGTACCAACAACGTCGCCACCTACCGCAACCGTAATATTTTTAATCTCGTCGAGGGATTAGACTTCGCCCTACAAGTCCAAGGTAAAAACGATGGCTGGAACGATCCGGAAAATCAGATTGGGCCATTGAGCAATAACCCTCGCGGCGTGGCTCACCAGAATGGTAATGGCGTCGGGACCTCCTTAGTCTATCACTTCACTAATGGTCTCAGTATCGGTAGCTCATACGCCAATTCAGCCCGAACGCTGGAGCAGCGTGAAGATCAGTTAGGTAAGCGCGCCACGGGATGGAACGTCGGTGCCAAATATGACAACCATAATGTGTATCTGGCTGCTATCTATGGCGAAGTCAAAAATATGCACTACATCGGTAAACAGGATGGCTTCGCTCCCAAGGCGCGTGGTTATGAGCTGTTAGCACAATACCAGTTCGACTGCGGCCTGAAACCCTCCATCGCTTACCTAAACGGGACGGCCAAGGATCTGAAGGGCGACGCAGGCAGCAACCAAACCTACGTCAAATATCTCGACCTAGCGACGACCTATGCCTTCAATAGAAATCTAGCGTTAATCCTCGAATATAAGATTAACCTATTGGATAACAACACATTCACCCGCAACAATCACATCAGTACTGATGATATTTTTGTCACTATGCTGAACTATCGTTTCTAACAAAAGCCCCGGCTGGCGAGTATCGACTCTCGCCAGCACTCTCCGCATCCCGATATTATCTCGCGTAGCCATGTAGTCATGTAGTCATGTAGTCATGTAGTCATGTAGTCATGTAGTCATGTAGTCATGTAGTCATGTAGTCATGTAGTCATGTAGTCATGTAGTCATGTAGTCATGTAGTCATGTAGTCATGTAGTCATGTAGTCATGTAGTCATGTAGTCATGTAGAGCGGTAATACAATGCGTGGCGGAAGGCAATGCCGTTCCCCCCCAAAACCAGCATCACTCTGGCCACCCCGCCTGGCAGACGGCTAATGGAAAAGCCCATCTGGGGCTGGACATCATGCGTCCATCGCCTACAATCCCAGCTTTTAGGATACCTGTCGCCATTCAAGCGCATTCCGCCTTCAGAGTGCAGCGTGTCAGTACTACCCTGTCGCGGACAAACATCCGCAGCGGCGTAAACACGCTGCCTGAACCCCATGCCGATGAGAACCGATATGACACCAAGCATGCTGCCAACCGAACACTATGATGAACAGCTCCAGGAAAAGATCCACCGTTTGGCGCAGATGATGCAGCCCTTCGGCGCCCCCGCCGTTCAGGCTTTTCGCTCCCCGGCTAGCCACTACCGGATGCGTGCAGAATTCCGTATCTGGCATGAGGGTGACGATCTATACCACATCATGTTTGACGCTCAGACTAAACGACGTATCCGCGTCGATCAGTTCCCTGCGGCTAGCGAGCTAATCAACCGACTGATGCCCTTGCTGATCGATGCCCTACGCCCTAATCCGACGTTGCGCCACAAGTTGTTCCAGATCGATTATCTCTCGACGCGTAGCAATCAAGCCATCATCTCGCTGCTCTACCATCGCCCGCTGGATGACGCCTGGCGCCACGCTGCACAGACGCTACGTAACCAGCTACAAGCTCAAGGGTATGATGTTCAACTGATCGGACGCGCCAGTAAAACCAAAATCTGTCTCGATCGAGATTGGGTCGATGAGGTCCTGCCGATCGCTGGACGCGACATGATCTACCGTCAGGTGGAGAATAGCTTCACCCAGCCCAACGCGGCGATCAACATCCAGATGTTAGAGTGGGCGCTGGATGCAACCCAGGATGCGCGTGGCGACTTACTGGAGCTGTATTGTGGTAATGGTAATTTCTCCCTGGCGCTGGCACGTAACTTCCGCCGCGTCCTCGCCACGGAGATCGCCAAGCCCTCTGTGGCCGCCGCACAATACAACATTGCCGCCAATCAGATAGACAACGTTCAGATCATTCGTATGTCGGCCGAAGAGTTTACCCAGGCAATGCAAGGCGTTCGTGCCTTCAACCGGTTGCAAGGTATCGATCTACACAGCTATGCCTGCAATACCATCTTCGTCGACCCGCCACGTAGCGGCCTAGACGCAGAGACGCTCAACATGGTGCAAGGCTATCCTCAGATCTTATACATCTCCTGTAATCCTGAGACATTGTGCGCCAATCTCCAGACTCTCAGTCAGAGCCATCGCATGACACGCCTGGCACTGTTTGACCAGTTTCCCTATACCCACCACATGGAGTGCGGCGTACTGCTTGAGCGCCGTTAAGTTCAAAAAAAATCGGGCAGCCAATAGGCTGCCCGAGTCGTTGTTACCGATTCAGAGACCTTTATCGTCATCATCCTCATCATCCCGCTCCTGCACGATACGATCGCGCTGTTTCTTGATGCGTACGCCGATCCACAACACCAGCACCACGCACAGCAAGGAGGGGAGAAAATTGGAACCGATAGCCGGATACTCGACACGAATCAAGGTGCTATAAAACAGCAGACCGAGTAAGAAGCAAGACGAGGAGAGCATCGGCATGCCTTCCGGCATGGCAACGTTGAGATAACGTTGGTGCAGGCAATAGGCGGAGAGCACCAAGGCCAACAGTGGAAAAATAGAAAAAGGCACCACGCTGCTAAACAGCGCAGAGAATGAGCCGCTAATGGATAAGCCTGCCACGGTAGACAGGATCAGCGTTCCTATATCAAGACGACGTTTACTCATCTCCTCCCCTATGACTTATGATGGTGAATGCTACCTTCGGCACCTTCGGCGAGCTGTAGCTGCGCCAGATGTGCCTTTTCCTGCTCACGACGATACCAGTAGTACACCCCTTTAGAAATCATCCGCAGCTGTAGCACTAGGCGCTCTTCTAGCTGGCGTCGTTGCTCGTTATCGATATCTAACGCCTCAGCACCCGCGCTAAACACAATGGTAACCATTGCCTCGGCCTGTGCTTCGGTAAAACTGCGCGGCATGTGGTTTTCGATTTCCAGATAATCGGCAAGTTCCGCAATAAAATGCTGAATTTCACGTTGAACCGCCGCACGAAATGCAGCAGAGGTCCCTGAGCGCTCACGTAACAAGAGACGAAACGCATTCGGATTATTGCCGATAAACTCCATGAAGGTCGCAACCGAGGTGCGGATCACACTGCCGCCCTTGGCGATTCGCTGACGTGCCTGGCGCATCAACTGGCGCAACATCAAGCCGCTCTCATCCACCATGGTCAAACCCAACTCATCCACATCGCGGAAATGACGGTAAAATGAGGTCGGCGCGATCCCCGCCTCACGTGACACTTCTCGCAGGCTCAGACTCGCGAAACTGCGCTCGGCACTAAGCTGATTAAATGCCGCCTCGATGAGGGAACGGCGGGTCCGTTCTTTTTGTTGTGCCCTAACGCCCATAGGTTTACCCGTTACTCTCTTCATATCTGGCCTTCCGGCAGGCACGCCGTGTGTCCCACCATCGTCTCACTATATCAAACTTAGCTACACCACGCTGGATTAACCATCGCCTCGATCCTCGGCGAGGCTATTCCATCATTACCTACTAATCATAAATATTTCTTATATAAATAATGAGGATGATTGGGCTACATAGTATTCCATGTTAAGATGCCGTTGTGGTTTTGTATAAAAAAAGGCCTACTCTAACATGCAACAGCATTTCCGTTTTGACGCCATTGTGATTGGTTCAGGCTCCGGAGGTGAAGGCGCCGCCATGGGATTGGTTAAACAAGGGGCGCGCGTTGCCGTGATCGAACGGCAATTCAGCGTCGGTGGAGGATGTACCCACTGGGGCACCATCCCTTCAAAAGCCCTACGTCATGCAGTAAGTCGTATCATTGAGTTTAACCAAAACCCGCTTTACAGCGACAATACCCGCCTAATCAGTGCCACTTTCCCCGATATCCTACGTCACGCCGATAGCGTAATTAATCAACAAACCCGCATGCGCCAGGGGTTTTATGAACGTAATCATTGCCAACTATTCTACGGCCAAGCGCGATTTATCGATGCGCATACGCTAAGCGTGACCTATGCGGATGGTAGCAGCGACACACTCACGGCGGATAACATCGTCATCGCTTGCGGCTCGCGCCCCTATCACCCGCAAGAGATCGATTTCAGCCACCCCCGCATCTACGACAGTGACTCCATCCTTAATCTCCATCACGAACCTAGCCATATCATCATCTATGGCGCCGGCGTAATCGGTTGTGAGTATGCCTCGATCTTCCGTGGCCTCAACGTCAAAGTCGATCTGATTAATACCCGCGATCGCCTCCTCTCTTTCTTGGATCAGGAGATGTCAGACTCGCTCTCCTATCACTTCTGGAATAACGGCGTAGTCATCCGCCACAACGAGGAGTTTGAACAAATTGAGGGGCTGGATGATGGGGTGATCGTTCACCTGCGATCCGGCAAAAAGGTGAAGGCAGACTGCCTGTTGTTCGCTAACGGTCGTACCGGGAATACCGACGGGCTACAGCTAGAGGCGGTCGGATTATCCGCCGATAAACGCGGTCAACTCAACGTGAACGCCCGTTACCAGACCGACGTACCGCATATTTATGCCGTCGGGGATGTCATCGGCTATCCTAGCCTAGCCTCGGCCGCCTATGACCAAGGACGTATCGCCGCCCAAGTCATTACTCGCGGTCAAGCGCATACCCATCTTATCGAAGATATCCCTACCGGGATCTACACCATTCCAGAGATCAGCTCCGTCGGTAAAACGGAACAGGAGCTGACGGCGATGAAGATCCCCTATGAGGTCGGTCGCTCGCAGTTTAAGCATCTGGCTCGCGCACAGATAGCGGGGATGAATGTCGGTGGGTTAAAAATCCTGTTCCATCGTGATACTAAGCAGATTCTAGGCATTCACTGCTTTGGTGAGCGCGCCGCCGAGATTATCCACATCGGCCAAGCGATCATGGAACAGAAGGGGGAAGGCAATACTATCGAATATTTCGTCAATACTACCTTCAACTACCCGACCATGGCCGAAGCCTATCGCGTCGCGGCACTAAACGGGTTAAACCGCCTGTTTTAATGCTTCACGCTGGTTCATCACCTCTTGCATATGCTCGCGGATCGCCTCCGCGAGCTGTTCATAGCGCGCGCGTAAAGGTGAACCAGGACGATAGACCAGAGCGATAGTTCGCTTCGGTTCCGGCTTATAACAGGGGAGATAACTCACTCCATCACGCTGCCGCTCGATGGGCACCGCCAGATCGGGCAAGAGTGTGATACCACTGCCGGCAGCCACCATATTACGCAGTGTCTCCAGACTGGTAGCCCGGAAGTGGGTATCCTCATCGGCACCGGCCTCAAAACAGAAGCCCATCGCCTGATCGCGCAAACAGTGACCATCCTCCAACATCAACAGATGTTCCCCCGCCAACTCCGGCATCGCGATACGCTCTTTCCTCGCCCAAGGGTGATCGCTATACACCGCCAGCGTCATCGGCTCATCAAATAGCGGGATCTCGATAAACGCCTCTGTCTCCTTGACCAAGGCCAGGATGGCACAATCCAGCTTACCGCTATCTAACTGCGCCAGTAGTTGAGCAGTCTGAGCCTCATGCAGATACATCTCTAATTTAGGGAAGGCCTGGTGTAGCATGGGGATGATCTGCGGCAACAGGTAGGGTCCAACCGTCGGGATCAACCCAATGTGTAACGGACCGGACATCGCCTCACCCTGCTGACTGGCCATCTCCTTCAGCACCTTGACCTCGCGCAACACGGTACGTGCCTGCTCGACCAACAGTAGACCTGCCTGCGTAAACAATACCTTACGACTGGTCCGTTCCAACAGCATGACCCCAAGCTCATCTTCTAGCTTACGGATTTGACCGCTTAACGTTGGCTGGCTGACATGGCACGAATCAGCCGCCCGTCGAAAGTGGCGATGCTCTGCCAACGCCACCAGATACTCCAAATCCCGGATATTCATGTTTCCCCCGCAACAGATAGCAAGCACCGATGAATAAGATAGCAATGAACGATTAGAACTATCAAGAGGGAGTCTCAATAATGAATGATAAGTAACAGGCCATAACGTCGTTTTGTTTCCGAGAAAAGGTTGTCATGCATGTTTAGCAGTCAAGAAGGCAGAAGAGTCCCACAGGTTACCTTTCATACTCATCAAGGTGATCAATGGATCGAAGTGACCAGCGATGAACTGTTCCGTGACCAACGCGTCATCGTTTTTTCATTGCCGGGAGCATTCACACCAACTTGCTCTTCAAGCCACTTACCACGCTACAACGAATTGGCGCCTATCTTCCAGCAGTATGGTATAGACCGCATTCTCTGCGTATCCGTCAACGATGCTTTCGTCATGGAAGCATGGAAAGAGGCGCAGAAGGCCGAGCATGTGACGTTCTTGCCGGACGGAGAGGGCCACTTTACCCGTGGCATGAACATGATGGTCGAGAAGTCCGAACAAAGCTTCGGTCCGCGCGCCTGGCGTTACTCCATGTTGGTCTGTGACGGCGTGATAGAGAAAATGTTCATCGAGCCTGATACCTTGGACGATCCCTTCCAGGTTTCCGACGCCGATACGATGCTGAACTACCTCGCACCGGAACATCAACTACAGCCCTCGATTGCACTCTTCACAAAACCCGATTGCCCTTACTGCGCCAAGGCAAAGCAGTTACTCCGCGATAGAGGCCTTCAATATGAAGAGATCTCCCTAGGTCGAGACGCAACACTGGTCAGCCTGCGCGCCGTCACGGGGCGAGCGACGGTTCCACAAGTCTTTATCGGCGGCCGACATATTGGCGGCAGCGATGATTTGGAGCATTACCTGCAATAGGCTTAATAACGATAGAGCCATCCATGGCTCATGAAAGCCAACACATTGGCGGGGCTTGCCCCGCCTTTTTTTTCTGCGCATGAGGAATCACACGATGAAAGAATTACATGTCGATGTGGCCGTTATCGGCGGTGGCACCGCCGGTTTGGGCGCCTACCGTGCCGCCAAGCGCCATACTCCACATGTCGTCATGATCGAAGGCGGCCCCTTTGGCACCACCTGTGCCCGCGTAGGCTGCATGCCCTCAAAATTGCTGATCGCGGCGGCGGAAGCGGCTCATCAGATAGCCCGAGCTCCCGCCTTTGGAGTCCATCCACAAGGCGAGATCCATATCGATGGCCGGGCGGTAATGGATCGCGTCAAGCGTGAACGCGATCGCTTCGTGGGCTTTGTAATGGAAGGAGTCGAGAGTATCCCCGCCGAAGATAAGATCATGGGCTATGCCCGCTTCCTCGATGAGCATACCCTACAGGTTGATGACCACACTCGCCTCCACGCACAACGCATCGTGATCGCCACTGGTTCACGCCCGACTTGGCCTACGGATTGGAACGCGCTGGGCGATCGCTTGATCGTCAACGACGATCTGTTCGCCTGGGATACCCTGCCACGCGCCGTTGCCGTCTTCGGCCCGGGTGTTATTGGCCTCGAACTGGGACAGGCCTTGCACCGCTTAGGCGTAGAGATCAAAGTATTCGGTATCGGTGGAGCGGTAGGGCCGCTGACAGACGATGCGGTGCGCCGCTATGCGGCCACAACATTGAGCGAGGCGTTCTATCTCGATCCTGATGTAGATATCGAGATGATGCAGCGCGAGGGCGATCAGGTGTGTATCCGCTATCGCGATCGCAACGGCCAGATGCAAACGTGCCGAGTAGACTATGTATTAGCCGCCACCGGACGACGCCCTAATGTCGATAACCTCGGCTTAGAGAATACCCGTCTACAACGAGATGCACGCGGTGTTCCCATAGCTGACCCGCTAACCATGCAGACCAGCGCCGCACATATCTTCATCGCCGGCGACGCCAGCAACCAATTACCCTTGTTGCATGAGGCCAGCGACCAAGCCCGGATCGCCGGTGACAATGCCGGTCGCTACCCGCAAATCCGCCCCGGCCTGCGCCGTAGCCCGCTTTCGGTGGTCTTTTCCGATCCGCAGATCGCCATGGTCGGTGCTACGTTCCGTGAGCTGAACGAAAAATATGGTGCCTGCGGTTGCTTCGCCGTCGGCGAAGTCTCCTTTGAGGATCAGGGCCGTTCCCGCGTGATGCTACGTAACCAAGGGTTGTTACACGTATACGGCGAGCAAGGCAGTGGTCGTTTCCTTGGGGCCGAGATGATTGGCCCGGATGCAGAGCACCTCGCCCATCTGCTCGCCTGGGCCCACCAGCAGCAACTGACTATCGACCAGATGTTGGATATGCCGTTCTACCATCCGGTGATCGAAGAGGGGCTGCGTACCGCCCTGCGCGACCTGCAAAGCCAACTACACCTCGGTGATGACGAGATCGAACGCTGCCTACGTTGCCCCGGAGAGTAGTGAGTTCAGGATAAAGATCCACCGCCTCAATGATCGAGCGGCACCCTCAGGAGCCGCTCATTCTCACGACACGGAGTCTCACCCTAAACGGCGCTGTGCCTCGGCAATGGCTTGCGCCACCTGCTGTGGTGCCACGCCACCACGGGCGCAACGCTTAGCCAGACACGACGCCAACGCTAACGTTGCATAAACATCCTCGCCGATGACCGGGCTAAAGGCTTGCAGCGTCGCCAGCGGCAAGGCCTCCAACGGTTTACCCTGCGCCAGGGCCGCCACCACCACCTCACCGACGATATGATGTGCCTCACGGAATGGCACCCCCTTGGCGACTAAGTAATCTGCCAGCTCCGTGGCATTCGCATAACCTTGCTGCGCCGCCTCGGTACAACGCGGACGTTTTACCTGCAGATCGACTAACACCAAGCCCGCCATATGCAGACAGTCGAGCCAAGTATCGAGGGCATCAAACAATCCTTCCTTGTCCTCCTGCATATCTTTGTTATAAGCCAAGGGTAAGCCTTTTAGGGTCATCATCATGCCGCTCAACGCACCCTGCACCCGACCACATTTCCCCCGGATCAACTCCAAAGCATCGGGATTCTTCTTCTGTGGCATCAGCGACGAGCCGGAAGTCACCCGATCCGACAGCTCGATGAAGCCAGCCTCACCACTGTTAAAGAAGATCAGATCTTCCGCAAAGCGCGACAGATGTACCATGCTGATGGCCGCGGTAGATAGCAACTCGAGGACATGATCACGATCGGAGACACTGTCCAGGCTATTACGCGTCGCCGCCGCGAACCCTAACCAGCCCGCCAACTGCTCACGATCGATGGGATAAGCGGTACCAGCCAAAGCCCCGCACCCCAATGGGCTGCTATCTAAGCGGCGCAACGCATCCGCCAACCGACTTTCGTCACGCGCCAGCATCTCCACATAGGCCAGACACCAGTGTGCAAAGGTGATCGGCTGGGCACGCTGCAAATGGGTATAACCCGGCATCACTGCATCCTGATGTTGCTCCGCGCAGCTGATCAACGCCTGCTGTAGCGCCTGCAATGCCTGACACAACAGCGCCCCCTGCGCCTTGCACCACAGTTTAAGATCGGTCGCGACCTGATCGTTACGACTGCGACCGGTATGCAGCTTCTTCCCGAGATCACCGACTTTCCCGATCAGTTGCTGCTCCACCCAACTGTGAATATCCTCGGCATCACTGTGTAGCATCGTCTGTGGCTCGGCGCGCACCTCCTCTAACAGGGCTGCCAGCGCCTGGGCCAATGTCTGCTGCTCTTGCTGCGTCAACACGCCGACATCGACCAACGCTCGTGACCACGCCAGGGAGCCGATGATATCTTGCTCTGCTAAACGATAATCGAAACGCAAAGAGTCATTGAATTGTTTAAACCGTTGATCTGCTGCTTGGCTAAAACGCCCACCCCAAAGTGCCATCGTGCCTGCTCCGTACTGTGAATACCTCATCGACGGGCCACCCTTTGGCCCACCTATGACCTCGCTGGCTCGCGCCGATTATTTGGCGCTGTTCAACGCCCGAATACGCGATGACAGAGAGAATAAGCGGATAAAACCGCCAGCATGGCTGTGATCGTAAACGTCATCCTCACCGAAGGTTGCAAAGGCTTCGTTATACAAGCTGTTAGCCGATTTCTTCTGGATCGCCGTCGCCTGACCTTTATATAGCTTAATCACTACCTCACCGCTGACCGCCTCGGCCAAGGCGTCAGCCGCTGCCTGTAACGACTGGCGTAACGGAGCGAACCAACGCCCGTCATACACGACATAAGACATCTCCTGGCCCAACTTCTCACGCCACTGGAAGCTATCGCGATCCAAAACCAGTTGCTCCACACCGCGTAGCGCCGCCATCATGATGGTGCCCCCGGGGGTTTCATAGCAGCCGCGTGACTTGATACCGACCAGACGGTTTTCCACGATATCGATACGTCCCACACCATGACGAGCACCGATCTCGTTCAGCGTCTGCAAGCAGCCGAAGGGGGTCATCATCACACCATTGACCGACACCACCTCGCCCCGCTCGACACCGACGGTGACCAACTCTGGCTGATCCGGTGCCTCCTCCGGCGCCGTGGTCCAGACCCAGCAATCCTGATTCGCGGCATTCCACGGGCTCTCCAACACCCCACCTTCGGTAGAAATGTGCCAGGCGTTAGCGTCACGGCTGTAGATCTTCTCCAGAGTAGCCGTCGTCGGAATGTCGCGCACCTTCAGATAATCGAGCAGAGCCTCACGCGAACGCAGATCCCACTCACGCCACGGCGCCACCACCTGCAGTTGCGGCGCGAGCGCGGTATAGGTCGTCTCGAAGCGTACCTGATCATTACCCTTACCGGTCGCACCGTGGCACAGTGCATCGGCGCCGAGCTCCAGGGCCAACTCGACCTGAGCTTTAGCGATCAACGGGCGAGCCATTGAGGTTCCCAGCAGATAGCTCCCTTCATACAACGCGCCACTCTTCAGTACCGGATAAACATACTCCTTGATGAAGGTTTCACGCAGATCCACCACATAGCAGGCCGAGGCGCCAGAACGCAGCGCCTTCTGCTCGATGCCCACCAGATCCTCACGCTCCTGGCCGATATCCGCGACGAAGGCGATGACCTCGCACTCCCCGTAGTTCTCTTTTAGCCACGGGATAATGGCGGAGGTATCTAAACCACCGGAATAAGCCAGAACGATTTTGCTAATAGTTGGGGTTGCCATAGTTATTTTCCTTGTGTTCAACCGAATCATGTCGTTGTGTTTGTGTTAGGCGTAAATACGTGTACCGACGGCCTCGCCATTAAACAGGGCCGGTAATTTTTCGGCGCAACGCCAGCCGGCGATATCGACGGCCCGCCCTAGCGTCTGCGCGGCTTCAAGTGCGGCATTCACTTTCACCACCATGCCATCGGTGATGATGCCTTGTGCGATCAGCTGCTGTACCTTCGTCGCGCTCAGTTCGGCGATACGTTGCCCCTTGCCGTCAAGGATGCCGCTGACATCAGAGAGCAATAGTAGATCGGCCTGTAAGGTTGCGGCCAACGCCGTCGCAGCCTGATCGGCATTAACATTCAACACCATACCGTCGGCACTGATGCCGATAGAGCTAACGATCGGCAGGAACCCCGCCGCCAATAGCTGACGCACCCACTGTGGCGATCCCGGCTGCGCCGCACCCACATGACCGAGCGCCTCATCCAGGAGCGTGACCCGTACCATATCGCCGTCTGCCAGCGATAAGCCCAAGGCGGGCAAACCGTGGGCAATGGCGCAGGCTTGTAGGGTCTTATTCGCCGTCCCCGCCAATGCACCGCTGATGATGCCGATCTGATCGGCGGGCGTGACACGTAGACCATTTCTTTTCTCTACGGGGAGTTGCAGACGCGCCATCAACTCATCCACCAGACAGCCGCCGCCGTGAACGATGATGATCGGACGCTGGTCAGTACGGCGATAGCGTAGCAACGCCTGGAAAAGGCGTTCCATCGCCTGAGGGTTATCGAGTAACACACCGCCGAGTTTAATGATTAATGGATCCATAGCTGCCTCTGTCTCTCCAACTGGTTTGAATTAAAGCAGGGCGCAAGTCTGCTGAAAGCCAAAGCGTAGATTCATGCACTGCACTGCCTGGGCTGCTGCCCCTTTTAACAGGTTGTCTTCGGCGGCGATCACGATCAGATGCTCACCCTGTAAGGCGAAACCTATATCGCAATAGGGCGTGCCAGCCACCGCCCCAACCGATGGCAACGTCTCTGTATTTAGGCGCACCAGCGGCTGTTCCTGATAAGCGCGATAGAACGCCGTAGCGATCTCCGCCGCATCGACGCCGCTTTTCACCCGCAGGTGGATGGTCGCTAAGATCCCACGCGGGAAGTTCCCCAGATGGGGGGTGAAAATAACCGGTATTCCCAGATGCGCCGCGATCTCTGGCTGATGACGATGGGTGAATAGGCCATACGGTTGCAGGCTCACCTCACAAAAGCTGTTGTTCAGGCTGGCCTTGCGTCCGGCACCACTCACCCCGCTGACGGCATTGATCACCGGCCACTGCGTCGTATCAACCAAACCGGCAGCCAGCAAAGGCTTAAGTGCCAGTTGTGCCGCCGTGGGATAGCAGCCCGGCAAGGCGATCAGCTGCGCCGAACGTAGCGCGTCAGCCTGCCACTCCGCGAGGCCATAGACCGCCTGGGCTAACCATTCAGGATATTGATGAGTAAAACCGTAATATTGCGAATAAAACGCCGCCTGATTTACCCGATACGCACCCGAGAGATCGAAGACCGTACAACCCGCAGCGAGAAACTGCGGGGCTAATTGATGACTCACGGCATGATCCGTCGCCAGGAAGACCACATCCGCCAGCTCAGCCAAAGAGGCCATATCATCACTGGCAATAAGCCGTTGGTCGACCACGCCTTTTAGGCGAGGATGCAGATCGGATAAGCGCTTACCACCATCAACACTTTGCGCCGAGACGATCAAACCGGCTATGGTGATATAGGGATGACGCTGTAGGTAGGCGGCCAATTCGGCACCGGTATAACCGCTGGCGCCGACGACTAATGCTCTTAAGGTCGTTGGGATGTTAGACATTGCTGCGATAGCCTCTCTTGGTTAACTATGGATAGCGGGCGAGACGCCGATCTCCCTCTGCGCCTCGTCGTTCATCCCGTTAGCCCCGCAGCCATGCCGGCATCCGGGCTTCCCTGTCTGTTTCTTTCAAACAAGCTTTAAGTGTATTTTTATTCAAAATAAATGCATGAATATTGATACTATCCCCAGCGGAGGCTGTCAACATTGAATACGCAATTACCCTCATTTATCGAGCTATACCGTGCGCTTATCGCCACGCCATCCATCAGTGCCAACGATGCGGCACTGGATCAGAGTAATGAACGATTAATCAATCTGTTGGCAGGTTGGTTGAGCGATATGGGATTCCGGGTCGAAGTTCAGCCCGTTCCAGGAACAAGAAAGAAATTCAATCTGTTAGCTAGCTATGGCCAAGGGCCTGATGGGCTAATGCTCGCAGGGCATACGGATACGGTCCCCTTCGACGAGGGGCGCTGGACGCGCGATCCCTTCACCCTCAGCGAACAGGATAATAAACTATATGGCCTTGGCACCGCCGATATGAAGGGCTTCTTCGCCTTTATCCTCGATGCATTACGAGATATCGAACTGCATAAATTGGCGAAACCGCTGTATATTCTGGCAACGGCGGATGAAGAAACCTCAATGGCCGGGGCTCGCTATTTCGCGGCGAATACGGCGCTACGCCCCGCCTGCTGCATTATCGGCGAACCGACCTCCCTCAAACCGATCCGAGCACATAAAGGTCACCTCTCGGAGGCTATTCGTATCACCGGTCAATCCGGTCACTCCAGCGATCCGGCTCGTGGCATCAACGCCATCGAGATCATGCATGATGCCATCGGCCAGCTACTGACGCTGCGCAATACGCTACAACAGCGTTACCATAATCCGGCGTTTAACATTCCCTACCCGACGATAAACCTGGGGCATATCCATGGCGGTGACGCCGCTAACCGTATCTGTGCCTGCTGTGAACTCCATCTGGATATGCGCCCCCTGCCGGGGATGACGCTTAACGACCTCAATGAACTACTCACTCAGGCCCTGGATCCCATCGTCCGCCAGTGGCCCGGACGGTTACGCATCGAATCGTTGCATCCGCCGATCCCCGGCTACGAGTGTCCACGTCATGCCCCGCTGGTACAGACAATAGAAAAATTGCTAGGCGAGCGTGCCGAGGTCGTCAACTATTGCACCGAAGCCCCGTTCCTACAGGAGATCTGTCCAACTCTGGTGCTCGGTCCTGGCTCGATTGAACAAGCGCATCAGCCGGATGAGTACCTGGCAACGGATTTTATTTTGCCAACGCGCACGCTGTTGATGCAGTTGATTCATCACTTTTGTCGGCCCTAAATGGGCCGTTAACTGCGTTAGCAAACGATGACGCGGCAACATTTGCAATGTAACTGTTATCAAATAGACCCATTCAGGTCATGCCGTAATTAAATTTCAGTTAACGCCGCTAAATTGTGTATTTTGGCAAGAAATTGTGTCAATTGACGCAGAAGACGGAACGTGGCTTTATAAAGAGACACTCTACAATTTCCGGGTGAAAGAAATTTACGTCTTGGGAGGGGCAGTGGTTCTATGAATGAGCAATATTCGGCGATGCGTGGCAATGTCAGCATGTTGGGCAAGCTGCTGGGCGATACTATCAAAGACGCACTGGGTGAACAGATCCTGGATCGCGTCGAAACCATCCGCAGGCTGTCCAAGTCGTCACGTGCTGGCAATGAAGCCAGCCGCCAGGCGTTGCTGAACACACTGCAAAACCTGTCTAACGATGAACTGTTGCCAGTGGCAAGGGCCTTTAGCCAGTTCCTCAATCTGGCTAACGTCGCGGAGCAATACCATCGTATCTCTCCCCATGGCGAGGCGGCCAGCAACCCCGATGCCCTCTCACAATTATTCACCCGGTTGAAGAAGAAGAACCTGGACGAGACTCAGATCCGCCAGGCCGTCGACAATCTCTCGATCGAGCTGGTCCTGACCGCGCATCCGACCGAGATCACCCGCCGGACACTGATCCATAAGCTGGTCGAGGTGAATACCTGCCTCAGTCAGTTGGACCATGACGATCTGGCCGACTACGAACGCAATCAGATCATGCGTCGCCTGCGCCAATTGGTCGCACAGTCTTGGCATACCGACGAAATTCGAAAGAATCGCCCCACGCCGATCGATGAAGCCAAATGGGGCTATGCCGTCGTCGAAAATAGCCTGTGGGAAGGTGTCCCCGCCTTTCTGCGCGAATTCAACGAGCAATTAGAAAAAGCGCTCGGTTACCAGCTCCCCGTCGAGGCCGTACCCGTACGCTTCACCGCTTGGATGGGCGGCGACCGTGACGGTAACCCCAATGTCACCGCCGAGGTGACACGCCGTGCCCTGTTGCTCAGCCGTTGGAAAGCCGCCGAGCTATTCCTGCGCGACGTCCAGGTGTTGGTATCGGAACTCTCCATGACGGTCTGCACCCCGGAGCTGCGCGTGCTGGCTGGTGAGGAGGCGCAAGAGCCTTATCGTGAGGTCTTAAAACGTCTGCGCCGTCAGTTGATCGATACGCAGACCTACCTCGATGCCCGCCTGCGCGGCGAGCATCCGCCACGCCCCAACGATCTACTGATCAGCAACGACCAATTGTGGCAACCGCTACACACCTGCTACCGCTCGCTTATGGCCTGCGGGATGGGGATCATCGCCAACGGGCAGCTGCTGGATACCCTACGCCGGGTTCATTGTTTCGGCGTCCCGCTGGTACGTATCGATATCCGCCAGGAGAGCACACGCCACACCGAGGCCATCGCCGAGCTGACGCGTTACTTAGGCCTAGGCGACTATGAAACCTGGTCCGAGGCAGACAAGCAGGCCTTCCTGCTGCGTGAACTGAACTCCAAACGTCCATTGGTGCCACGCCATTGGACACCGTCGCCAGAGACCAAGGAAGTCTTCGATACCTGTCAGGTCATCGCCGAGGCACCGGCTGGCGCCATCGCCGCCTACGTCATCTCCATGGCACGTACGCCTTCGGATGTCTTAGCGGTACACCTACTCCTGAAAGAAGCCGGCTGTCCCTTCAACCTACCGGTAGCGCCGCTGTTTGAAACGCTCGATGATCTGAACAATGCCGAGGCGGTGATGAGCCAACTGCTCAGCATCGACTGGTATCGCGGCTTCATCCAAGGCAAGCAGATGGTGATGATCGGTTACTCCGACTCCGCCAAGGATGCCGGGGTGATGGCCGCCTCCTGGGCTCAATACCGTGCGCAAGAGGCACTGGTGCGCGTCTGCGACCAGGCGGGGATCGCCCTGACCCTATTTCATGGTCGTGGCGGCTCTATCGGCCGTGGCGGCGCACCGGCACACGATGCCCTGCTCTCCCAACCGCCGGGCAGCCTGAAGGGGGGCCTGCGTGTCACCGAGCAAGGGGAGATGATCCGCTTTAAGCTCGGCTTACCCGAGATCGCGGTCAGTAGCCTGACGCTGTATACCAGCGCCATTCTGGAGGCTAACCTACTGCCGCCGCCAGCGCCGAAGCAGGCTTGGCGCGATATCATGGATGAGCTATCACAAACCTCCTGTGCGCTCTACCGCCGCTATGTGCGCGAGAACCCCGACTTCGTTCCCTATTTCCGCTCGGCCACACCGGAGCTGGAGCTGGGCAAACTCCCACTGGGCTCTCGCCCTGCCAAGCGCCGTCCTACCGGAGGGGTCGAGAGCCTGCGAGCCATCCCCTGGATCTTCGCCTGGACACAAAATCGCCTGATGCTACCAGCCTGGCTCGGTGCCGGCGCCGCATTGTCCGAGGCGATGGATCAGGGCAAGCGGGACACACTAGAGAACATGTACCGTGACTGGCCGTTCTTCACCACGCGTATCGATATGCTCGAGATGGTGTTCGCTAAATCCGATCTGTGGCTGGCGGAGTACTATGATCAACGCCTGGTCGATCCGGCCCTGTGGCCATTGGGGAACGATCTGCGCCAGCAGGTACAACGCGATATCCAGGCGGTACTGGCCATCGCCAACACCGACCATCTGATGGCCGATCTTCCTTGGGCCGCCGAATCTATCGCCCTACGTAACGTCTATACCGATCCACTCAACGTCTTGCAGGCCGAGCTGCTGCATCGCTCACGCCAACAAGAGACGCCGGACGCAAACGTCGAACAAGCGCTGATGGTTACCATCGCTGGCGTTGCCGCTGGGATGCGTAACACCGGCTAGTATGGGCCGAAGATTACGGCACGAAAAAGCCCGCTTAGGCGGGCTTTTGCTAACAACTGACCTGTCCTGAATAGCGTTATGAGCGACCACATCAGGCCCTGAAATATAAAACGCCCGATGATGTTCATCAGGCATTTTACAGACAAAAAACGGTCAACCGATATCAGGACTCGTCAAACACGTCGTACGGTTCTACCATCCTTTAGGCTTGCGGTCGTACCCCCAGGGTATGGCAGATAGCATAGCTCAGCTCCGCGCGGTTTAAGGTGTAGAAATGGAAATCCTTCACCCCTTCACGGCAGAGTAGCTTAACCATATCCATGGCAATATTCGCCCCCACCAGCTTGCGTGTCTCCACATCATTCTCCAAGCCATCGAACATCGCCATCATCCATTGCGGTACTCGCACGTTGGTCAGTGCAGCGAAACGCTGAAGTTGCCCAAAGTTTGAAACCGGCAGGATCCCCGGCACAATCTCAGCCTCGATCCCCGCCGCCGCACAACGATCGCGAAAGCGTAGATAGCTTTCCACATCAAAGAAAAATTGGGTGATCGCTCGATTGGCTCCCGCATCAATCTTACGCTTAAGATTCAACAGATCGGCCTGGGCACTCTTCGCCTCCGGGTGAACCTCGGGATACGCGGCAACCGAGATATCGAAGTCCGCCACCTCGCGCAATAACGCCACCAGATCGCTGGCATACATCTCGGGGCGCCCCGCCCCCGCTGCCAAATCACCGCGTAACGCCACAATATGACGGATACCACTCTGCCAGTAATCTCGGGCGATGGCACGTAACGCCTCACGGCTGGCATCGACGCAAGTCAGATGGGGAGCAGCCTCTAGCCCGGTACGCTCCTTGATGCCCTTGATCACCGAGTGAGTACGATCGCGCTCACCGGAATTTGCGCCATAGGTCACCGAGATAAACGCGGGCTTCAAGGTGCTGAGTCGATCGATGGATTGCCAGAGTGTCTGCTCCATCTCCGGCGTACGGGGGGGAAAAAACTCAAAGGAAACCTGGATCCTACCCTGCAACTCGGCCAGGCTCTGGTTTAGCGCATCATGCTGGCTTGCGTGAAAAAAACTCATCCCGATCATCCTTATGCTCGCTGCCCTGTGCGCTCCACCGCACGCCAAAATTAAACATCTATACGTTTAGACGTCTAAATAGAAGTTGCCGTAAGTCGATGGATTCGTCAACCGCAAAATGCATTTTACTCATGAAGAAATGACAAGGAGGGATGAGAGATATTCAAGCAGACCCCGCCAATCGTGCCCTCGCAGGGGGCGAGAGCTGCGGGCGTTCATCAACTATCGCTGCGCGGCCAACGCTGCAACGTCTTAACACTCTCAGCCACCAGCCGCGCCAAGGCGGGCGAATCACCGAGTTGTGATGCCATGATACGAATACCGATCACCTCTTTCTGCAACCACTGCGCCAACTGTCGAGCCTGCGGCTCCGTCAGCACAGGAAGAAAGGCGCGATAAAACGCCGCCTCCATCGCTGCCAGGTGTAAGCGTACCTGTGAGGCGAGGCTATCATCCTGTTGCCCCTCTACCTCCAGCAGACTCTTCACTAAGAAACAGACAGCCGAGGGGATCGATGCAGGAATGGGCTGGCCAAACTGTTGGAGAAAATCCACCGTGGCCGCAAACGGATCGCCATGAGCGATGAGTAATGCCTCATAGGCGGCGATCTGCTGCTGGGTATAACAGGCTAACGCGCGCGTAAACAGCACCTCTTTACTGCCAAACGAAGCGTAAATACTACCGGGGCGCATATTCAGTGCCCGCTCAATATCTTTCATCGATGTCGCAAAATAGCCTTGACGCCAGAACAGGATCACGGCCTGTTGCAGCGCCTCATCACGATCATGTTGTAGAGGTCGCGCCATATCACCGCCTAACCATCCGTTTTATTTTCTTCATTGTAGCGCACTTTTTTGAACGTTTATTCAAAAAACAAACTTGAATGATCGTTCAAAAATATCTAGAGTGAAATTTAACCACGAGGCTCCTCGCCCCAATGCGAGGCATCTCCCATCACACCAGGGAAACACATGATGCTGACATTTGAAAAATACGATGAGACCAACGCGCCACCCGAGAGTCGGGAGCTACTGCAGCAAAGTAAGCGCAACAATGGCGGCCTTCCCGCACTCCATGCCATCATGGCGGAGTCGCCACAACTGCTAGCCGGTTACCAGACGCTGCATCATCTTTTCCTCCACAGCAGCTTCGATGATGAAGAAAAAACCGTAGTCTGGCAGACCATTAATGTCGAACATCGCTGCCACTACTGTGTACCGGCACATACCCTGATCGCCAGAGCGATGAAAGTCGATGAGGCGATCAATGATGCTCTGCGCAATGAGACTCCGCTGCCTAACGCGCGTCTGGAGGCATTACGCACTTTCACCTTGGCCATGGTACGCCAACGGGGAGAAGTCGATGAGGCGACCCTCGAGGCTTTCCTTGCCGCCGGTTTTACGCGCCGCCACATCCTTGACGTCATCTTATGTCTGGCGCAAAAAGTGATGAGCAACTATACCAATCATGTGGCTCACACGGAGCTGGATGCCCGCCTACAATCCGTTGCCTGGCAAAAACGCACGGCCTAATACACCGCCCGCAGCGTTGATCCGCTGTGGGCGATCGCGCGCTAACGCACGAACGGCTGTTGCCAAGTACGCTCACTGACGGCAGAATAACCAGCCCTACCAGCCGCTATTTCACAGGCGATCCCGCTGGGTCTGACTGCTTTCCCTTTTAGCGACCAATACTATGCAACAAAACCGTTCTTCTCCTACGCGCCGCCTCGGCCGACGCGCGTTGCTCTTTCCACTCTGTCTGGTGTTATACGAGTTCGCGACTTATATCGGAAACGATATGATCCAACCCGGAATGCTTTCGGTAGTACAAACTTTCGGCGTCGATGACAGCTGGGTTCCCACCTCCATGACGGCTTACCTCGCTGGCGGCATGTTCTTGCAATGGCTACTCGGCCCACTCTCTGACCGTATCGGTCGGCGTCCGGTGATGCTGACCGGCACCCTCTATTTCGCTGTCACCTGTCTGGCCATCCTGTTCACCGACAGTATCGAACAATTTACACTGCTGCGTTTCCTGCAAGGGATCAGCCTGTGCTTCATCGGGGCCGTCGGCTATGCCGCCATCCAAGAGTCGTTCGAGGAGTCGGTATGTATCAAGATCACCGCCCTGATGGCCAACGTTGCCCTGATCGCGCCACTGCTCGGTCCATTGGCGGGCGCGGCTTGGGTACATGTCCTGCCCTGGGAAAGCATGTTTATCCTGTTCGCCGTCCTGGCGCTGATCGCCTTTATCGGACTATATAAGGCCATGCCGGAAACGGCCACCCGCCGTGGGGAAAAACTGTCACTGCCCGCGCTAGGTCATGACTACGCATTGGTATTGAAGAATGGGCGTTTCCTCTGCGGTGCGCTGGCGTGTGGTTTTGCCAGCCTGCCACTACTGACCTGGATAGCGCAGTCACCGGTGATCATCATCAGTGGTGAAGGGCTAAGTAGTTATGACTACGGCCTGTTGCAGGTGCCGATCTTCGGCATGCTGATCCTGGGTAACTTTACGCTGGCTCGCCTGAGTGGGCGGCGCCCAGTACGCCGCTTGATTCAGCTAGGCGCCTGGCCGATGGTCGGCGGGCTGACCATCGCCGCCGTCGCGACGCTCTATAGCCCCCACGCCTATCTGTGGATGATGGCGGGGCTCAGCCTATACGCTTTCGGTATCGGCCTAGCCAACGCCGGTCTGTATCGCCTCACGCTCTTCTCCAGCGAGATGAGTAAGGGGACAGTCTCCGCCGCCATGGGGATGATCAGTATGTTGATCTACACATTGGGTATCGAGGTGGGAAAACACGCCTGGCTGCTCAGTGGTAACGGTGCCTTCAATCTGTTCAATCTGCTCAGCGGATTGCTATGGCTGTGGTTAGTCGTACGGATGCTACGCGACAAGCGAGTCGGTATCCAGACAGAGTCGTAACTCGGCCCCCTGTGTGGCGGCGTACTGCTCGACGCCGCACAGGGTGACTGGCTAGACCTGCAGCCAGAAGGTGACCGGCCCATCATTAAGCAGTTCTACCTGCATATCGGCGGCAAAACGCCCGGTCTCCGTAGCAACGCCACTGGCACGGCAGCACGCCGTAAAATAGTCATATAACCGCTCGGCCTCATCTGGCACCGCGCCACGGGAAAAGCTGGGACGCATCCCCTTCTGGGTGTCGGCCGCAAGCGTAAACTGGGAGACGACCAAGACACTGCCGCCGGCCTGTTGCACGTTGAGATTCATCTTGTCATTCTCATCGCTAAAAATACGATATCCCAACACCTTATCAGACAAACGCTTCGCCTTTTGCTGATCGTCATCCTTCTCCACGCCCAACAATACCAGCAGCCCCGCACCGATCTCGCCGACAATCTGCTGTTCCACCGTTACGCTGGCGCGGGTCACGCGCTGAATTAACGCAATCATTATTCCTCTGACTCCTTACTCATGATGGGATTTTAGCGTCTGCTGTAATCCTCTCGCTTGCTGACGATGGGTGCGAAAGTCGCCGATGGCCACGGTGATCTCTGCACCGAGCAGAACGATACACCAGCTCCAATATACCCAGACGAACAACATCGGGATCACCGCCAATACACCATAGATCAGCTGATATGATGGAAAGGCGGTGATATACAACGCAAAAGCCTTCTTCCCCAGCTCAAACAAACCGCCAGCCACCAACGCACCTATCAGTGCATCACGCAGCGGCACCCGCTGTGTCGGGACGATGCAATACAATAACCAGAAGCTGACGCATGACAACAGCAACGGGAATAAACGTAGTAACTGATCGACGAGGGAGTAAACACGGCTATCGGCCAGCCAGCGTAGCGATAATAGGTAGGTGCTGATCCCCATGCTGGCACCGACGAGCAGCGGCCCCAGGGTAAGGATCATCCAATAGACCGCGAATGAATATACGATGGCGCGCTTACGTTCGCTGCGCCAGATATGGTTCAACGCCCCATCCACCGACGAGATCAGCAGCAGTGCGGTGACGATCAGACCGATAATACCCAGGGCGGTCATCTTACTCGAATTCGCAACAAACTGTTCCAGATAGGATTGCACCACATCGCCGGCCGCGGGTACGAAGTTGGTAAAGATAAAATGCTTCAACTGATCGGAAACGCTGGCGAACATCGGAAAGGCGGTGAACAGGGAGAACACTACCGTCACCAGCGGTACCAATGAGAGTAACGAGACGTAGGCCAACGACCCCGCCACCATCGTCATACGATCTTCATCGACCCGCCGCCACAGTATCTGGGCGAAGCAGAACCCACCTTTCAGGTGTTTTAAGGAAAAGGGCGCCATAGCCACTCCTATCAGTCATCCCCGTCCGACACGGGTCAATCCTTCCTACCGTCACGGAGGAAGCCAGTCATTATGCCAAGAAACGGGCATGCCCTCTCCCAGAAGCCATTACGGCTCATGCGCAAAGTAGGCCGGGATAACCTGCCGGTCATCCACCTGAATGGCACGGATACCCAGCACCTGCGCCGCCGCAATGTTATCGTGATTATCATCGAAGAATACCGTCTGCGCCGCCGTCGCTCGCTCCTGTTCGAGGACATAACGGTAAATCTCGGCCTCTGGTTTACGCATCCCCAAGTCCTGCGACAAATACATCCGATCGCAGGCGGCCGCGACTTGCGGGTAGTGCTTAGGCCAGAAGTGAGTATGCAGGCGATTGGTATTAGAGAGTACAACCACCCGCTCCCCCTGAGTGCGCAACCGCTGCATGATGGCGATCACCTCTGGACGGAGCGCGACAAAGATCGCCTGCCACCCCAACTCGAACTGGGCAAAACTCAGTGAGATCCCCATCTCTGCACACAGGCGTCGAGCGAAGGTTTCATCATCGATCTCGCCTCGCTCATGCTGGCGAAACGTCTCTCCCATCGTAAAACGCTTGCTCAGCGTCGCCAACGGCGCCCCGCTGTAGCGACTCCAGACCCCCAACACCCGCTGGAAGTCGATATCGACGATCACGTTACCCAAATCAAAGATATACAACATGTGCAGCTCCCGATTTCAGCTTATTGGCGTGAGAGTCTCCACTGTAGACGGAAAAACGGTGAGCGAACAGACAGAAAGGGAGAAAAGCAGAAAGGGATACGTAGAAGAAAAAACGCGCGTTCCCATTTTAGCGAGGTGGGATCCTCGCAACCATAAAAAAGGGCACCCACACGGTGCCCTTTTCTCAAACACTCAAACGAGACGATTAGTCACGCGGGCCACGGTTAGCGCGGCGACGATCGTTCTCGGTCAGGTGACGTTTACGCAGACGTACAGAATGCGGCGTCACTTCGACCAGTTCGTCATCATCGATGAATTCCAGCGCCTGCTCCAGGGTCATTTTGATCGGCGGAGACAGGGTGGTCGCCTCATCGGTACCGGAGGCACGCATGTTGGTCAGCTTCTTACCAGTCAGGCAGTTAACGGTCAGGTCGTTAGAGCGGCTGTGAATACCGATGATCTGGCCTTCATACACTTCCGCACCATGACCGAGGAACAGCTTACCGCGATCCTGCAGGCTATACAGCGCATAGGCGACAGCCTTGCCCTGGCCGTTAGAGATCAGCACGCCGTTCTGACGCTGGCCGATTTCACCCGGACGGACGTCGTCGTAGTGACTGAAGGTAGAGTACAGCAGACCGGTACCAGAGGTCATGGTCATGAAGTCGGTACGGAAACCGATCAAGCCACGGCTAGGGATGATGTAATCCAGGCGAACACGACCCTTACCATCCGGGGACATGTCACGGATCTCACCCTTACGGATACCCAGTGCTTCCATCACAGAGCCCTGATGCTGCTCTTCGATGTCCAGAGTAACCTGCTCGAACGGCTCCTGCATGCGGCCATCGATCTCACGATAGATAACCTTCGGACGAGATACGGCCAGTTCATAGCCTTCACGACGCATGTTTTCGATCAGCACGGACAGATGCAGCTCACCACGACCAGAAACACGGAAGGCATCCGGGTCAGGCGTCTCTTCCACACGCAGTGCCACGTTGTGTACCAGTTCCTTCTGCAGACGCTCCAGGATCTGGCGGGAGGTCACGAACTTACCTTCTTTACCGCAGAACGGTGAGGTGTTAACGCAGAAGTACATGCTAACGGTCGGCTCATCGACAGTCAGCGCCGGCAACGCTTCGACGTTGTTCGGATCGCACAGCGTATCAGAGATGTTCAGATCGCCCAGACCGGTAACTGCAACGATGTCACCCGCTTCGGCCACATCGGTCTCGATGCGCTGCAGGCCCAGATGGCCCAGAACCTGGCCGATCTTACCGTTACGACGCTTACCTTCGCTGTCGACGATGGTGATCTGCTGGTTCGGCTTCACCTTACCGCGCTTGATGCGGCCGATGCCGATAACCCCAACATAGTTGTTGTAGTCCAGCTGGGAGATCTGCATCTGGAATGAACCGTCCAGGTCAACGTCCGGCGCGGCAACATGCTCGACGATAGCCTCAAACAGCGGAGTCATATCCTCGGCCATGTCGGCGTGATCCAGACCGGCGATCCCCTGCAGGGCAGACGCGTAGACGATCGGGAAGTCCAACTGCTCGTCGGTAGCACCCAGGTTAACGAACAGATCGAAGACCTGATCGACGACCCAATCCGGACGTGCGCCCGGGCGATCAACCTTGTTGATGACCACGATCGGCTTCAACCCATTGGCGAACGCCTTCTGGGTAACGAAGCGAGTCTGCGGCATCGGGCCATCCATTGCGTCGACCAGCAGCAGAACCGAGTCAACCATAGACATCACACGCTCTACCTCGCCGCCGAAGTCGGCGTGCCCCGGGGTATCTACGATGTTGATGCGATAGCCATTCCAATTAATGGCGGTGTTTTTAGCGAGGATAGTAATCCCACGCTCTTTCTCCAAATCGTTGGAGTCCATTACGCGCTCAGTCGCGTCGTTACGTTCACCCAGGGTCCCGGATTGTTGCAACAGTTTGTCGACCAGGGTGGTTTTCCCATGGTCAACGTGCGCAATAATGGCGATGTTACGCAGATTTTCGATCACAGCTTTGCCTCAGGCATTAGAAATAGCGCGCTATTGTACACGTATTAAGCGAGGGACTAAACAGGATCACAAGCTTCTCGCAGAAACAATGCTGCGAATGGCGGTTTGTGATCCTATTCACGATGCTAAATGGCGCGGGAATAAACAGCTTGCACCAAGATTGTGCGCTTGCTGAAGTGTTTTGCACCGTTATGGAGCACTCAGCTCCATCGGTAGCGCCTGACACAATGTCAGAGTTAGGTAATTATGCGCCATCCGGGCAATTTGTAAAGTTGGCACGTTTCTAGCTAATACTATGTCACGATGGCTAAAACCACTTTCTATCATCCGTGATCCGTTGCACGGCGACCAAAGAAACCGGGAGTAGAGTATGTCCGCTGAACATATCTTAGCGATGCTGAATGAGCACGAAGTTAAATTTGTCGATCTGCGTTTTACCGACACCAAAGGTAAAGAGCAGCACGTCACTATTCCGGCTCATCAGGTAAACGCCGACTTCTTCGAAGAAGGTAAAATGTTTGACGGCTCCTCTATCGGTGGCTGGAAAGGCATCAATGAATCTGACATGGTGTTAATGCCGGATGCCACCACGGCGGTGCTCGACCCGTTCTACGAGGAGCCGACCCTGATCATCCGCTGCGATATCCTGGAGCCGGGAACCATGCAGGGTTATGATCGCGATCCTCGTTCCATCTCCAAGCGTGCCGAAGATTTCCTGCGCGCCTCTGGTATCGCCGACACCGTACTCTTCGGGCCGGAACCAGAATTTTTCCTGTTCGACGATATCCGCTTCGGTAGTAGCATCCGTGGCAGCCATGTCGCCATCGATGACATCGAGGGCGCCTGGAACTCCTCGACCAAATATGAAGGCGGTAACAAGGGCCATCGCCCCGCCGTCAAGGGCGGCTACTTCCCGGTTCCGCCGGTCGACTCCTCACAGGACATCCGTTCTACCATGTGTCTGACCATGGAAGAGATGGGTTTGGTCGTCGAGGCGCATCACCACGAGGTGGCGACTGCCGGGCAGAACGAAGTGGCTACTCGCTTCAACACCATGACCAAGAAAGCCGACGAAATCCAGATCTACAAGTATGTGGTACATAACGTCGCCCACGCCTTTGGTAAGACCGCTACCTTCATGCCAAAACCGATGTTTGGTGACAACGGTTCCGGTATGCACTGCCACATGTCCCTCTCCAAGAACGGCAGTAACCTGTTTGCCGGTGACAAATACGGCGGCCTGTCCGAGATGGCACTGTACTACATCGGTGGGGTGATCAAACACGCGAAGGCGATCAACGCGCTAGCGAACCCGACCACCAACTCCTATAAGCGTCTGGTGCCGGGCTATGAGGCACCGGTGATGCTGGCCTACTCTGCCCGCAACCGCTCCGCCTCCATTCGTATCCCGGTGGTGGCATCGCCGAAGGCTCGCCGCATCGAGGTGCGCTTCCCGGATCCGGCGGCTAACCCCTACCTGTGCTTCGCCGCACTGTTGATGGCCGGTCTCGACGGCATCATCAACAAAATCCACCCCGGCGACGCCATGGATAAAAACCTGTATGACCTGCCGCCGGAAGAGGCCAAAGAGATCCCGACCGTGGCCGGTTCGCTGGATGAGGCCCTAGCGGCTCTGGATAGCGATCGCGAGTTCCTGACGCGTGGCGGTGTCTTCACCGATGACGCCATCGATGCCTACATCGCATTGCGCCAGGAAGAGATGGATCGTGTACGCATGACGCCGCACCCGGTTGAGTTTGAACTGTACTACAGCGTATAAGCGACAGCGTGCCGTTGCCTGGCACTGCACCGGGCAACGGCCAGACACCCCATACAGTACGTCTCTGTTTTTGTTGCCGTGGAAACTTTCAGCCCATCTTCGGATGGGTTTTTTTCGCCATGCATCACAGACCGGTGAGGAAAAAAGCGTGCCGCCCACCCTCTCGGTAACAAAAGCATGCTACAGTGCAAAAATCATATTGCACCAAAATAGTGCAGGAGTATGCCCATGGCCGACCCGACCATCGCGCCTCAGCGCGAACAACCCGATGCCTGGCAGTTGCTGAATGCCTTGATGACCTGTGTATTAGTCTTGGATGATGCGTTGGTCATCCGCTATGCCAACCCGGCCGCCCAACAGTTACTGGCGCAAAGTCCACGTAAACTTTTCGGCACACCGCTACCGGATCTATTAAGCTACCTGTCGTTAGACATCGACATGATGCAGGCCAGCCTCCGTAGCGGACAGGGATTTACCGACAACGAAGTCATGTTGGTGGTCGACAGCCAGCCTCACGTCATGACGTTAACGGCCCAACCCCTACACGAAGGGTTGATGATGCTCGAACTGGCTACCTTAGACAGCCAACGCCGACTCAGCCAGGAGCAGTTACAGCACGCTCAGCAAGTCGCCGCACGCGATCTGGTACGTGGACTCGCTCATGAGATCAAGAACCCGCTCGGTGGCTTACGCGGCGCGGCCCAACTGCTGGCGCGAGCACTGCCCGACCCCGCGTTGACCGAATATACCCAGGTGATCATCGAGCAGGCCGACCGCCTACGTAACCTGGTCGATCGCCTCTTAGGGCCACAACGTCCAGGGCAACGCGTCACAGAGAATATCCATCAGGTGGTCGAACGCGTCTGCCAGTTAGTGTCCTTAGAATGTCCCGATAACGTGACCCTACTGCGCGACTACGATCCCAGTCTGCCGGAGCTTAATCACGATCCGGAGCAGATTGAACAGGTGCTGTTAAACATCACCCGTAATGCCCTGCAGGCACTAGGCGAGCGTGGTGGCACCATTACCCTACGGACACGGACGGCGCTTCAGATCACCCTGCACGGCGAACGCTATCGTCTGGCGGCGCGCATCGATATCGAAGACGACGGGCCCGGGATCCCCGCCCAACTACAAGACACGCTGTTTTACCCGATGGTCAGCGGTCGTAGCGGGGGAACCGGACTTGGCCTGTCAATTGCACGTAACCTGATCGATCAACATCAGGGCAAAATTGAATTTAACAGCTGGCCAGGCCATACCGAATTTTCGGTGTATTTGCCGATTCGCAAATAGCCTCCGCCCCTAACGCAACAGGTGGTCACCATGACAATGCAACCGGGTCTCGTCTGGATCGTCGACGATGACAGTGCCATCCGCTGGGTATTAGAACGCGCGCTGACGGGCGCCGGTCTCTGCTGCACCACATTCGACAACGGCCAGGCGGTACTGACGGCGCTCAGCAGTCAGACGCCGGACGTCCTACTGTCTGACATTCGTATGCCCGGTATGGATGGTCTGGCGCTGCTCCAACAGATCAAACAGCGCCATCCCCTGCTACCGGTCATCATTATGACCGCCCACTCCGATCTCGACGCCGCCGTCAGCGCCTATCAACAGGGTGCCTTCGATTATCTGCCCAAACCTTTCGATATCGATGAGGCCGTCGCCTTGGTCGAGCGCGCCATCAGCCACTATCAGGAACAACAACAACCCTCGCGCCAAACACCGGCGGGCGATCCTAGCACCGATATTATCGGTGAGGCTGCCGCGATGCAGGATGTATTTCGTATCATCGGTCGACTGTCTCGCTCCTCCATCAGTGTCTTGATCAACGGTGAGTCGGGAACCGGTAAGGAGTTAGTCGCTCACGCCCTACATCGCCATAGCCCTCGCGCCCAAGCCCCCTTTATCGCCTTGAATATGGCGGCTATCCCACGCGATCTGATCGAGTCTGAGTTATTCGGCCACGAGAAGGGAGCCTTCACCGGCGCCAACCAAATCCGTCAGGGACGCTTCGAACAGGCGGATGGTGGTACCCTGTTTCTCGATGAGATCGGCGACATGCCATTGGATGTCCAAACCCGCCTGCTGCGCGTGTTAGCCGATGGTCAGTTTTACCGTATTGGTGGCTATGCGCCGGTCAAGGTCGACGTACGCATCATCGCCGCCACCCACCAGCATCTGGAGGTGCGGGTCCAGGAGGGGAAGTTTCGCGAAGATCTGTTTCACCGCCTCAACGTCATCCGTATTCACCTGCCCCCACTACGCGAACGGCGTGAGGATATTCCCCGCCTGGCGCGCCACTTCCTCAAAGTCGCCGCGCGCGAGTTGGGCGTTGAAGCTAAGGTGTTGAGTCCCGAGGCCGAGGCGGCGTTAACACGCCTGCCCTGGCCTGGTAACGTGCGCCAACTGGAAAATACTTGCCGCTGGCTGACGGTCATGGCCGCCGGCCAAGAGGTGCTCGTCCAAGATCTCCCGAATGAGCGCCTTAGCGAACCCCATGACACGACATCCTGTCCATCGGATAGCCCTGCCAATTGGCCTCTATTACTACGCCAGTGGGCGCAGCAAGCCTTACAGAATGGACGGCAGGATCTGCTCGCTGAGGCGCTCCCAGAAATGGAACGTACCCTATTAACCTGTGCGCTACAGCACACCCAAGGGCACAAGCAAGAGGCGGCGCGATTGTTAGGCTGGGGACGAAATACGCTAACCCGTAAACTGAAAGAATTAGGCATGGAATAGTCAATGGCGTGCTGATTACTGAGTAAAAACGCCACGCGCCGCACAAAAAAACGCCAAGTACGATCTTTACACGTCCGGTGCGACGCGTATGATCGACGACATTTTCAGGGAGAATTATGATGATCGACTCACTGTATGCCATGCTCTCTCACGGTGCCGAACTCAGTTCGGCTGGTGGTCCCTCTTCACATGCCGCCGTTGCCGCCGTGTTATGCGCCGCGCTATTTCATCTCTTAGGCTAACCCTATACCTTCTTGTGGTGTAGCGGCATCCTGTCGTAACCGCTTACTACACCGCGCCTGCGCGAATATCTGCTAGGATAGCCAATACATGCCATAGGGTTATGTGCCTGATGGCACATAACCCTATGCAGTATTCTGTGAGAATAGAATAGGTGATTTTTCCATGCGTCCTCATACGGTTATATAACCGTATAGATTTATAGCGGATCTTCTTACTATCAAGGATGTGTCCATGAGTGATATCGCCCTAACGGTCAGTATGCTATCGCTGGTCGCCGTACTTGGGTTATGGATCGGTAACTGGCGGATTTACGGCGTTGGCCTTGGGATCGGCGGCGTGTTGTTCGGCGGCATTATCGTCGGCCATTTCGCCCAAAGCTATCAGCTGATCCTCAACAACGATATGCTGCATTTTATTCAGGAGTTTGGCCTAATCCTGTTCGTCTACAGCATCGGCATCCAGGTTGGGCCGGGGTTCTTCTCATCACTACGCGTCTCGGGGCTACGCCTCAACGCCTTTGCTGTCTTAATGGTGGCGATCAGTGGCCTGATCACCGCCGCCATCTATAAGCTGTTCGACGTCCCCTTGCCCATCATCCTTGGGATTTTCTCCGGCGCGGTCACCAATACCCCCGCGCTTGGTGCCGGACAACAGATCCTGACCGATTTAGGATCGGCGCCCGACCAAATCAATCTGATGGGGATGGGCTACGCCATGGCCTACCCGTTTGGAATTTGCGGGATCCTCTTGGTGATGTGGTTAGTACGCTTACTATTCCGCATCAACGTCGATGCCGAGGCGCGTGACTTCGATTCGCGTAATGGCCATCATCATGAACTGCTGCAAACCATGAATATCATGGTACGCAATCCAAATCTGGACGGTCTATCGATTCAAGATGTCCCGATCCTGAATAGCGATACCATCGTCTGCTCGCGTCTCAAGCGGGGCGATCTACTGATGGTACCGTTGCCAACGACTCAAATAGCGATCGGCGATCTCCTTCATCTGGTTGGACAGAAACCAGAGCTGGAGAGCGCCCGGTTGGTGATCGGCGAACAGGTCGATACGTCACTGTCGACACGCGGCACAGAGCTCCAAGTCAGTCGTGTCGTCGTGACGAACGAGAAAGTGTTAGGGAAGAAGATCCGCGATCTTAACCTGAAGCAAAAGTACGATGTGGTCATTTCCCGCCTCAACCGCGCCGGGGTCGAATTAGTGGCGGGCAACAATGCGACCCTTCAGTTTGGTGATATCCTGAATCTGGTCGGACGCCCCCAATCGATCGATGCCGTCGCCGCCATCGTCGGCAACGCGCAGCAAAAACTGCAACAGGTGCAAATGCTACCGGTCTTTATCGGTATTGGGTTAGGGGTACTACTAGGTTCGATCCCATTGTTTATCCCCGGATTTCCGGCGGCGCTCAAACTAGGATTAGCCGGTGGCCCGTTAGTCGTTGCCCTCATTCTTGGCCGTATCGGTAGCATCGGCAAGCTGTACTGGTTTATGCCACCCAGCGCCAACCTGGCCCTACGCGAGCTGGGGATCGTGCTGTTTCTGGCGGTCGTCGGACTAAAATCAGGCGGTAACTTCATCGATACGCTGATCAACGGCGAAGGGGTCACCTGGATTGGTTATGGCATCCTGATCACCGCCATTCCGCTGATCACCGCAGCCATCATGGCACGCCTACTGATCAAGATGAACTACCTGACGCTCTGCGGCATGCTGGCTGGCGCCATGACCGATCCCCCAGCCCTCGCCTTCGCTAATGGTCTGCATGCCACGAGCGGGGCGGCCGCGCTCTCCTATGCCACCGTGTATCCTCTGGCGATGTTCTTGCGCATCATGTCGCCCCAGTTATTAGCGCTGTTATTCTGGAGCGTCTAACCACGTCCACCATCTCGACACACGCTAAACCAAACAGCCCCGCTTATGCGGGGCTGTTTGGTATCCGGCTCTGGCCCGATGCTTAAATCACACGAGAGAACTGTTGCATCCGTGCCTGACGGCGTAGATAGACATCAAAACACATGCAAATATTGCGAATCAATAGACGCCCACGCGGCGTCACGGTAATGGCATCCGCCCCCAACTCCACCAGCCCATCCTGAGCCAACGGGCGAAGTAGCACCAAATCCTCGACGAAGTAGTCCACGAAGCGAATACCATAGTGTTGCTCGATCGGGGCGTAATCGAGGCGGAAATTACAAATGAGCCCCTTGATCACGTCACGGCGGATACAATCATCTTGGCTCATGGTCAATCCACGCCATAACGCGGTACCCTGCGCTTCAACCGCAGCGTAATACTCCTTCAGTACCTTCAGATTCTGCGAGTAACTATCGCCGATCATACTAATCGCCGACACGCCTAATCCCAGCAGATCGCTATCGCCCTGGGTCGTATACCCCTGGAAATTACGGTGCAACTTACCGGCCCGCTGAGCCACCGCCAGCTCATCATCCCGATGGGCAAAGTGATCCATACCGATAAACTGGTAACCGACCCCCGTCAAGGTCGCGATACTCTGCTGCAAGATCGCCAGCTTGTGATCGGCGCTGGGCAGGTCGGCATCCTTAATCTTACGCTGAGCGGCGAAGAGCTTCGGCATATGCGCGTAGTTAAAGATACTTAGGCGATCGGGATTTAACTCGATCACCTTTTGTAGGGTAAAAGCGAAACTCTCCGGGGTCTGACGCGGCAGGCCATAAATCAGATCGATATTGGTCGAAGTAAAGCCGATTTCCCGCGCGTGACGCAATAGGGCGAAGATGAACGCCTCATCCTGCTCACGGTTAACCAGCTGTTGTACCGTCTTATTAAAGTCCTGTACCCCCATGCTGAGGCGATTAAATCCTTCATGACGCAGATGATCGAGGACGTCCAGTTCTATCTCACGCGGATCGATCTCGATTGAAATCTCAGCCTGCGGGGCAAAATGAAAGTGTGTACGCAACAACGCCATCAGGCGACTAATCTGCGCCTTGTTGAGATAGGTCGGCGTTCCGCCCCCCCAATGCAACTGACTGACGGTACGCCCGGCAAACAACGGAGCCCGTGCAGCAATCTCCAATGCCAGTTTATCCAGATACTCATCTGCCTTATGCGTCTGGCGAGTGACAATCTTGTTGCAGCCGCAGAAATAACACAGCTTGTGACAGAACGGGATATGGACGTAGAGAGATAGTGCACGCTCGGGATAACGGACCACCGCACGTTGAAAAGCCGCTTCGTTAAAGTCTTCGTTAAACTCCAGCGCGGTGGGGTATGAGGTATAGCGTGGCCCGGAATAGTTATATTTTTGGATCAGGGCCAGATCCCAGACGATAGTCTGTTCCGACATGGGTGCTCACTCCTTATTCTGTTTTCTCCTGCCGGCACGCAGTGGAGAAGCCGGTGGCCGACCGTAACGTATGGCGGCTCGTTGCCAGCGCGTTTTGCGCTGCGACAGCCGCCATAGTTTAGCCAATAACCACAGTAGATAACATGTGAGCAACGAGGCTATGACCAGAATCAACGCCATTCGGCATCAGATCGCATCTTTTGGGCTACCGCGGCGCAGCAGCTGCATGATGTCCTCGTCTTTCTCTTCCTCCTCGTCATCTTCCAGTTCGATGCCCAACTCTTCCATCAATTCATCGATGCGATCCAGCATCTCATCCACATAGCGCTGCTCCTCACTGTTCAGCGTCGCGCCTTCTTCCAAGCGCTCCAGCAAGGCATCCAGACGCGGATCATTTTCCAAACGCGCCAGTTCTGCCTCCGGCGTCAATACTGTCTTCGTCTCTGGCTGCTTCACAACCTGTACCCGACTTTTCACGACGCCAGGCTCGACCACCAACGTGACCGGCTTTTTGCTACCGATGCGCGGATCGCGATCGGCATGTATGCCGCCCTTCCCACCTTGGGTACTCTGCTCATTATTACGTGCACCCGGCTTATGGCCGCGGCGCTTCTTCTGGCGTTTACGCTCACGTCCCTCCAGATCTAGCTCCTGGCGGGTCTTACGTGTTTTTTTGCCTTTAACGGCCTTAGATTTATTCACCGGACTCATAACTTATACTCTTGGTCAGAGATGTCGAAAACTGCGGCGGAATCTATCAGAAAGGCCGCAAAGAAAAAAGGCGACAGTCTAAACTGTCGCCTTAATTCTATACCTTCTGCAGAAGGATATTGACACTCATCGTCCTTAACGGCAAACAACGTCCCGGTTTATCCCTTTGCGCTTGTGCGTCCCTGCTCTCTTCCTTGAGCCCCCTCACGGGGCAGCTCATCCTCGAGCCTCTTCCCTGTGACAAACATCCTGTCTGCCAAGCCACGTCCTATGGCTGCATCCTGCATCTCGCTGCGTCATCCTGACACACCCGATCTCTCACCATCCTGGTCTTGAGGTCCCTTTCACGGCATCCCTACCGTGTAATCACTCTATCTTACTGACGGTAAACGACAATATGGTTCTCTCGCGCTCTTCCCACGATACAGATCACATAAGTTATGTAATTAATTGAATATGAATAAGTAAAAAATCAAAGCCTTACAGTATGAAACGGTTTTTTCAGCATAGGCTATCGTCGATCTCGCACATGATGAGATGCCTGTGTCTTACAGCACCCAGACTAAACAGGTGACGGATTTACGCGCCCTTGCGCGCCTTTATGGTTATAATTCCCACCATTATTCTGCCAGCAACAGGGAGACGACCAGCTTGGCCCGTCAAACTTATAACTACCATGTGACGCATTTCGTCACCAGCGCCCCAGATATTCGCCACCTGCCTGCGGATATCGGTATCGAAGTCGCGTTCGCCGGGCGTTCTAATGCCGGGAAATCCAGCGCATTAAATACCCTCACCAATCAAAAGAGCTTGGCTCGCACCAGTAAAACACCGGGACGTACTCAGCTCATCAACTTGTTCGAAGTTGACGATGGTGTGCGTCTGGTCGATCTACCCGGCTACGGTTATGCCGAGGTGCCGGAAGAGATGAAGCGCAAATGGCAGCGCGCTCTGGGTGAATATCTACAACAACGTCAATGTCTGAAGGGATTAGTGGTGCTGATGGACATCCGTCACCCGCTGAAGGATCTTGACCAGCAGATGATCGCTTGGGCCGTCGAGGCCGGATTGCCGGTGTTACTGTTGCTCACGAAAGCGGACAAGTTAGCTTCCGGAGCCCGCAAGGCACAGCTTAATCTGGTACGCGAAGCCGTCTTGCCGTTCATGGGGGATATTCAAGTCGAGGCTTTCTCTTCACTGAAAAAATTCGGTGTCGATAAACTGCGTGACAAGCTGGATACCTGGTTCAGCGAGATCGCACCGCAACAAGCCGAAGACAGCGATGATGCGTCGAGTCTCGGTGAATAACACCGCATGCTAGGATTACGCTATCTGACACAAGCCGCATCAGCGGCTTTTTTTATGTAATTTTTCCACAAAATAACCACGAATAGACATGAAAACTCAGGGATAACACACGGTTAAACAGGGAAAACGATACGCCATGCGCCCTCACCACGGTCTGGACGAATAAAGGGGCAAGAACACAGGGTGGGGTAGGCATTCCCTACAAAAAAAACGCCCCAGTCATAACTGACTGGGGCGGCTAATAATCAGCCAAATCCGATTACGTGAAGTAAAAGGTCTGAAAGATAGAACATCTTACCTCTGTACCCTACATCGGTAACTGTACAACATTTTAGAGTATGCGCAAACTTTTTCGTTGTTTAGTTACACAATAAACACCGTTAACGTCGCTATTTTGTGCATTAACTGCGTTTTTATGTAGGTAAATTACATAAAAGGATTAAATCGACACCATTCAATGCGCTTGATCCCAATTTTCACCACAGCCGATATCAACCTTCAAGGGTACGGCCAGCGCCAAGCTGCCCTCCATCAATGTACGAACGTGACTGACGACCTCGTCAACCTGCGCCTCCGGCACCTCGAAGACCAATTCATCGTGTACCTGCATAATCATGCGTACCTGTGGCTGCGACTGCTGTAACCAGGCATCGACGGCGATCATCGCCCGCTTAATAATATCCGCGGCAGTTCCCTGCATCGGTGCGTTGATCGCCGCCCGTTCTGCAGCCTTGCGACGCATCGCATTACGCGCATTAATCTCCGGCAGATAGAGCCTCCGACCATCTAGCGTCTCGACATACCCTTGTTCAGACGCCTGTTGACGTGTCCGCTCCATATAAGCCAATACGCCCGGATAACGCTCGAAATAGAGATCCATGTAACGCTGAGCCTCGTTACGACCAATATTCAACTGGCGTGCCAGCCCAAAGGCGCTCATACCATAAATCAGGCCAAAGTTAATCGCCTTGGCGCTGCGCCGTTGATCGGCCGTTACCGCCTCCAACGGCAGACCAAAGACTTCGGCGGCCGTCGCACGGTGGATATCTTTCCCCGCCGCAAAGGCCTCCAACAGCCCACGATCGCCCGACAGATGCGCCATGATACGTAATTCGATCTGAGAATAGTCCGCCGCTACGATCTTACTGCCTGCTGGCGCGATAAACGCCTGACGAATACGCCGCCCCTCGTCGCTGCGTACCGGAATATTTTGCAGGTTGGGATCGCTGGAAGAGAGCCGCCCCGTCGCGGTGACAGCCTGATGATAAGAAGTATGAACCCGTCCGGTTAGTGGGCTTACCATCTGCGGCAGCTTATCGGTATAAGTACTCTTCAACTTAGCGAGTGTACGGTAATCCAGGATCACCTGCGGTAGCTCATATCCCTGCTCCGCTAACTCAACCAATACCTCTTCATTCGTTGATGGCGCGCCACCCGGCGTCTTCTTCAGAATCGGCAGCTGTTGTTTGTCGAACAGGATACTCTGGAGCTGTTTAGTCGAAGAGAGATTGAAGGGCTCATCCGCCAAGGTATGCGCCTGTTGTTCCAACGCGCTCAGACGTACCGCCAGTTCCTGGGAGTGTTGACCTAAGATAGTGCTATCGATCAATACCCCGGTGCGCTCCATCCGTGACAGTACGGGAACCAATGGCATATCGATGTCACAAAAGACATGACGAGGTCCCGCCTCACTCTCCAACGTCGGCCAGAGACGTTGGTGTAAGCGCAGGGTCACATCGGCATCTTCAGCCGCATACTCGGCCGCCTGCTCCAAGGGAATTTGGTTAAAGGTCAGTTGGCCTTTCCCTTTTCCCGCCACCTCTTCAAAAGTAATGGTCTTATGATCCAGATGGCGGGCAGCCAGGCTATCCATATCGTGACGCCCGGCCACACTATTCAAGACATACGACTCCAGCATGGTGTCAAACGCCACGCCACGCAGGATGATGCCATGACGCGCCATCACGCCGATATCGTACTTCAGATTCTGCCCGACTTTGGCGACCTTTTCGTCTTCCAATAGTGGCTGTAAGCGAGCCAGCACCCACTCACGATCGAGCTGCGCCGGCGCATCCAGGTAATCATGAGCCAATGGGATATAATAAGCTTGTCCCGGCGCATCGGCGCACGAGATCCCCACCAAGTTAGCGGATAAGACATCCAACGAGTCGGTTTCTGTATCGAAGGCGAAGCAACCAACGTGTTGCAAACGAGCAATCAATGCCTCTAACGCCGCCTCATCTAAAATCGTTTGATACCCCTCGCGTGAAAGCGTCGCCGCGGTTGCCACGGCGGACAGGTTCGCCTCCTCGCTGGCAGGTTTCACCGCCTTCGTTTTCATCCCCTGTGCAGCCGTGAGCCAGGATCCATCCTGCGCATCGCTCAGCCAACGTTTAAACTCATAGCGTTGAAACAGGGTATGCAACGTGGCGCTATCTAGCGGTTTGATCGCTAAATCATCGCAATCCAGCGCCAAATCGACATCGGTTTTAATGGTCGCCAACAGATAGGAGAGGTCGGCCTTCTCTTTATTGAGCAGTAGCTTTGCCCCCATGGTTTTCGCTCCGCGAAAACTCAAGGTTGCGACACGGTCGATGTCCCCATAGATCGACTGCAATCCGCCGATCCCCTGCAACAGTGCCTGCGCTGTCTTCTCACCGACCCCTGGGACGCCAGGAATATTATCTGATGCGTCGCCCATTAATGCTAGAAAGTCGATTATCAACTCTGGAGGAACACCGTATTTATCAAATACTTCCTGAGGCCCCAGGACCGTATTGGTCATCGTGTTGATTAAGGTGATGTTCGGCGTCACCAGCTGTGCCATGTCTTTATCGCCAGTGCTGATCAACACATGACGCCCTGCCTGCTCGGCTCGACGTGCCAATGTACCGATCACATCATCAGCCTCGACACCCGGTACCACCAACAACGGTAATCCCATCGCCTGTACCATTTGATGCAATGGTGCAATCTGCTCACGCAAGTCGTCCGGCATTGGAGGACGATGTGATTTATATTCAGCGAATAACTCATCACGGAAAGTCTTGCCCTTGGCATCGAAGACAACGGCAATATGGCTCGGCTGGTACTGCATAATCAAACTACGCAGCATATTCAGCACACCGTACATCGCCCCGGTAGGCTCGCCAGCGCCATTGGTCAACGGCGGAAACGCATGATAGGCGCGGTAGAGGTATGAGGATCCATCAACCAGGATCAGGGGATTTTCAGCTATCTGGGCCATAATCTATCTTTATCGTGGTGGTCATCAGATCATAAGCATGCCACAGGTCGAGTGCGCTGACGAATGCTCAGCATCGTTTTGTCTCCCCGTTCTATGCGAGATCTGGCAGGATCGCGCTGTGGATAAGTTTGTGTACAAAATCGTGTTCTTTTAGCTCACGGGGAAGAATCAGGCAAGGGTTATAATATATTTCACATACAAATCAATTAATTACACTTTATCTCCAATAATATCTCTGCATAAATTAATAGTAGATGCATTGTGCATAGATTTATTGTCGTCAGGAAAATCGCTACCCTATTGTTTAGCTATTATTATTGTGTCGGTGATTTTTCAGACGCCGAGTGCCTTTTAACATCAACGTGTCGTGGGGGACAAAATGTGCCGACAGTCGTCCCCTTCTGTTAAAATTACTGACCTTATTCCATAAACTGCGATGTGTCCCTCAGATGCCTATGTTGCTTGCTTCGATGTTGTCTCCATTTATCTTTGTACTTACAACATTGTTGACCATCATAGTCACCGCCGCCTGCTCGATCCCCATCGCTCTGCTCGGTGTGGTAAAGCTACTCTTACCCTTCCCCAACGTATGGCGCGCTATTTCTCGTTATTCCGATGGCTTAATGTGGTGCTGGTGTCAGGGACTCGCGGGATTAATGAGCCTCAACCCCAAGCTCCGTTGGCATGTTCGTGGGTTGGAGGGGCTAAGCAAAGAGAACTGGTATTTGCTAATCAGCAACCACCAAAGCTGGACAGATATTGTGGTACTCTGTGTATTACTCCGCAATCATATCCCCATGAATAAGTATTTCCTCAAGCAGCAGCTCGCTTGGGTGCCTTTTATCGGCCTCGCTTGCTGGGCATTGGATATGCCATTCATGCGCCGTTATTCTCGCAGCTATTTGCTGAAACATCCGGAGCGTCGCGGTAAGGATATTGAGACAACCCGCCGCTCATGCGAGAAATTCCGTCTACACCCCACCACCATCGTCAACTTCGTCGAAGGATCGCGTTGTACTACGGAAAAACGTGAGCAACAACATTCGCCATATCAGAATCTATTGCAGCCTAAAGCAGCCGGCATTGCCTTTACCCTCAGTGCGTTGGGATCACAGTTCGATCGCGTACTCAATGTGACGCTGCTCTATCCAAACAATCTACACCGGCCATTTTGGGATCTCCTTTGTGGGCGCATGCAAAGCATCGTCGTCGATATCGAAACGATTCCTATCAGTGATGAGATTCGCGGAGACTACTTCAATGATAAGGGCTTTAAGCGTCACTTTCAGCTCTGGTTGAATACCCTTTGGCAGCGCAAGGACCAGTTAATCAGCCAACTGCGTCAAAAATATCAGCATAAATCATAAATAAGAAAGACGTCGAATAGATCCACTATTCGACGTCTTATAGGGCGAGTGGTATTTAGGGTTGTGTCGCCAGGAACTGCACTACATTAGCAAACTGTTTAACATAATTTTCCATTGAGCTAGTATCCAACCCCTCGTTTCTGACCATATATTTACCATTAACAAAGACGGCAGGCACACCACGTAGTTGGAAATCTTGTGCCGCTTTCTCTTGCTGAACCACCAGAGATTTCACCACAAAGCTATCTAAAGCAGCATCATATTCTGCCGCAGGGATCCCAGCCTGAATGAAGACGTTACGGATATCCGCCGCACTCTTAATCGTCTGACTCTTCTGTACCGCATCAAACATCGGTTGGGTAATCTTATTCTCGACGCCTAACGCCATGGCTACCGCCCAAGCCTGAGTCAACTGTTTCCCTAACGGTCCCAAGAATTCGACGTGGTATTTAGTCAGCTTAACGCCTTGCGGCAACTTGCTCTCAATGGTTTGAGGAATATGGTAAACCTCAGCAAACTCATAACAGTGCGGGCAATAAAAAGAGAAAAATTCTAACACCTGTGGTGCACCATTTACTGGCTTATCCAGGGTGATATATTGTTCGCCATTGGTAAAGGGGGCAGCCGATACACCAAATGCCATTACCATGCCCAGTAGGGCCAGCCACATCTTTTTCATACTCTCATCTCCATCCTCAGGGCTTGGTTATCAATACATTGGGGTCAATTTCAGCGGGGCAGCCTGTAATAGACCCAACTGCTGATGAAAGGTCTGGATCTGACTGTGCCAAAACTGGCGATCCGCCATCCAGGGGAAACTACGAGGAAAAGCCGGATCCTGCCAACGGCGACATACCCATGCGAGATAATGAATCATACGCATGGCACGCAATGGCTCGATCAGCGCTAACTCCCGAACATCAAAATCGCTGAACTCGGTGTAGGCCTCCAACACGATATCCAACTGTAATCGTTTCTCTGCTTCATCGCCGTTAAGCAACATCCACAGATCCTGGATCGCCGGACCATTGCGGGCATCATCCAGATCGACAAAGAGCGGACCATCCCGCCACAGAATATTGCCGGGATGGCAATCACCATGCAAACGTAACAATGAGTAATCATCCCGCCATAGCACCACCAAGGCACCGATCAATGCATCCAACGTTGCGAGGAGACTCTCACGTAGATCATCGGGGACCAGAGGCGAGTGCGCCAATTCAGCACGAGGCTGGTAGACATATTCATCCAACCCCATCGTAGGGCGCTCCCTGAAACGCTGACAGCGGCCGACCTGGTGGATTCGCCCTAGATAACGACCGACCCACTCCAGCTGATCGAGGTTATCTACCTCATACTGACGCCCGCCAAGGCTAGGAAAGACAGCAAAGGCATAACCCTGATAATGATGTAACGTTGCACCCTGTAGGCGAAGTGGCGCCGCCAACGGGATCTCCGCCTGCACGAGCTCCGCCGCAAAGGCATGCTCCTCGGCAATCTGAGCATCGCTCCAACGCTCCGGGCGGTAAAACTTCACCACATAGCGCTGCCGCTCCTCGTCCATCAACTGATAGACGCGATTTTCATAGCTATTGAGTTCGCTAAGCCCAGAGTCGACGCGGATCCCACACTGTGCTAAACCCTCCAATATCAAATCAGGGGTTAGCGTCTGGAAGTTAAAGGCCGATGTCGTCATGAGATTAATCTTTAATCACACCGCGTGCACGCAGCAGCGCCGTTTTAAAGTCTTCCTCATAATCTTTCTGTAATCCTGGGATCACCGCGCTCTTCTCACTACCGCGCATCTTGAGGTGATAAATGAGGATATCGTCGGTTAAATCGGCTAAGGCTCCCTCATACCCCGCCTCATTAGCTAGTTGCTGCAGAAACTGGATGAGATTCAGATCCGGCTCCTGTTGCCAGGCCGGATGGATCAACTCAATCAATTCGTTAACGCGATGACATTTCATGGAGTACCTTCTCTTTTATCTTTACTAAGCCGCTAAAACTAGCAATCCTAATTTAACAAAGATAGCCGTTTACCGTATAACACTCACTATTTACAAACTATTACATCGATGACTATATGGATGACCCTAATCAGGTGATCGCTAACCATAATCCGAGGAGCACGCTCATTATGCAGGATATTGAAGGCGTTATTCTGGCTGGAGGGCGCGCAACCCGCATGCAAGGCAAAGATAAAGGATTAGTCACCTTACATGGACTCCCGTTATACCAATGGGTACTTCAGCGTCTAGCGCCACAAGTATGTCGAGTCGTCATCAGCGCGAACCGTAACCAGGGGGTTTACCAACAAAGTGGCTGTAAGGTTATCGGTGATAGTCTACCTGACTTTCCTGGTCCACTCGCCGGTGTTGCCGCCGGATTAGCGCAATGTCAAAGCGAGTGGCTTATCACTGTTCCTTGTGATTCCCCTTTCATTCCTCACGATCTGGTCGATATCCTGTGGCAGGGTAAAGGCGATGCTCATGTAGCCTATATCGACGACGGCGAACACAGCCATCCAACATTAGCGCTCTGGCATCGCGACATCTTGCCCGCCCTCGAGCAATTCCTACAACAGGGTGACCGCAAGTTGATGTTATTCATGGCACAGGTACACGCTCAGGCCGTTCACGATCCGCGATGTGCAAATTTTATCAATATCAACAGCCTGCAAGAGTGTCAGCAGGCTCAGCAACAGGAACCGAGACTATCGTGAATACGCCTCCTCTACTGGGTATTGCCGCCTACAGCGGCACAGGAAAAACGACGTTACTCAAAAAACTCATCCCTTGTCTAAACACGCGTGGCATCCGTATCGCACTGATCAAACATACTCACCACGATATGGATGTTGATACGCCGGGTAAAGACAGCTATGAATTGCGTAAGGCGGGCGCCGAGCAAACCCTAGTGGCCAGCGATTTACGTTGGGCCCTGATGACAGAGACCCCCGAACAATCCCCCCTCGATTTGCGCTTTCTCGCCTCGCGTATTGATGCCGCCCGCTGCGATCTTATTTTAGTGGAGGGATTTAAGCATGAAACTATCGCTAAGATTGCACTCTATCGGCAAACGGTAGGGAAGCCCTTCGCCGGTTTACTCGATGAGCATGTCATCGCTTTAGCCAGTGACCATCCCCATCCCTGCCATGTACCTCTGCTCAATATCAACCACGTCGAGGAGATCGCCGACTTCGTACAGAATTGGTTGCAAGCTCAAAAGAGTAGCAAAAGAAAATAAATCCGTCGGTGCGGGAGGATAACTCCCCATCGATATCGAATCATACATAAAGAGGTGCAGGATGATTGGCGTTAAACGCAAAAAAGCCGCTCATTGAGCGGCTTTTTTGCTTTATTTAATGCTTGGCAGTTCCCTACTCTCGCATGGGGAGACCCCACACTACCATCGGCGCTACGGCGTTTCACTTCTGAGTTCGGCATGGGGTCAGGTGGGACCACCGCGCTATCGCCGCCAAGCAAATTCTGTTTGCCAAACTAAACCCCGAAAAAGTGGTGCTGATACCCAGAATCGAACTGGGGACCTCACCCTTACCAAGGGTGCGCTCTACCGACTGAGCCATATCAGCACGCTAAATTTGATGCCTGGCAGTTCCCTACTCTCGCATGGGGAGACCCCACACTACCATCGGCGCTACGGCGTTTCACTTCTGAGTTCGGCATGGGGTCAGGTGGGACCACCGCGCTATCGCCGCCAGGCAAATTCTGTTTCACCAACCGCCATTCAGGCCATTGGTTCCAATCTTGAACAAGCTAAATTCGTCTCTCTAAAACACCTTCGGTGTTGTAAGGTTAAGCCTCACGGATCATTAGTACTGGTTAGCTCAACGTATCGCTACGCTTACACACCCAGCCTATCAACGTCTTAGTCTTAAACGTTCCTTCAGTGGACTCAAGGTCCAAGGGAAGACTCATCTCGAGGCAAGTTTCGCGCTTAGATGCTTTCAGCGCTTATCTCTTCCGCACGTAGCTACCGGGCAATGCAATTGGCATCACAACCCGAACACCAGCGGTGCGTCCACTCCGGTCCTCTCGTACTAGGAGCAGCCCCTCTCAATCTTCCAACGCCCACGGCAGATAGGGACCGAACTGTCTCACGACGTTCTAAACCC
The DNA here is from genome assembly GCF_003113495.2 of Edwardsiella tarda ATCC 15947 = NBRC 105688. Lineage (NCBI taxonomy): Bacteria > Pseudomonadati > Pseudomonadota > Gammaproteobacteria > Enterobacterales > Hafniaceae > Edwardsiella > Edwardsiella tarda. The sequence continues at coordinate 3,568,605 of NZ_CP084506.1, forward strand.
AGCTCGCGTACCACTTTAAATGGCGAACAGCCATACCCTTGGGACCTACTTCAGCCCCAGGATGTGATGAGCCGACATCGAGGTGCCAAACACCGCCGTCGATATGAACTCTTGGGCGGTATCAGCCTGTTATCCCCGGAGTACCTTTTATCCGTTGAGCGATGGCCCTTCCATTCAGAACCACCGGATCACTAAGACCTGCTTTCGCACCTGCTCGAGCCGTCACTCTCGCAGTCAAGCTAGCTTATGCCTTTGCACTAACCTCCTGATGTCCGACCAGGATTAGCTAACCTTCGTGCTCCTCCGTTACTCTTTGGGAGGAGACCGCCCCAGTCAAACTACCCACCAGACACTGTCCCTATCCCGGATTACGGGACCAGGTTAGAACATCAAACATTAAAGGGTGGTATTTCAAGGTCGGCTCCATGCAGACTGGCGTCCACACTTCAAAGCCTCCCACCTATCCTACACATCAAGGTTCAATGTTCAGTGTCAAGCTATAGTAAAGGTTCACGGGGTCTTTCCGTCTTGCCGCGGGTACACTGCATCTTCACAGCGAGTTCAATTTCACTGAGTCTCGGGTGGAGACAGCCTGGCCATCATTACGCCATTCGTGCAGGTCGGAACTTACCCGACAAGGAATTTCGCTACCTTAGGACCGTTATAGTTACGGCCGCCGTTTACTGGGGCTTCGATCAAGAGCTTCGCCTTGCGGCTGACCCCATCAATTAACCTTCCAGCACCGGGCAGGCGTCACACCCTATACGTCCACTTTCGTGTTTGCAGAGTGCTGTGTTTTTATTAAACAGTTGCAGCCAGCTGGTATCTTCGACTGGCTTCGGCTCCATCCGCGAGGGACTTCACCTACATGCCAGCGTGCCTTCTCCCGAAGTTACGGCACCATTTTGCCTAGTTCCTTCACCCGAGTTCTCTCAAGCGCCTTGGTATTCTCTACCTGACCACCTGTGTCGGTTTGGGGTACGATTCAGTGTTATCTAGAGCTTAGAGGCTTTTCCTGGAAGCAGGGCATTAACCACTTCAGCACCGTAGTGCCTCGTCATCACGCCTCAGTGTTAAAGATAACCGGATTTGCCAGGTCATCACACCTACACGCTTAAACCGGGACAACCGTCGCCCGGCCGGTCTAGCCTTCTCCGTCCCCCCCTTCGCAATAACACCAAGTACAGGAATATTAACCTGTTTCCCATCGACTACGCCTTTCGGCCTCGCCTTAGGGGTCGACTTACCCTGCCCCGATTAACGTTGGACAGGAACCCTTGGTCTTCCGGCGAGCGGGCTTTTCACCCGCTTTATCGTTACTTATGTCAGCATTCGCACTTCTGATACCTCCAGCAGCCCTCACAGGCCACCTTCACAGGCTTACAGAACGCTCCCCTACCCAACAACACATAGTGTCGCTGCCGCAGCTTCGGTGCATGGTTTAGCCCCGTTACATCTTCCGCGCAGGCCGACTCGACCAGTGAGCTATTACGCTTTCTTTAAATGATGGCTGCTTCTAAGCCAACATCCTGGCTGTCTGTGCCTTCCCACATCGTTTCCCACTTAACCATGACTTTGGGACCTTAGCTGGCGGTCTGGGTTGTTTCCCTCTTCACGACGGACGTTAGCACCCGCCGTGTGTCTCCCGTGATAACATTCTTCGGTATTCGTAGTTTGCATCGGGTTGGTAAGTCGGGATGACCCCCTAGCCGAAACAGTGCTCTACCCCCGAAGATGAGTTCACGAGGCGCTACCTAAATAGCTTTCGGGGAGAACCAGCTATCTCCCGGTTTGATTGGCCTTTCACCCCCAGCCACAAGTCATCCGCTAATTTTTCAACATTAGTCGGTTCGGTCCTCCAGTTAGTGTTACCCAACCTTCAACCTGCCCATGGCTAGATCACCGGGTTTCGGGTCTATACCTTGCAACTAGACGCCCAGTTAAGACTCGGTTTCCCTACGGCTCCCCTATTCGGTTAACCTTGCTACAAAATATAAGTCGCTGACCCATTATACAAAAGGTACGCAGTCACACCCCGAAGGATGCTCCCACTGCTTGTACGTACACGGTTTCAGGTTCTATTTCACTCCCCTCGCCGGGGTTCTTTTCGCCTTTCCCTCACGGTACTGGTTCACTATCGGTCAGTCAGGAGTATTTAGCCTTGGAGGATGGTCCCCCCATATTCAGACAGGATAACACGTGTCCCGCCCTACTCATCGAACTCACAGCTGTGCACCTTCGTGTACGGGGCTATCACCCGGTATCGCGCGACTTTCCAGACGCTTCCACTAATGCACAAACTGATTCAGGTTCTGGGCTCTTCCCCGTTCGCTCGCCGCTACTGGGGGAATCTCGGTTGATTTCTTTTCCTCAGGGTACTTAGATGTTTCAGTTCCCCTGGTTCGCCTCGTTAAGCTATGTATTCACTTAACGATAGTGCAACGGATTGCACTGGGTTTCCCCATTCGGACATCGCCGGCTAATAATGCTTCATATCAGCTCACCGACGCTTATCGCAGATTAGCACGTCCTTCATCGCCTCTGACTGCCTAGGCATCCACCGTGTACGCTTAGTCACTTAACCTCACAACCCGAAGGTGTTTCACTTCGTGCTGTAAGCATTTGAGAGACTCTCGAATCACTTTATTAAAAGCAATTCGATTGTTTTCGAATTTTCAGCTTGTTCCAGATTGTTAAAGAGCAAAATATTTCACAACATGCTGATTTCTCAGTATGTTCTGAAATATGGTGGAGCTATGCGGGATCGAACCGCAGACCTCCTGCGTGCAAAGCAGGCGCTCTCCCAGCTGAGCTATAGCCCCATGACTTTACTGCCGATACCTTATTACCCGCTCCGCTTCACCCAGGAAGGGAGTTGGTAGGCCTGAGTGGACTCGAACCACCGACCTCACCCTTATCAGGGGTGCGCTCTAACCACCTGAGCTACAAGCCTGCATAAGGTATTTGCTCGTTGACATTTACCAGACAATCTGTGTGAGCACTACACAATACTTCGTATTTTCAGGTAAGGAGGTGATCCAACCGCAGGTTCCCCTACGGTTACCTTGTTACGACTTCACCCCAGTCATGAATCACAAAGTGGTAAGCGCCCTCCCGAAGGTTAAGCTACCTACTTCTTTTGCAACCCACTCCCATGGTGTGACGGGCGGTGTGTACAAGGCCCGGGAACGTATTCACCGTGGCATTCTGATCCACGATTACTAGCGATTCCGACTTCATGGAGTCGAGTTGCAGACTCCAATCCGGACTACGACGTACTTTATGAGGTCCGCTTGCTCTCGCGAGGTCGCTTCTCTTTGTATACGCCATTGTAGCACGTGTGTAGCCCTACTCGTAAGGGCCATGATGACTTGACGTCATCCCCACCTTCCTCCAGTTTATCACTGGCAGTCTCCTTTGAGTTCCCGGCCGAACCGCTGGCAACAAAGGATAAGGGTTGCGCTCGTTGCGGGACTTAACCCAACATTTCACAACACGAGCTGACGACAGCCATGCAGCACCTGTCTCAGCGTTCCCGAAGGCACTCCCGTATCTCTACAGGATTCGCTGGATGTCAAGAGTAGGTAAGGTTCTTCGCGTTGCATCGAATTAAACCACATGCTCCACCGCTTGTGCGGGCCCCCGTCAATTCATTTGAGTTTTAACCTTGCGGCCGTACTCCCCAGGCGGTCGATTTAACGCGTTAGCTTCGGAAGCCACGCCTCAAGGGCACAACCTCCAAATCGACATCGTTTACAGCGTGGACTACCAGGGTATCTAATCCTGTTTGCTCCCCACGCTTTCGCACCTGAGCGTCAGTCTTCGTCCAGGAGGCCGCCTTCGCCACCGGTATTCCTCCAGATCTCTACGCATTTCACCGCTACACCTGGAATTCTACCTCCCTCTACGAGACTCTAGCTTGCCAGTCTTGGATTCAGTTCCCAGGTTAAGCCCGGGGATTTCACATCCAACTTAACAAACCGCCTGCGTGCGCTTTACGCCCAGTAATTCCGATTAACGCTTGCACCCTCCGTATTACCGCGGCTGCTGGCACGGAGTTAGCCGGTGCTTCTTCTGTAGGTAACGTCAATTGCACGTGCTATTAACACGCACACCTTCCTCCCTACTGAAAGTACTTTACAACCCGAAGGCCTTCTTCATACACGCGGCATGGCTGCATCAGGCTTGCGCCCATTGTGCAATATTCCCCACTGCTGCCTCCCGTAGGAGTCTGGACCGTGTCTCAGTTCCAGTGTGGCTGGTCATCCTCTCAGACCAGCTAGGGATCGTCGCCTAGGTGAGCCATTACCTCACCTACTAGCTAATCCCATCTGGGTTCATCTGATGGCATGAGGCCCGAAGGTCCCCCACTTTGGTCTTGCGACGTTATGCGGTATTAGCTACCGTTTCCAGTAGTTATCCCCCTCCATCAGGCAGATCCCCAGACATTACTCACCCGTCCGCCGCTCGTCAGCGGAGAAAGCAAGCTTTCTCCCTGCTACCGCTCGACTTGCATGTGTTAAGCCTGCCGCCAGCGTTCAATCTGAGCCATGATCAAACTCTTCAATTAAAAGCTTGATGCTCAAAGAAATTAAACTGTTTATTCGTAATGAATTAACTGCTGTCACTCTTCAAGACTTTAAATATTTTGGCATTCCGAGGAATGCTTAATACGAATCTTGCGAGTGCCCACACAGATTGTCTGATAATTTGTTAAAGAGCATCGCCGCGAGAACTCGTTAAGTTGTCGTCGGCGTGGGCTGCGTATATTACGCTTTTCGCCCGCAGAGTCAAGCATTTATTTTTGCTTTCTCTGCCTGACTGGGCGACGTTGTTGTCGTTGTTCCCGGTCAGTGGTGGCGCATTATAGGGACTTCTCGCGAGGTGACAAGTCTTAATTTTAAAAAAATGTGCGACTGTCTTCATTTTCACCAATCAGCACAAAAAAGCATAAGCCGTGGCCTATTTTTATCCAACAATGCAGCGTAGCCCCCCTTTTGTAGGATAAAATGAACAAGAGTATCTATTGATATACGTATCCGATTAGGACTGATTAGCCATGCAACTTAATGCTCAACAACAAGCCGCCCAGCGCAATCTCTCCTATCTTCTCGCCGAGAAGATAGGCCAGCGGATCCTGTCCGGCGAATATCAGGCCGGCAGCATACTACCGGGTGAACTCGAACTGGGAGAGATCTATGGCGTCAGCCGGACAGCGGTGCGTGAAGCAGTCAAAATGCTGGCCGCTAAAGGAATGCTGCTCCCTCGCCCTCGCATCGGCACGCGCGTGATGCCGAGTAACAGTTGGAACTTCCTCGATCAGGAATTGTTGACCTGGTGGCTTACCCGCGAAAACTTCGAACACGTTAAAGAGCACTTCCTAGTACTGCGTAATGCACTTGAGCCACAAGCCTGCCTGCTGACGGCGATGCATGCCAGCGGTACTCAGAAAGCCGCCATTAATGATTTAATGCGAGAGATGCGTGAACTGAATAGCCATTTTGATCGCGAACGCTGGATCCGGGTCGATGTACAATTCCACCAGCAGATCTATCAAGCGAGCGCCAACCCGTTCCTAACGTCGTTCTCGAACTTGTTTAACTCGGTCTATCAGAGCTACTTCCGTTCGGTAACCGGTAATGAGGTCGTTAAGCTAGAGCAACACCAGGCGATCGTCGATGCCATCCTGGCCAGCGATGCACAGGGTGCCTATACGGCCTGTCAGGATCTATTGGGGATAGACGGAGCCTAAACACACGACGGAAAACCTATGACCAAGACCGCCCGGAGTATGGCCGGCCTGCCCTGGATTGCGGCAATGGCTTTTTTCATGCAGGCGCTGGATGCCACCATCCTGAATACCGCGCTGCCCGCCATCGCCCGTAGTCTGGAGCGCTCCCCGCTGGTAATGCAATCCGCCATTATTAGCTATACTCTGACGGTCGCCATGTTAATCCCAATCAGCGGCTGGATAGCCGACCGTTTGGGCACGCGGCGTGTCTTTATCGCCGCCGTCTCGCTGTTCTCCTTCGGCTCGTTGCTCTGCGCCCTCTCCGGCTCGTTGGAGATGCTGGTTGCATCCCGCATCCTGCAAGGCGTCGGGGGTGCAATGATGATGCCAGTAGCGCGTTTAGCTTTACTCCGCGCCTACCCACGCGATGAACTGCTGCCGGTGCTCAACTTCATCAGCCTACCGGGGTTGGTCGGCCCGGTTCTCGGTCCGCTGCTCGGCGGTTGGTTAGTCACCTATGCCACCTGGCACTGGATTTTCTTGATCAACCTCCCGATCGGTATCATCGGTATTCTCTACGCGCTGCGTTATATGCCCGATTTCACGGCACCAACGCGCGGCTTCGATATACGTGGCTTTATCTTGTTTGGCCTCGGCTTGGTCCTTTTATCGTGTGGTATGGAGCTCTTCGGTGAACGTGTCCTGCCTCAGCTCTATGCCTGGGGAGGTGTCGCGGCGGGCTTAGCCTCACTGCTACTCTATATTATCCATGCCCAGCGCCATCCCCACCCCTTGATCGCCCTGCCACTGTTCCGTACCCATACGTTTTCGGTCGGTATCCTCGGCAATATCGCCTCTCGACTGGGCACCGGTTGCATCCCATTCTTGATGCCGTTAATGCTACAAGTCGGTTTCGGTTATAGTGCGATCATCGCCGGATGCATGATGGCCCCGACGGCACTCGGATCGATGCTGGGTAAATCATTGGTCACGGGGGTTCTTCACCGTCTGGGATACCGGAATACGCTGGTTGGCGTCACGTTGGTTATCGGGCTAATGATCGCCCTGTTTGCGCTCCAGACGGCCGACCGCCCACTGTGGCAATTAATCCTACCGCTATTCCTGTTAGGTATGTTTATGTCGACCCAGTTTACTGCGATGAACACTATCACCCTGGGCGATTTAGATGACCACAACGCCAGCTCCGGTAACAGCGTACTCGCCGTCACACAACAACTCTCCATCAGTTTCGGCGTTGCGGTCAGTGCCGCGGTACTCCGCTTCTATGACACCCAGGTGAGTGGTTCACTGGTCGATCACTTCCACTATACTTTCATCACCATGGGTGGCGTGACACTACTATCAGCGGGGGTCTTCGTGTTACTCCGTCGTACCGATGGCGATCATCTCCTCAAGGGGCGTCGTGTCATGCCGCAAGCGAGCAAGCCTTCTCAACACTGACAAATACCGACAGAGCCGCGAGCGACCAGTTGAGGCGTCAGAACCAAGGTTTGTGGCTCCATCGTAGGATGGCGTAAGCGATACACCAAGGTGTCGACAGCCAACTCACCAAGCTCATCCTTAGGCTGATGGATAGTAGTCAGCGGCGGCGCCATATAACGCGCCAGTTCGATGTCGTCATAGCCGACGACGGCAATGTCTTCACCCACGCGTAACCCCGCCTCAAATAGCACCTGATAGACGCCGACAGCCATGGCATCATTACCGGTAAATAACGCATGAGGCGGTTGTGCTAAGGCCAATAATTGCCGCATAGCCTGAACGCCACCGGCAAACTCGAAATCGCCAAACAGGATATACGATTCAGGAACAGGCAGGCCAGCCTGTGCCATTTCATGCAGGAAGCCCTCCAATCGCTGGCGCGATGGTGTCTTATCCTTAGGCCCTGCCAGACAGGCGATTCGAGTATATCCCCGCTCAATCAGATGGCGTGTCGCGATCTGGCCACCGAGGAAGGAGTTATCTTGAATGACATCGTTTGGTCCATCGAATAGCGCCCAATCCATCATTACCGTCGGCATCGCCGGGTAACGGGCGATCATCTCCTGTGGGGGGCGGAAATTCTCGGTACACATCATCAACAGACCATCGACCCGCTTCTGTAATAATGTCTCCATGCTCTGGCTCATCCGCGCCGGATCGCCTTCGGTGTTACACAGGATCAGGCTGTAGCCGCGCTCATAACAACTACGCTCGACACCACGGACGACCTCAGCAAAGAAGGGGTTGTTGCTGGTCGTCACTAACATACCGATGGTGTGGGTTTGGTTCATCTTCAGGCTGCGCGCCAGCGCTGAAGGGGCATAATTCAGTTGCTGTACCGCCGCCTGCACCCGCTGACGTACACTCTCACTCACGAAGCGATTGTTATTGATCACATGGGATACGGTCGAGGTGGAGACGCCCGCTAAGCGAGCGACATCCTTCATAGTTGCCACGTACGCTTACTCCTGATGGGCCTGCAAGAATGCATCGATCTCCCTGCGCCAGGGTACGGAGGGTTGCGCGCCTTCACGCGTCACCGCGATAGCGGCGGCCGCATGCGCGAAGCGTACTGCGTCAGATAAGGGATTCCCCTCCAACAAGGCGGTCAACAACGCACCATTAAAGGTATCGCCAGCGGCGATGGTATCGATAGCCTCTACCCGGAAGCCGGGAATAATGCCCCCTAGCCCCTCCTGACTGACCCACACGCCACGACTGCCGAGGGTAATCATCACGGTAGCGATCCCCTTACCATGCAATACTGCGGCGGCCTGGCGGGCACTCTCATCATCGTGCACTTGAATGCCGGTCAGACATTCTGCCTCGGTTTCATTAGGCGTGATCACATCGATATGATGTAACAACGCCTCTGGGAGCTCCCGCGCCGGGGCCGGGTTGAGGATCACCTTGGTGTTATGGGCTCGCGCCAGCTTCGCCGCCGCCAATACCGTCTCGATGGGGGATTCCAACTGCATCAGTAAGGCGTCTGCCTGCGTCACCAACGCCTGATAGCGCGCCAGATACTGCGGCGTCAGGGCCGCGTTAGCACCCGCATGGATGCCAATAACATTCTCACCGTCCTGGTTAACAAAGATCAGCGCCACGCCGGTGCTCTCTCCCGCCACGGCCTCAACGGCAGCGATATTCACGCCATCGCTGACCAACTGGCTGCGGATCCGTTCACCGATATCATCGGCGCCCACACAGGCAATGAAGGCGACATCGGCACCGCTACGTCCGGCAGCAACCGCCTGGTTGGCTCCCTTACCACCGAATGCTACTTGATACCCCTTGCCTGTTAGGGTCTCCCCCGGGCGGGGAAAGTGTTCAACCTTAAGGATATGATCAGCATTGATGCTGCCTAATACGACCAGTTTGCCTGTTTGCATACTCTGTATTCCTACTTATCTACCGCCGCCGCTTCACCGACGGCGGTACTGCCCAGATCTTATCCGCGGCGTATTACTTGGTCACCAGCTTCAGCTCAACGGGAATATTAGCCGGGACTTTCTCCCCTTTGATCACCTTATCGGCGGTTTCTACGCCAATGACGCCGATCTGCTCCGGCTGCTGTGCCACCGTGGCACCCAGCTTACCACTCTGTACCGCTTTTTCGCCGTCTTGCGTGCCATCGAAGCCGACGACCAAGACATCGTTACGCCCTGCCGTTTGCAAAGCACGCAGGGCGCCCAAGGCCATCTCATCGTTCTGCGCGAAGACGGCCTGTACCTGCGGGTGAGCGGTAAGCAAATTCTGCATGACGTTCAATCCTTTGGTACGATCGAAGTCGGCTGGCTGACTGGCCAAGACGTCAAACTTATGGGCAGCGACAGCCTGCTTAAAGCCCTCGCCCCGCTCACGTGCTGCGGAGGTTCCCGCGATCCCTTCCAACTGGATCACCTTAGCGCCGGCCCCCAGTTTCTGGGCGATAAAATCACCAGCCAGCTTACCGCCCGCGACGTTGTCGGAGGCGATATGACTAACGACCTGACCTTGACTGGCAGCACGGTCCAAGGTGATCACCGGAATGTTGGCCTGATTCGCCATTTTTACCGCATTACCGACCGCATCGGAATCGGTCGGGTTAATCAACATCAGTTTCGCGCCGCGCACCGTCAAGTCCTGCACGTTCGCCAACTCTTTAGCCGGATTATTCTGGGAGTCTAAGACCACTAGCTTGTAGCCCAGTTTATTCGCTTCCTTCTGTGCCCCATCTTTCATCGAAACAAAGAAGGGGTTATTCAGGGTAGATACCACCAAGGCGATCGTATCCTGCGCCAGGGCGTTAGCACTGAGAGAGGCGCTCAGCGCCGCGGCAGAGATCAGGGTTGCCAGTTTTTTCATGTTCATCTCATCGATTCCTGTAGGTAAGGTTATTTATTGCTTTTGTTGTCTACCAAAACCGCCAACAGAATCACCGCAGCCTTGACGATCATTTGGTAGTAGGAGGAGACACCGAGTAAGTTTAATCCGTTATTCAAGAAGCCCAAGATCAAGGCACCGATCAGTGTTCCCATGATCCGCCCCTTGCCACCCGCTAAGCTAGTTCCACCCAACACCACTGCCGCGATGGCATCCAGCTCATAACCAGTCCCGGCGGTCGGCTGTGCCGAGGAGAGACGAGCCACTTCAATCACGCCAGCCAAGGCCGATAACAGGCCGCATAAGGCATAAACCACAATCTTGACGCGATCGACATTGATACCCGATAAACGGGTCGCGGCTTCATTTCCCCCCAGCGCGTAGATATAACGCCCTAAACGCGTGTGGTGCAGCATGTACCAAGCCAGCGCAAATACGATAATCATCAGCCAGATCGGCGTCGGCATCCCCAATGGACGACCGATACCGAACCAACCAAAGAGGTCCGCCTGCGCCGAGAAACCAGTATTGACCGGGCTTCCATCGGTATACACCATGGTGACCCCGCGCAGCAGTAGCATCATCACCAGGGTCGCGATAAAGGCTTGCACCTTCCCTTTCGCCACAATGATACCGGTACACCCACCGATCGCCGCCCCCAACGCCAGCGCCGCACCGACGGCCAGTAACGCATTGACATCCAAACCGACGATGGACGCCGCCACCGCACCGGTCAAGGCCAACAACGAACCAACGGATAGATCGATGCCAGAGGTCAGGATCACGAGCGTCATACCAACGGCCATGATGGCATTGACGGAGGTCTGTTGCAGAATGTTGAACAGGTTATTCAAGGTGAAAAAATTGGGGCTCATGGAGGAGACCACCGCGATCAGCACCAATAAGGCGATCAGCGACTTCTGCTCCACCAGCCAGGTTTTGAGCCGGGCTTTGCTGAATCCGCCCTGATTGACTGAGACTTGGTTATTCATCGGGGATTACTCCTGCTTAACGCCGTATTGCTTGCCGACGGCGGCCGCCATCAGCACTTCTTGTGTTGCCTGTTCGATCGGGAACTCCCCGCTCAGATGCCCTTCATGCATCACCAGGATACGATCACTCATTCCCAGTACTTCAGGCATCTCCGAGGAGACCAGGATGATGCTCAAACCATCCGCCTTAAACTGGTTAATTAGCTGATAGATCTCTTTTTTTGCACCGACATCGACGCCTCGCGTCGGCTCATCGAGGATCAATACCTTGGGGCGTGTCATTAACCCACGCGCGATAGCGACCTTCTGTTGGTTACCACCGGAAAGTAAACCGATCGCCTGCTCCATCGATGGTGTCTTGATATTGAACAACGAGATAAAGTCGCTGACCGCCTCCTGCTCTTCACCATGCTTAAGCGATCCATTGAGACGGCTGAAATAGCGCAGCGCCGTCAGCGACATGTTCTCCTTCACCGACATACCCAGCACCAAGCCATCACGTTTACGATCTTCCGAGATATAAACGATGCCGTTGGCCAATCCCTCTTGAGGCAAACGGATCTGCACGTCATGCCCTTCCAACGTGATCGAACCCTGGGTTCGTGGCAATGCGCCATACAGGATCTTCATCAGCTCAGTACGCCCGGCCCCCATCAATCCGGAGATGCCTAAGATCTCGCCGCTACGCAGGGTAAAGGAGACGGCATTCACGCCCGGGCCGGACAACTGCTCAACCTGTAAACGCAACGCCCCGGGAGCCTTATCCAGACGTGGATACTGCTCCTCCAGTTTGCGCCCAACCATCATTTCGATCAGTGTGTCTTCTGTCAGCTCGTCAACGGGCCGCTCGGCGATAAACTGACCGTCGCGGAATACCGTCACGTCATCGCAAATCTCAAAAATCTCTTTCAAGCGATGAGAGATATAGACGATGCCACGCCCCTGTGCCTTGAGTTCGCGGATCACACTGAACAGCGACTCGGTCTCCGTATCGGTCAACGCATCCGTCGGTTCATCCATGATGATCACCCGCGACTCGAAACTCAGAACCTTGGCGATCTCCACCATCTGCTGTTCACCGATAGACAACTCACCGACCAGACGATGGCTGCTATACCCTAGATTGAGACGTGCCAATAGCTTGTCGGCCTCAGCGTACATCTTTGTCCAGTCGATGCGCCCCCAGCGATTAGTAAACTCACGCCCTAAAAAGATATTCTCCGCAATGGTAAGCTGCGGAATGAGATTCAACTCTTGATGAATGATGCCGATGCCCGCCTCTTGAGAGGATTTCGGGCCACTAAACGCGGTCTCCTGTCCCAAGTAATGCAGCGAGCCGGCATCTTTCTGGTAGATCCCGGTCAGCACCTTCATCATGGTGGATTTGCCCGCACCATTTTCCCCCACCAGCGCCATCACGCGGCCGGGATACACATTCAATGACGCGCCGGATAACGCCTTCACGCCAGGAAAAGACTTATCGATTGCGTTTAACGCCAGTAACGGTTGCATAATGGCCTCAGAAGGTCACGCCGGCATACAGCAGTACATTGGCGTAGGGAGAGCATTCACCGCTACGGATGATCGCCTTACTCTCAGCGCTCAGCGTCTTAAACTGGCTATGCGTGACATAATCGATTTGAATGTCATTTCCCTGACGCCGACCTAACTGCTGTAGCCAATCCAGCAATTGCTGGTGGACGTCAGGATTGATCTGCGCCATCTCCTGCGCCACAACGGCACGCTCCACCTGCATTTCCGCCGTTACCGTCTCCACAACCTGCATAAAACGCGGAATATCATGGGTCAACGCCAGATCGATACGCGCCACCCGATCAGGGATCGGTAAACCCGCATCCCCGATGGCGACGCTATCCGTATGGCCAAGACGGGCGACTAACGCCGAAACCTCAGAATTCAGTACTGTGCCTTTTTTCATGACTCACTCCACCAGCGAAACGTTTCGCTCATCGGCTAAGTGTAAGGGGAGGGTGAGAACGAACCAAGGAAAAAATAAAAAAATGTGATCGCTATCGAAACGTTTCGAGGCAAAAGCGATTCAGCCAAAGCGCGGTTTCAATCAAAAAGGGCGCCCAATGGCGCCCTTTCGTAAGAAATCAGGTCGGGATACGACGTTAGATCTCGACCTGCGTCCCTAACTCGATCACCCGGTTAGGTGGGATCTCAAACTGATCGGCCGCTTGGAGCGCATTACGGCTCAAGGCCATAAATAGGCGACCACGAGCCTTGAGGTACCAGGGACGATGCCCCAACAGTAACGACTCATGCGACATGAAGAAGGAGGTTTCAATGATACGGCAGGGTAATCCCTCCAACCCACAGCGATGGAAAATTTCCTCGACGTTCGGCGTCTCTTTAAAACCGTAACTGGCTACGACACGCCAGAAGGTCGGCGAAAGTTGCTCCAGGGTCACTCGCCGCACATTATGCACGTAGGGGGCATCCTCGGTACGCAACGTCAACAGGATCACCCGTTCATGCAATACCTTGTTATGTTTTAGATTATGCAACATTGCCAAGGGGATAACATTCACCGCGCGCGACATATACACCGCCGTGCCAGGCACCCGTACCGGTGGTGACTTCTCCAGAGAGGCAATCATCGCCTCCAGAGAGTTACCGTGTTCATGCAAACGACGTAGTAAACGAAAACGCTCGCTCTTCCAGGTCGTCATGATGATAAACATCAGCAGACCCAAGGTCAGCGGCAACCAGCCGCCTGATAGGATCTTCATCGCGTTGGCGCTAAATAGCGGCACATCGAGGCACAACAACCCCAGCAGCAACACGGCCACGATGAAGCGGTTCCAGTGCCAGTTCTTCAATGCCACGGTACAAGAGAGCATGCTGGTCAGTACCATGGTACCGGTCACCGCAATACCATACGCCGCCGCTAGATTGCTAGAGCGCTCGAAGCCGATGATCACCAATACCACGCTGATGTACAACGCCCAGTTGATCGCCGGAATGTAGATCTGCCCGGCCTCCATATCCGAAGTATGGATGATACGCATCGGCGGCAGATAGCCTAAACGCACCGCCTGACGCGTCAGGGAGAAGACCCCGGAGATTACCGCTTGCGAAGCGATCACCGTCGCCAGGGTCGCCAGGACCAACAAGGGGATCAGCGCCCAGTCTGGCGCCAGCAAGAAGAAGGGGTTTTTAATCGCGGTCGGATCGGTCAGCAATAATGCCCCCTGCCCGAAATAGTTCAGCATCAGCGAGGGGATGACAAACAGGAACCAGGCCAAGCGAATCGGCTTCTTGCCGAAGTGCCCCATGTCGGCATACAACGCCTCGACCCCGGTGATCGACAACACTACAGCCCCCAATGCAAAGAAGGCGAGGCTCTTATATTCGACAAAGAAGTTGATTGCCCAGCGTGGGTCCAAGGCATGTAGTACCTGAGGGTTAGCGAGAATACTACGTCCCCCAAGGATCGCCAGCGATAGGAACCATAACACCATCACTGGGGCAAACAGGCGACCGATGCTTCCGGTACCGTGCTTCTGGATAAAAAATAACACGGTCAATACTAAGACGGAGAGGGGGACGATATAGGGATCGAGCGAGGGCGCGGCAATCTCCAGCCCCTCGATAGCCGACATCACGGAAATGGCTGGTGTGATCACCACCTCACCGTAGAAGAAGCTACCGCCGATCAACCCGAGGATCACCAGTGTCGCCGTGACCTTCGCCGTCGTATTACGCCCAGCCAGCGACATCAACGTTAAGATGCCCCCTTCACCGGCGTTATCCGCCCGCATGACAAAGGTCAGATACTTCAGCGAAACGATGAGGATCTGCATCCAAAAGATCAACGAGAGAAAACCGAAGACAATCTCCGGCTTCACTTCGAAGCCATAATGTCCGGCAAAGCACTCGCGGAGTGTATAAAGAGGACTGGTACCGATATCGCCATACACTACGCCGATAGCCGCCAGGGTCACTGTGGTCAGTGAGCGTTTCTGTTCTGTACTCATAACATTTTTCGTTGTGAAATTTCCGTCAGCCATAGATGCGCCAACATCCCGAGCGCAGATAAAGGTTGCACAGTATGCATAAATACCCTCGCATTCCCACCGTAAAACCCGCAAGAATATCGTTGATTATGTAACAAACAACATGGCGTCTTGGCGCTTGGCCCTCTCTCTTCACCATCCCGACACGGGCGAAATAAAGCTGGTCATACACCTTATAAATAGATACAACAAAATCATCCATGTCATGAATAGAGATTAGTATGACGCAACCCCGTCAATTGGCCGAACGTATTTCTCGGCTGAGCCATGCATTGGAGTCAGGTTTATATGAGCGGCAACAAGCGGTACGCCTATGCCTATTGGCGGCACTGTGCGGCGAGAGTGTGTTTTTACTCGGTCCGCCCGGCATCGCTAAGAGCCTAATCGCGCGCCGGCTCAAGTTCGCCTTTCGCGATGCGCGCGCATTCGAATACCTGATGACGCGCTTCTCCACGCCAGAAGAGGTCTTCGGCCCCCTCTCTATCCAGGCGTTAAAAGATGAAGGGCGTTATCAACGCCTGACTCAGGGCTACCTGCCCGAAGCAGAGATCGTCTTCTTAGACGAGATCTGGAAGGCGGGCCCCGCGATCCTGAACACCCTATTGACCGCCATCAACGAACGCCGTTTCCGTAACGGTGAATGCGAAGTAGCCATTCCCCTACGCCTACTGGTCACCGCCTCAAACGAACTACCGGAGGCTGATGGTGGACTCGAAGCACTGTATGACCGCATGCTGATTCGGCTATGGTTAGATAAGGTACAGGAAAAGAACAATTTCCGCGCCCTGATCAACAGCCATCAGGATGATGGCTATAACCCCGTACCCGCTAGCCTCACCATCGGCAGCGAAGAGTTTCAACAGTGGCAACAACAGCTGATCAGCGTCACGCTGCCGGATAGCGTCTTCGAGCTGATCTTTCAGTTACGCCAGCATATCGATTCGTTGGAAAACGCGCCCTATATTTCTGATCGGCGCTGGAAAAAAGCCGTCCGTCTGTTACAAGCCTGCGCCTTCTTTAGCGGACGTAGTAGTGTCGCACCGCTGGATCTGATCCTGTTGAAGGAGTGTCTCTGGCACGACCTGCCCTCACGCCAACTGCTCAATCAACATATTCAATTGATCCTAACCCAGCAGGCCTATCGTCAACAGGCACTCCTGTTGCAAATACAACAACTGGAGACACAGTGGCTACAGAGTCAGCGCGACTATCAACAGACCCGAGCCCTGACGCTGCAAACCAAAGCCGGGCTCTTCAACCGTAAGTCTCAGCACGCCTTACCGGATGGACTCGATACATCACAGCTGACGCTCCTGCTGCTGCAACCGCTGCGCCTACATGATATGCAAGTCACCCATTTGGTGATCGAAACGGCCACCCTCAACCGCTGGCTCCAGAAGGGCGGCGAGTTACGAGCCCGCCTCAATGGGATCGGTTTTGCCCTAAGCATCGATGTTGCCATTACCACACAGCATCAGTTGGAGGTGCGCGACATCAGCCAACAATCCAGTCTATTGAGCCTGCCGGGCGATCCGCGTCAACGAGCGAGCGACGATATTCTGGCCAACCTCGATAAACTGCGCCAAGCGTTGCAGCAACAACGTCAACAATTCGCCAGCCAACAGCCTTGTCTCTTCGTCAGTAGCGACTGGCTCGCTCAAATCGAAGCCAGCCTGCTGGAAGTCGAAGAGCACCTTAACGCGCTTGCCGCACGCTTACAGGGAGAGACGATCTGACATGCCATCGCTCGAGGCCGTCGAAGCCTTCCTGGTCATGAATGAAAGCGAGTTGCTACAAGACTTTTTGGTCGGCCTCATCGCCGCCCCCCAGTTGGCAGCGTTTTTTGAGAAGCACCCGCGTCTGCGTCAGCTTATCGATCGGGAGTGGCCCGGTTGGCAACGACGGTTGCGTAAGCGGATCAGTGAAACCAATGTCCCCGATGACTTGGCGCAAGAGTTCACCCTATACCAACATCAGCTGCTGTTAGGCAACGGAGAGTTCTTCCGCAACTTACCCACGACACTCACCTGGCTTACCAACCAGGACTCCCCTTTTAATCACGAGGCGCGTCAACTGTGTCCACAAGGAAACTTTCCCCACAGCGACAGTTTCCATGCGCTGTTTCTACAACGCTGGCGCCTTAGCTTAGTCGCACGCACGCTGACACTCCATCATCAGGTGATGGAGGAAGAACGCGCACTCCTGCAACAAGAGTTACAACAACGTCTACAACTGAGCGGAGCCCTCGAACCGGTATTGGCAGAAAATGAAAACGCAGCAGGACGTCTATGGGACCTCAGTCGCTCGACGCCTCAACATGGCGACTATCAGCTACTGGTGCAGTATGGCGACTTCCTGGCTGGCCAACCTGATTTGCAACAATTAGCCGAACGTCTAGGACGTAGCCGCGCTGCCGAAGCGAAAGAGGAGGCCGACACTCAGCAAGAGATTCGTCATGTCTTATTACGTGAGCCCTCCGTGATGCCGGAGGAGGTCAGTGGTATTCACCAGAGCGACGAGATCCTACGCCTCATGCCGAGCGAACTCTCGATTCTGGGATTGAGTGAGTTGGAGTATGAATTCTACCGCCGCTTACTGGAAAAGCGGCTGATGACCTATCGCCTGCAGGGGGATGCCTGGCGTGAACAGCCGGTACAACGCCTGATCGCTTACCATCACCACCAACAGCAACCTAAGGGGCCTTTTATCGTCTGCGTCGACACCTCGGGCTCGATGGGTGGCTTCCATGAACAGTGCGCTAAAGCCTTTTGCCTGGCGTTGATGCGTATCGCTCTGGCCGATAATCGTCGCTGTTACATCATGTTATTTTCCAGCGACATCGTACAACACGAACTCACCGCCGATGATGGCATCGATCAGGCGATCCGCTTCCTCAGCCAACGCTTTAGGGGGGGGACCGATCTGGCTCGTTGCCTGGCACAGACCAGCACGTTATTACAACAACCGGCCTGGCAGCAGGCGGATGCGGTGGTCATTTCTGACTTTATCGCCCAACGTCTCCCTGAAGAGACGCAGCGAGAAATAAAACAGCTGCAAAAACAGAATGGCCACTGCTTTCACGCAGTGGCCATGTCGCCACATGGCAAGCCCAGCATAATGAAAGTCTTTGATTATATTTGGCGCTTTGATAGCGGTATTAAGGGGCGCCTGCTGCGTCGCTGGCGCCGTTAGTGTCAGGACAGTTAGAGGATCGCCGGCACTTGCTGGCGAATCGCCGGCGGCCACACACCACACTGCACCTGACCGATATGCTGTTGTTGCAGCAATAACATCACTAAACGGGATTGGCCGATACCACCGCCGATAGTCTGCGGCATCTCACCACGCAGCAACGACTGATGCCACTCCAGTGCCATGCGGTCCTCATCATCGGTGAGCGCCAGTTGACGCTTTAACGCCTGCGCATCCACACGGATCCCCATTGAAGACAGTTCAAAGGCATCCTCCAATACCGGGTTCCACACCAGAATATCGCCGTTCAGCCCCCCCAGTCCCTCAGAACCGAGCGATGTCCAATCATCATAGTCCGGCGCTCGCACATCATGTGCTTGGCCGTTCGACAGGCACCCACCGATCCCCATCAGGAACACGGCACCCAATTCACGTGTAATGGCGCGCTCACGCTCTTTAGCATCCAGATCAGGGTAACGACGCAGTAGCATCTCACTGTGAATAAAGTGGATCTCCGCCGGTAAGAAGGGCGTTAAGCCATAGCGTTCACAGACCTCTTGTTCCGTCGTCTTCATCGCCGCATAGATCTGACGAACGGTGTCCTGCAGATACGCCGGAGTACGCTCTCCATCGCCCATCACTCGCTCCCAGTCCCACTGATCCACATAGACCGAATGAATGGCTGATAGACGATCTTCATCCGGGCGTAGGGCCTTCATATGGGTATACAACCCTTCCCCCGGGGCAAAATCATAGGTTCCGAGCGTCTTACGCTTCCACTTCGCCAATGAATGAACCACTTCAAAGGTATCCTGCGGTAGGTTTTTAACCTTTACCTGGACCGCTTTCTCATGACCTGACAGGTTATCTTGAGTACCATCGCCCAAACGGCTCAGGATAGGCGCTTGGACCTCGATTAAGCCAAGTCGCTGCTCCAACTGACGAGAGAAATGCTGCTTTACAAAGCTGATCTGTTGTTGTTTTTCAATATAGTATTTTTTCATGACTGTACTCACCACCTGTCTGTCCTGTTGCTATAGATTAAGCAACAGAAGTGGCATTGAATTCAATAATCAACAACAAATATCGCCAGTTAGGTTTTAATCGTTCATTATATCGCATCAAAAATTATTAATTATTCAAAAACCGAGGATAAAAATGGCAGAAATTTATCCGATCGATAATCTCGATCGCGGCATCCTTAACGCATTGATGAAGAATGCCCGTACGCCCTACGCCGAATTGGCTAAAAACTTTAACGTCAGCCCAGGAACGATCCATGTACGCGTAGAAAAGATGAAGCAAGCCGGCGTGATCAGCGGTGCCTGCGTACAAGTCAGTCCGAAAATGTTGGGCTACGACGTCTGCTGTTTTATCGGCATCATCTTAAAAAGTGCTAAAGACTATCCCTCAGCCTTAGCCCGTCTGGAGAGCCTAGATGAGGTAGTTGAGGCTTACTACACCACCGGTCACTACAGTATTTTCATCAAGGTGATGACTAAGTCCATCGAGGCGCTGCAGCATGTACTTATCAACAAGATCCAGACTATCGATGAGATCCAGTCGACGGAGACCCTAATCTCGCTACAAAACCCGATCATGCGGGACATTAAGCCCTGAAGGCGAAGAAACGATCCCTTTTCATTCCCATATTATCCACAGCTAGATCCCAGCAAATTCGCAGCGTACAATAGCGCCTCCGAATCACAGGCTGGGATCATCATGGCACACATCACCGTAATCAGCGGCAGTACTCTGGGTAATGCCGAATATGTCGCAGAACATCTAGCCGATAAGCTGCTTGCACAAGGGCATGAGGTGCAGGTACTGCACGGTCCCGAGCTTGATGAAGTGCCACAACAAGGGATTTGGCTGGTGGTGACCTCAACGCATGGCGCAGGTGAACTCCCCGACAACTTACAGCCCTTGTTTGAGCAGATTGAAACTCAACAGCCGGATCTCACCGGGATCCATTTCGGCGCAGTGGGGATCGGTAGTAGTGAATACGACACCTTCTGCGGAGGGATCGCTATTGTCGATCGCATTTTGATCGCATTCGGTGCCCAACGGATCGGTGAAGTGATCAAGATCGACATCAAGCAGCACGATGTTCCCGAGGATCCAGCAGAAGAATGGCTTGCCGAGTGGGAAAAACTTATTCATTAAGTCTGTTTTTTGTCCACTTAGTCTGTGTATAAGTCTTGTTATAAGCAGTAAGAAACAGGTAGTTATCCCAATAACAACCGCTAGCCATTTTTTGTCCTGTGCATAACAACCAATAAAGATCCCAGCTTTTACGGTCTGGGATCACCGATCTTCCACAGTAAATGATCCTGCGTAGTCACTTGATCCTTATTGAGAAAAACGTGTTATCCACAAAGGATCACGATCCTAATAGAAGATCTAATAAAGAGATCTTTAAATAAAAAAGATCTTTTAAATACTGGGCGAAGGATCCACGATCCTCTTCGGTTGGACCTACGCCTAAACTTGAGTAGAATCCCCACCCCTAGGCAAATAACGATCGTTGACAGCCTTTCGGTTAGCGCGAGGTGCAGTACCATGTTTTACCCCGATCCCTTTGATGTCATCATTATCGGCGGCGGCCATGCCGGTACCGAAGCGGCCATGGCTTCAGCCCGAATGGGCCGCCAGGCCCTACTGTTAACTCACAATATCGACACGCTTGGCCATATGTCATGTAATCCGGCTATCGGCGGCATCGGTAAGGGACACTTAGTTAAAGAGGTCGATGCCCTGGGTGGATTAATGGCTCAGGCGATCGACAAAGGCGGGATCCAATTCCGGATCCTCAACGGCAGCAAGGGCCCCGCGGTGCGGGCGACACGTGCGCAAGCGGATCGTGTGTTGTACCGCCAAGCGGTTCGTATGGCATTGGAAAACCAGCCTAATCTGATGATCTTCCAACAGGCCGTCGAGGATCTGATCGTCGAAAACGATCGTGTCGTTGGCGCGATCACTCAGATGGGACTAAAGTTCCGGGCGAAAGCGGTCGTATTGACGGTTGGAACCTTCCTAAACGGTAAGATCCATATCGGTCTGGAAAACTACAGTGGGGGTCGTGCCGGGGATCCGCCTTCGATCGGTCTTGCCCATCGACTGCGTGAACTGCCATTACGCGTCAACCGGTTGAAGACGGGAACTCCGCCCCGTTTGGATGCTCGAACCATCGATCTCGCCGCCTTAGCACAGCAACATGGCGATAATCCGGCACCGGTGTTCTCCTTCCTGGGTGACGCAAGTCAACATCCGCGTCAGCTACCCTGTTATATCACCCATACTAACGAACGTACTCATGAGGTGATCCGTAACAATCTGGATCGTAGCCCGATGTATGCAGGGATCATCGAAGGGATCGGCCCACGCTATTGCCCTTCGATCGAAGATAAAGTCATGCGCTTTGCCGATCGTAACGCGCATCAGATCTTCTTAGAGCCAGAAGGGCTAACCAGCAACGAGATCTACCCTAACGGCATCTCCACCAGCCTGCCATTCGATGTTCAGATGGCGATCGTGCGCTCGATGGATGGAATGCAAAATGCCCGAATCGTGCGCCCAGGCTATGCTATCGAGTATGACTTTTTCGATCCGCGCGATCTGAAGCCAACATTGGAAAGCAAGTATATCCAGGGATTATTCTTCGCCGGTCAGATTAATGGCACCACCGGTTACGAAGAAGCCGCTGCCCAAGGTCTGCTGGCGGGCCTCAATGCTGGGCGTTGTGCCGCCGAGTTGGAAGGTTGGGCTCCACGGCGAGATCAGGCTTATCTCGGTGTCTTGGTGGATGATCTCTGCACTCTAGGGACCAAAGAGCCGTACCGTATGTTCACTTCGCGGGCCGAATATCGCCTGATGCTACGCGAAGACAATGCCGATCTGCGCCTCACACCGATCGGGCGTGAATTGGGTCTGGTTGACGATGAACGTTGGGCTCACTTCAACCGGAAGTTAGAAAACATGGAACGGGAGCGTCAGCGTCTGCGTGATACCTGGGTACATCCCCAGGCCGAGCAGGCGGCGACAATCAATGCGTTGCTGAAGACGCCGTTATCGCGCGAGGCTAATGGCGAAGATCTGCTGCGGCGCCCGGAGATGGATTACGCTGCGCTCACTTCATTAGCCCCGTTTGCGCCCCCGCTAGAGGATCGTCAGGCGGCCGAGCAGGTTGAGATTCAAGTTAAATATCAAGGTTATATTGCTAGACAGCAGGATGAGATCGAAAAGCAGATGCGTAACGAGCACACCCTGTTGCCGGCCGATTTGGATTATCGCCAGGTGAATGGCTTGTCTAACGAGGTGATCGCCAAGCTTAACGATCATAAACCAAGTTCTATCGGGCAAGCATCGCGTATCTCCGGCATCACTCCGGCCGCGATCTCCATTCTACTGGTTTGGTTGAAGAAGCAGGGAATGCTACGCCGCAGCGTTTAACTATGGCTTCCGAGCCGCCTTAGCGCGGCTCATCACTTCGTTCTGGCCTCCGCAGTGTTGCTGCGGCCGAGCTGGATTTGACAGAGGAAAAGAACCCGTGCACAAGCAACTGGATACGCTGCTGGCGCAGGCTGGCATTTCGTTAACCGATCAGCAAAAACAGCAGCTATTGGCGTATGTCGAGCTGCTGGATAAGTGGAATAAGGCGTATAACCTGACTTCCGTACGCGATCCGCGTGAGATGTTGGTTCGCCATATCATGGACAGCATCGTGGTCAGTCCTCATCTGCAAGGACAACGCTTTATCGATGTGGGTACGGGACCCGGACTACCGGGGATTCCGTTGGCTATCGTACGTCCCGAGTCTCACTTCACGCTATTGGATAGTCTGGGGAAACGGGTACGTTTCCTACGCCAAGTACAGCATGCGCTGCAACTGAACAATATCGAGCCGGTACAGAGCCGGGTAGAAAGCTTTGTGGCTGAACCGCCATTCGATGGTGTTATCAGTCGTGCCTTCGCCTCGTTACAGGATATGCTCGCTTGGTGTCATCACCTACCGGCCGCTCCGCATGGGCGGTTTTATGCGCTGAAGGGCGTGGTCCCGCAGGATGAATTGCAGAGTTTACCTGATGGCGTGACCTTGGAATCGGTGATCCGCTTGCAGGTACCGATGCTGGAAGGGGAGCGTCATCTGGTGGTGCTTAAAGCACATTAATTTTGTTTTTTATCAAAAAAAATCAAAAAAACCATTGATTGAGAAATAAACAGAATCCTGGAGGCCGAGCCTAACCATCAATTCATTGCCGAGCACTCTGTTTTACTTTTTTTTACACGGGTGACCAGGTGAAGGGTATCGGTGTACGGGGATCGACGTATCGTATCCCCCCATTTGCCGGGTGTTTTCGCCCTTTGAGGCGGGGGCGATGGGGGGAACGACGTGGGTTACTCCGTATGTCAATAGGCTGTTTCTATTTGGTTTTACTTAGTAGATTGTTGCGTTAATAACCTAACTTTATGATTTTAAATGTCTATATTAGCAATTTTGGCTAAAGATTAGCCTTAACCCTATGGTATACAGGCTTTTTTATCGCTTTATTTTGTGATCATCTACGCTGGCAAAAATGTAATATTGGAATTGTCAGATGTATCACTAAAAATGATTATTACGTCGATTCTGTGGCTTTGACGATAAAACGTGAAAATATTTAAATTACTATTCACTTTTTGGCTACTTATGCATTGAATTTGTAGGTGTGCACCGTATAATTTTCACGTTTTTCTGGCTTGACTCTGCCTCGTAAAGGCAGTTTTATTACGTCACTCAAATCAGCATACCTCCTGGGGGGTACGGAGAGAGCAAACGTCATGTCTGGAGCACTCTATGGCGGGAAGACAGTACGTAACCTGCTGATTCTACAGTTAGTGACCTTTGTTCTATTCAGTATTTGTCTGTCGATGAAAACGGCGAACTGGGGATGGTCCGCACTCTTGGGCGGTCTATCAGCCTGGTTACCCAATGCTGTCTTTATGCTGTTTGCTTTACGTCAGCGAGTAGGGGAGCCGGGAGAGGGACGTATCGCTTGGGCATTTGTCACCGGCGAGGCGCTGAAGGTGGTCTGTACGATCGCGCTGCTTATCGTGTCGCTAGGGTGGTTGAAAGCGGTCTTTCTTCCGCTAGGCCTGACTTACATTGCGGTGCTGGTGGTGCAGATCACCGCGCCAGCATTTATTAGTCGTAATTAAAACAGTTACCGTATTAACTACTTAAAGGGTAAGAGGCATCATGTCTGCAGGAGAAATCTCTACGCCACAAGAGTACATCGGTCACCATCTGAATAACCTTCAGCTGGACCTGCGTACTTTTGAGCTGGTGAATCCGCACGATGGCCCAGCGTCTTTCTGGACGTTGAACATCGACTCCATGTTCTTCTCTGTGGTGCTGGGCCTGATCTTTCTGGCTCTGTTCCGTAAAGTCGCTAAACATGCCACTAGCGGTGTGCCGGGTAAGTTTCAAACGGCCATCGAGCTGATCATCGGCTTCGTCGATGGCAGTGTACGCGATATGTACCACGGTAAGAGCAAACTGGTCGCTCCGTTGGCCTTAACCATCTTCGTCTGGGTATTCCTGATGAACTTGATGGACTTGGTGCCGATCGATTTCTTGCCCTATATCGCCGAACACTGGCTGGGCCTGCCGGCATTGCGTGTTGTTCCGTCTGCGGACGTCAATATTACGCTCTCCATGGCGCTCGGGGTATTTATCCTGATTCTGTTCTATAGCATTAAGATGAAGGGACTGGGAGGCTTCGTGAAGGAGCTGACGTTACAACCGTTCAATCATCCTGTTTTTATCCCGATTAACTTGATTCTGGAAGGCGTCAGCCTGTTGTCCAAGCCGATCTCTCTCGGTTTGCGACTGTTCGGTAACATGTATGCCGGCGAGCTGATTTTCATCCTGATTGCCGGTCTGTTGCCGTGGTGGTCACAGTGGTTGCTCAACGTTCCATGGGCTATCTTCCACATTCTGATTATTACGCTTCAAGCCTTTATCTTCATGGTTCTGACGATCGTCTATCTGTCGATGGCGTCTGAAGAGCACTGATTATTTTTTAACAACACTACTGCGTTTAACTGAAACAAACTGGAGACTGTCATGGAAAACCTGAGTATGGATCTGCTGTACATGGCTGCCGCTGTGATGATGGGTCTGGCGGCAATCGGTGCTGCGATCGGTATCGGCATCTTGGGTGGGAAATTCCTGGAAGGCGCCGCGCGTCAGCCGGATCTGATCCCGCTGCTGCGTACACAGTTCTTTATCGTAATGGGTCTGGTGGATGCTATCCCGATGATTGCTGTTGGTCTGGGTCTGTACGTCATGTTTGCCGTCGCGTAACCGGAATATCCCGTTACGCCAACCAAACCGATTAACTAATTTAAGAGGCATTGTGCTGTGAATCTTAACGCAACAATCCTCGGCCAGGCCATCGCGTTTGTCCTGTTCGTCTGGTTCTGTATGAAGTATGTATGGCCGCCGATTATGGCTGCCATCGAGAAGCGTCAGAAAGAGATTGCTGACGGTCTCTCTTCCGCAGAGCGTGCGAAAAAAGATCTGGACTTGGCGCAAGCCAATGCGACCGACCAGCTGAAAAAGGCGAAGGCTGACGCACAGGTGATCATCGAGCAAGCGAATAAGCGTAAGTCTCAGATCATCGATGAGGCGAAAGCCGAAGCGGAACAGGAACGTGCCAAGATCGTCGCGCAGGCGCAGGCAGAAATCGATGCCGAGCGTAAGCGTGCGCGTGAAGAGCTGCGTAAACAGGTCGCCATGCTGGCTATCGCCGGTGCCGAGAAGATTATTGAACGTTCCGTGGATGAAGCTGCGAACAGCGACATCGTCGATAAACTAGTCGCTGAACTGTAAGGAGGGAGGGGCCGATGTCTGAATTTATCACGGTAGCTCGCCCCTACGCCAAAGCAGCTTTTGACTTTGCTGTTGAGCATAACAGCCTGGATCGTTGGCAGACTATGCTGGCATTCAGCGCTGAGGTGACCCGCAATGAAAGCGTGGCCGAAATGTTGTCCGGTGCCCTGGCTCCGGAGACCCTTGCGGCGTGTTTCATCAAGATTTGCGGTGACCAGCTCGATCAATCCGGTCAGAACTTCATTAGAGTGATGGCGGAAAACGGACGTTTACAGGTTATTCCTGACGTGCTGCAGCAGTTTATTGCGCTGCGAGATGCGATGGAAGCGACGGCGGATGTAGAAGTCACCTCTGCCGCGCCTCTGAGTCAGACGCAGCTGGATAAAATCAGCGCCGCAATGGAACAACGTCTGTCACGTAAAGTGAAGCTGAATTGCAAAATTGATAAGTCTGTATTGGCCGGCGTGGTGATCCGCGCGGGTGACTTGGTGATCGATGGCAGCATCCGCGGCCGTCTGGATCGCCTAGCAGACGTCTTGCAGTCTTAAGGGGACTGGAGCATGCAACTGAATTCCACCGAAATCAGCGAACTGATCAAGCAGCGCATTGCTCAGTTCGACGTGGTGAGCGAGGCTCACAACGAAGGTACAATCGTCTCCGTGAGCGACGGGATTATCCGTGTTCACGGTTTGGCGGATGTCATGCAGGGCGAGATGATCGCGCTGCCGGGCAACCGCTACGCTATCGCACTGAACCTGGAGCGCGACTCTGTTGGGGCGGTAGTGATGGGGCCCTACGCTGACCTGGCCGAAGGCATGAAGGTCAAGTGTACCGGCCGTATTCTGGAAGTTCCGGTAGGCCGTGGTCTGCTGGGCCGCGTGGTGAACACCCTGGGTGAACCGATCGACGGTAAAGGTCCGGTCGAGCACGACGGCTTCTCCGCCGTTGAAGCTATCGCCCCGGGCGTTATCGAGCGTCAGTCGGTCGATCAACCAGTACAGACGGGCTATAAGTCTGTCGATGCCATGATCCCGATCGGCCGTGGTCAGCGTGAGTTGATCATCGGCGACCGTCAGACCGGTAAAACCGCGCTGGCCGTCGATGCCATCATCAACCAGCGTGACTCCGGCATTAAGTGTATCTATGTCGCTATCGGTCAGAAGGCCTCTACCATCGCGAACGTGGTGCGTAAGCTGGAAGAGCACGGTGCACTGGCGAACACCATCGTCGTGGTCGCTTCGGCTTCTGAATCCGCTGCATTGCAATACCTGGCACCGTATGCCGGTTGTGCAATGGGTGAGTATTTCCGTGATCGCGGCGAAGACGCGCTGATCATCTACGATGATCTGTCCAAGCAAGCGGTCGCTTATCGTCAAATCTCCCTGCTGCTCCGTCGTCCGCCTGGACGTGAAGCATTCCCGGGCGACGTATTCTACCTCCACTCCCGTCTTCTGGAGCGTGCGGCGCGTGTTAACGCCGATTACGTCGAGGCTTTCACTAAGGGTGAAGTCAAGGGACAAACGGGCTCACTGACGGCGCTGCCGATCATTGAAACCCAAGCCGGGGACGTTTCCGCGTTCGTTCCGACCAACGTAATCTCGATTACCGATGGTCAGATCTTCCTGGAATCCAACCTGTTTAACGCCGGTATCCGTCCTGCGGTTAACCCGGGGATCTCCGTATCCCGTGTGGGTGGCGCGGCACAGACCAAGATCATGAAGAAACTGTCCGGTGGTATTCGTACCGCGTTGGCACAGTATCGTGAACTGGCAGCTTTCTCCCAGTTCGCCTCTGATCTGGATGACGCGACCCGTAAACAGTTGAGCCATGGTCAGAAAGTTACCGAACTGCTGAAACAGAAGCAGTACGCGCCGATGTCCGTTGCCGCACAGTCGCTGGTGCTGTTTGCCGCCGAACGTGGCTACTTGGAAGACGTCGAACTGGCGAAGATTGGTGCCTTTGAAGCGGCATTGATGGCTTACGTTGAGCGTGAGCAGGCCGACCTGATGCAACAAATCAACCAGACCGGTGCTTATAACGACGAGATCGAAGGCAAGCTGAAAGGCATCCTCGATACCTTCAAAGCAACCCAGTCCTGGTAATAGCCTTACGGCCTGCCGGCAGTAATACGGTGGGCCGTAAAAGGTTTTGAGGAGAAGCAGAGATGGCCGGCGCGAAAGAGATACGTAGCAAGATCGCCAGCGTGCAAAACACGCAAAAGATCACGAAAGCGATGGAGATGGTCGCCGCCTCCAAAATGCGTAAAACGCAGGATCGCATGGCGGCCAGCCGTCCCTATGCAGAAACCATGCGCAAAGTGATTGGTCACCTTGCGCTGGGGAATCTGGAATACAAACACCCGTACCTGGAAGAGCGCGATGTGAAGCGCGTGGGGTATCTGGTGGTTTCTACCGACCGTGGTCTGTGCGGTGGCTTGAACATTAACCTGTTTAAGAAACTGCTGACAGAGATGAAAGAGTGGAACCAGAAGAGCGTGGACATCGATCTCGCGCTGATCGGTTCGAAAGCGGTCTCTTTCTTTGGGTCCGTGGGTGGCAATGTTGTCGCTCAGGTTACCGGTATGGGGGATAACCCCTCGCTGTCCGAGTTGATCGGTCCGGTGAAGGTGATGCTGCAGGCCTATGATGAAGGCCGTCTGGATCGCCTGTATGTGGTGAGCAACAAGTTCATCAATACCATGGCCCAAGAACCACAGGTCCTTCAGTTGTTGCCGTTGCCGAAGGCTGACGATGCAGAGCTGAAGCGGAAATCATGGGATTACCTGTACGAACCGGATCCTAAGGCGCTGTTGGATACCTTGCTGCGCCGTTATGTGGAATCTCAGGTTTATCAGGGCGTCGTGGAAAACCTGGCCAGTGAGCAGGCCGCGCGAATGGTTGCTATGAAGGCAGCAACCGATAACGGCGGCAACCTGATCAAAGAGCTGCAGTTGGTCTACAACAAGGCTCGTCAGGCCAGCATCACCCAGGAGCTGACCGAGATCGTCTCGGGTGCTGCTGCGGTTTAAGAGCTAGGTTTACGAATTACGTAGAGGATTCAAGATGGCTACTGGAAAGATTATCCAGGTTATCGGCGCTGTGGTGGACGTGGAGTTCCCGCAAGATGCCGTGCCGAAGGTGTATAACGCACTGGAAGTAAAAGGCGGTGCCACGAAACTGGTACTGGAAGTGCAGCAGCAGCTGGGTGGCGGCGTCGTTCGCTGCATCGCGATGGGCTCCTCCGACGGTCTGCGCCGTGGGCTGGTGGTTGAAGACCAAGACCATCCGATCGAGGTTCCGGTCGGTAAGGCGACCCTGGGCCGTATCATGAACGTACTGGGTGATCCGGTCGACATGAAGGGCGAGATCGGCGAAGAAGAGCGTTGGGCTATCCACCGCGCGGCGCCGAGCTATGAAGATCTGTCCAACTCTCAGGAGCTGCTGGAGACCGGCATCAAGGTTATCGACCTGATTTGCCCGTTCGCCAAAGGCGGTAAAGTTGGCCTGTTCGGTGGTGCCGGTGTGGGTAAGACCGTTAACATGATGGAGCTTATCCGTAACATCGCTATCGAGCACTCCGGTTACTCCGTATTTGCCGGTGTAGGCGAGCGTACCCGTGAGGGTAACGACTTCTACCACGAGATGACCGACTCCAACGTATTGGATAAAGTTTCTCTGGTATACGGCCAGATGAATGAGCCGCCGGGAAACCGTCTGCGTGTGGCGTTGACCGGTCTGACCATGGCGGAGAAATTCCGTGATGAAGGTCGCGATGTGTTGTTGTTCATCGATAACATTTATCGTTATACCTTGGCTGGTACCGAAGTTTCTGCTCTGCTGGGTCGTATGCCGTCGGCGGTAGGTTATCAGCCGACCCTGGCGGAAGAGATGGGTGTGTTGCAAGAGCGTATCACCTCAACGAAGACGGGCTCTATCACCTCCGTACAGGCCGTATACGTCCCGGCGGATGACTTGACTGACCCCTCCCCGGCGACCACCTTCGCCCACTTGGATGCGACCGTCGTACTGAGTCGTCAGATCGCCTCGCTGGGTATCTACCCGGCCGTTGACCCGCTGGATTCGACCAGCCGTCAGCTGGATCCGCTGGTGGTGGGTCAGGAGCACTACGATACCGCACGCGGCGTGCAGTCCATCCTACAGCGTTATCAGGAGCTGAAGGATATCATCGCCATTCTGGGTATGGACGAGCTATCCGAAGAGGATAAGCTGGTGGTTGCCCGTGCGCGTAAGATCCAACGCTTCCTGTCTCAGCCGTTCTTCGTGGCCGAAGTGTTCACCGGTTCTCCGGGTAAGTATGTGTCACTGAAAGACACCATTCAGGGCTTTAAAGGCATCATGAACGGTGACTATGACCATCTGCCGGAGCAGGCGTTCTACATGGTGGGTTCTATCGACGAAGCCATGGAAAAAGCCAAGAAACTGTAACGCCTGATAGGAGGGTGATATGGCTATGACTTTCCATCTGGATGTGGTCAGCGCGGAGCGTCAGATGTTCTCCGGGCTGGTGCAAAAAATCCAGGTGACGGGTAGTGAAGGTGAGCTGGGTATCTACCCGGGTCATGCTCCGCTGCTTACTGCCATTAAGCCTGGCATGGTGCGTATCGTTAAACAGCACGGCGAGGAAGAGTTTATCTACTTGTCCGGCGGCATCCTTGAGGTGCAGTCCAGCGCGGTAACCGTGCTGGCCGATACCGCTATCCGTGGTCAAGACCTCGACGAGGCGCGCGCGATGGAATCGAAGCGTAAAGCCGAAGAGCACATCCGTAGCTCGCACGGCGATGTCGACTATGCTCAGGCATCCGCAGAGCTGGCCAAGGCGATTGCGAAACTGCGTGTAATCGAACTGACCAAAAAAGCGATGTAAGCAGACAGACTGCCGCAAAAACCTCTCCCATTGGAGAGGTTTTTTTTATGGTGAAAAAAAGTGTTCTCCCCTAATCGATTACGGGTTGCTTATTAAGCGCTAACCCTAAAAACAGCGCACGAGGCAGAGAGTGTTTGCCCTTGCGGCGCCAAGTTATCTATCATCACCCCATCCCTTCAGGCTCACGGGTCTGAGCGTGTTTTGAGTAGAGAAATATGTAGTAATCCTGCTGGCTAACAGGTTTACTTGAGCCCATCAATTTGAATGGATCAGATTGCTTATGTCGACACATCCGTTAAGCGTGGTCATCCTTGCCGCCGGTAAGGGGACCCGCATGTATTCCGATCTTCCCAAGGTATTGCATCCGCTGGCAGGTAAGCCGATGGTGCAACATGTCATCGACAGCGCATTGACGCTGGGCGCACATCAGGTTCATCTGGTCTATGGTCATGGCGGCGAGTTATTGCAGTCTCGTTTGGCCGGTCAGCCATTGAATTGGGTCTTACAGGCACAGCAGTTAGGTACCGGTCATGCGATGCAGCAGGCGGCACCTTATTTTGCCGATGATGAAGATATCCTGATGTTATACGGTGACGTGCCGCTGATCGCGACTGCGACGCTGCAACGCCTGATCGCTGCCAAACCGCAGGGAGGGATTGGACTATTGACCGTCAAACTCACCGATCCGACAGGCTATGGTCGTATCGTGCGTCAGGATGGTGTGGTTACGGGTATCGTCGAACATAAGGATGCCAGTGAAGCACAGCGCCATATCGATGAGATTAATACCGGTATTCTGGTGGCGAATGGTGCGGATCTGAAACGTTGGTTGGCACGTCTGGATAACAATAATGCCCAGGGTGAGTTTTACATCACCGACATTATCGCCATGGCTCATCAAGAAGGGCGGCGGATTGAGGCGGTACATCCCGATCACCTGTATGAGGTTGAGGGCGTGAATAACCGCTTGCAACTGGCTGGCTTGGAGCGAGCTTATCAGCAGCAGCAGGCGCAGCGTCTGTTGTTAGCGGGCGTCATGTTGCTCGACCCGGCGCGTTTCGATCTGCGCGGGGAGTTGTGTCATGGACGTGATGTGATCATCGATACCAATGTGATCATTGAGGGTAAGGTGACATTGGGTGATCGGGTGCATATCGGCAGCGGTTGCGTGCTGAAGGATTGTCAGATTGCCGCCGATAGCGTGATCAGTCCCTACACGGTGATCGAGGGGGCGGCGCTCGCCGAATCCTGTACTGTGGGGCCATTTGCGCGCCTGCGCCCCGGTGCCCGTTTGGATGCTCAAGCGCATGTGGGTAACTTCGTCGAAATGAAGAAGGCGCATTTAGGCCATGGTTCTAAAGCCGGTCATTTGAGTTACCTCGGGGATGCGCAGATTGGTGCGGGGGTGAATATCGGCGCCGGTACGATCACCTGTAACTATGACGGTGCCAATAAGCATCAGACGGTGATCGGTGATGATGTATTTGTCGGTTCCGATAGCCAACTGGTGGCGCCGGTTACCATTGGCCGCGGCGCGACCATTGCGGCGGGTACAACGGTAACGAAAGACGTTGGCGACGATGAGTTAGTCCTTAGCCGGGTGAAACAGTCACAGATCCGCGGTTGGAAACGGCCGGTGAAGAAAAAATAAGCGCGATCGCTGCGGCCTGACGGCCGCAGCGGTTTTGCGCTGTACTCCAAGCAGGAGTACAGCGCAAAACATAATAACGCGCCCTACAACAGATAAGGCGTGGCCCCACTCTCTACAAGGCTCGGGGCAACGACGTAATACGTCGTTTATCAATCAGATCGATACGGGCATCGACAAACCGCCTTGGTGGTTTTGTTATAGGAATTAAATCGTATGTGTGGAATTGTTGGCGCAGTGGCGCAACGTGATGTCGCAGATATTCTGTTAGAAGGCCTGCGCCGTTTAGAGTATCGCGGTTATGACTCGGCGGGATTGGCGATAGTCGATTCTCAAGGCCATGTACAACGTTTACGCCGAGTCGGCAAGGTCAAGGCATTGAGCGATGCTGTCGCCCTATCTCCGATGATCGGGGGAACCGGTATTGCCCATACCCGTTGGGCGACTCATGGTGAGCCGAGTGAACAGAATGCGCACCCCCATGTGTCCGGCCACATTAGCGTGGTACACAACGGTATCATCGAAAATCATGAAATACTGCGCGCGCAATTGATCGAGCGTGGTTATCACTTTACCTCTGAAACCGATACCGAAGTGATTGCCCATTTGGTGAACTGGGAGCAGCGTCAAGGCGGATCCCTGTTAGAGGTCGTTAAGCGGGTGATCCCACAACTACGAGGTGCTTACGGTACCGTCGTCATGGATAGCCAACAGCCTAACGTACTGGTCTGTGCACGCTCCGGTAGTCCATTGGTCATCGGTCGCGGTATGGGAGAGAACTTCCTCGCCTCCGATCAGCTTGCCTTGCTACCCGTAACGCGTCGCTTCATCTTCCTGGAAGAGGGGGATATTGCCGAGGTGACGCGTCATAGCGTGACCATTTTCGATGCGAGTGGTGCGGCGGTAGAACGCGCCGAGATTGAGTCCAACGTGCAGTACGATGCTGGTGACAAAGGCAATTATCGTCACTACATGCAAAAGGAGATCTATGAACAGCCTCAGGCCATTAAAAATACCCTTGAGGGGCGTTTTAGCCATGGCTGCATCGATCTGAGCGAACTGGGTGAGGCAGGGGATCGCCTGTTATCACAGGTGGAGCATGTGCAAATCATCGCCTGCGGCACCTCTTATCATTCTGGCATGGTGGCGCGTTATTGGTTTGAGGCATTGGCCGGTATTCCTTGTGATGTGGAGATCGCGTCGGAGTTCCGCTATCGCAAGTCTGCGGTGCGCAAGAACAGCCTGATCATCACGCTATCTCAGTCCGGTGAAACGGCTGATACTCTAGCGGCGTTGCGTCTGTCAAAGGCGATCGGCTACCTGGGATCGCTGGCGATTTGTAACGTCGCCAGTTCATCGCTGGTGCGTGAGTCCGACCTGGCATTGATGACGCGTGCCGGTACCGAGATCGGTGTGGCTTCAACCAAGGCCTTCACCACGCAATTAACGGTGTTGCTGATGCTGGTGGCGCGTATCGGTCGTCTGCATGGTATGGCTGCCGATATCGAGCATGATATTGTTCATGCGCTACAAGCCTTGCCGAGCCGTATCGAACAGATGCTGTCGCTGGATCGTAGCATCGAAGCGTTAGCTGAGGAGTTCCTGGATAAGCATCATGCATTGTTCTTAGGGCGTGGTGATCAGTACCCGATCGCGATGGAAGGTGCGCTGAAGCTGAAGGAGATCTCCTATATTCATGCCGAAGCCTACGCCGCTGGCGAGCTGAAGCATGGTCCATTAGCACTGATCGATTCCGATATGCCCGTGGTGGTGGTCGCTCCGAACAATGAACTGTTGGAGAAACTAAAATCCAACATTGAAGAGGTGCGCGCCCGCGGTGGTCTGCTGTACGTTTTCGCCGCCCAAAGCGCCGGGTTTAGCGAAAGTGAAGGGATGCGTATCATTGCGTTGCCGCATGTAGAAGAGGTGATCGCGCCGATTTTCTACACGGTCCCATTACAGCTGCTTTCGTACCATGTTGCATTGATCAAAGGTACTGACGTAGATCAGCCGCGTAATTTGGCTAAATCTGTCACCGTTGAGTAAGTCTTCGTCTGTGATGATAAGGGGATGAGTATTCATCCCCTTTTTTAGTGGCGCTCTGCAAGCGTGCGTTAGCGGGCTAACGAAGCGAAGAGATAACGTAACCACCACAGCGGTTTCCACCAACGTTTTTGCTGCGGCAACGTTACCGGGAATAGATTATGACGGTAGATGATACGCCATTCAAAATTAAGGAACATACGACTGTGCCCATATTCATCGCCATAGTTTTCACACTCATACCGTTTTTGCCGATCGATCGGTGTATTCGCCGATAAGTCACGCTCTAGACTATGATAGCTTTTTTCACGATCTAACTTTCTTTCATAACAGACAAACTTTTTAGGCAAATATTTCTGTCGAGAACCATGGTATTTGTGATATTTAACAAAGCGATAGTCTTCCGCACCATAATTCCCAGCGAACTCTTCGTCATAGCCAAAGTGACGGAAGAAACGCGCTCGCGACATAAAAAAGAGATTGGAATGGCCTTTGTAGAGGCCACGCTCATCGCTGCGGCGATAAATTTTATAAAAATTTCTACCTGGGTTTTTAGTTTTAATTAAATAGCTTAACGTCTCTTCGGGTAGTTCATGGTCAAGATCAGTGAGCAATATCTTATCTGACTTTGCATAGGTCACACCGAGATTGCGCGCTCCGGCTTGGTTCCACTTAATATCTTCAGTAATTTTTAGCCAGGTAATGTTTAAATCAAACTTTTCAATTTGATAAGAAATCGGTGAGCCATCATCGATGATAATAAATTCAATTGCGCTACGCAGGGATAACGGTAGTTGCTCATACTTTCTCAACAAAGAAAATATAGATTCAAGACTTTTCTGATTGCAATAAAAATGTGTCACATAAGACAGTTTAATATGTTGCTTATCGTTATCTTGGTGAATCATTTATTAGTTACCCTGTAAACATATCTTATGATATAGAAAATTTTTATATTATCCCATGAATGGTTAGCAATATCATCAAAGAGATAGATGATTATCTGATCGTAAATGTGATACTGTCTAGAAAGTTGCATAAGAAGCTTATCCTCGCCACTGGGCTGTCGTTCATAAACGTGGTCGTCTCGGATGCTCCTCTGACTTCTTCTCCTCCTTCTCCCTCCCACGATCAACTGTCATAAAACTGTCATAATCCATACATTTTACTGTCATCAAACTGCCTTATTTTGCTTCCTGCACCATACTTGATCCGATTGTTGATACGTTAGCTTGATAACGCTTCCCTGGAGGGAATATGAAACTGATGCGTACCGCTGTCGCTGGGATTGTCGCCGCGACCGTCTCCTTGAGTGCCACCCCGGCCTTCGCCGCTGAGAGCCTGACAGGTGCCGGCGCTACCTTCCCGGCGCCGGTTTATGCCAAGTGGGCCGATTCCTACCAGAAAGAAACCGGTAACAAAGTGAATTATCAAGGTATTGGTTCTTCAGGCGGCGTGAAGCAGATCATCGCGAACACCGTCGATTTCGGTGCCTCCGATGCACCGCTAAGCGATGAGAAGCTGGCGGCCGACGGTCTGTTTCAATTCCCTACCGTGATCGGTGGGGTCGTGATGGCAGTGAACCTACCGGGGGTGAAGTCGGGTGAGTTGACATTAGATGGTGAGACGCTGGGCGACATCTACCTGGGTAAGATTAAGAAGTGGAATGACGCGGCGATCGCCAAACTCAATCCGGGCGTTAAACTGCCGGATCAGAATATTGCCGTGGTGCGGCGTGCGGATGGTTCCGGTACCTCTTTCGTCTTTACCAGCTACTTGAGCAAAGTTAATCCGCAATGGAAGGCCG
The DNA here is from genome assembly GCF_003113495.2 of Edwardsiella tarda ATCC 15947 = NBRC 105688. NCBI lineage: Bacteria > Pseudomonadati > Pseudomonadota > Gammaproteobacteria > Enterobacterales > Hafniaceae > Edwardsiella > Edwardsiella tarda. The sequence continues at coordinate 3,605,189 of NZ_CP084506.1, forward strand.
ATGTTGGTGCCGGTTCGACGGTGAATTGGCCGACCGGTTTAGGGGGTAAGGGCAATGACGGCGTCGCCGCTTTTGTCCAGCGTCTGCCGGGCTCTATTGGCTACGTCGAGTATGCCTACGCTAAACAGAATAAGTTGGCGTACACCAAACTGGTTTCTGCTGATGGTCAAGCGGTTAGCCCGACGGAGGTCAGCTTCAGCAATGCGGCTAAAGGGGCCGATTGGAGCCGCTCTTTCGCTCAGGATCTGACGAACCAGGCGGGCGATAATGTATGGCCGATCACCTCGACGACGTTTATTCTGGTGCATAAGGCATCGACCAAGCCAAAGCAGACGGCTGAGGTACTGAAGTTCTTCGATTGGGCCTATAACGATGGCGCCAAGCAGGCCAATGCATTGGATTATGCCACCTTACCCGCGTCCGTGGTGGAGCAGATCCGCGCGGCCTGGAAGACGAGCGTCAAGGATAGCGGCGGTAACGCCCTGTATTGATGATTTTTCGGCACGCCCTTCCGGGCGTGCCCTATCATGATCGTTTAAGAAGAGATAGACATGGCTGATTCGCCTTCCGTTAATAAACAGCCGATGATGAGAGCGCCGAGTAAGCTCGGAGATGTGATTTTTGCGCTGTTGGTCAAGCTGGCGGCGCTGATCACGTTGTTGTTGCTGGGAGGCATCATCGTTTCCCTGATCATCGCCGCGCTGCCCAGCATGGAGAAGTTTGGCTTCGCCTTCCTGTGGAGCAAAGAATGGGATGCGCCAGCAGAGCAGTTCGGGGCTTTGGTGCCGATCTACGGTACCTTGGTGACCTCGCTGATCGCGTTGATCATTGCCGTCCCGGTCAGTTTCGGTATTGCGCTATTCTTGACCGAGTTGGCTCCCAACTGGTTGCGTCGTCCTTTAGGGGTGGCGATCGAACTGTTGGCGGCGATCCCCAGTATCGTCTACGGCATGTGGGGGCTGTTTATCTTCGCGCCATTGTTTGCCGAATATTTTCAAACCCCGGTGGGTGAATTGCTGGCTGGCATTCCCATCGTCGGTACCCTATTTTCTGGCCCGGCCTTCGGCATCGGCATCCTGGCTGCCGGGGTGATCCTGGCTATCATGATCATCCCTTACATCGCGGCGGTAATGCGCGATGTGTTTGAGCAGACGCCGGTGATGATGAAAGAGTCGGCTTATGGCATCGGCTGTACCACCTGGGAGGTCATCTGGCGCATCGTTTTACCCTTCACCAAAAATGGGGTGATCGGTGGCATCATGCTGGGTCTGGGGCGTGCGCTGGGGGAGACCATGGCGGTCACTTTCGTTATCGGTAATACCTACCAGCTGGATAGCTTCTCGTTGTATATGCCGGGTAACAGTATTACCTCGGCATTGGCCAACGAGTTCGCCGAGGCCGAGTCTGGGTTGCACACCGCCGCGCTGATGGAGCTGGGACTGATCCTGTTCGTGATTACCTTCATCGTGTTGGCGTTGTCCAAGCTGATGATCCTGCGCCTGGCGAAAAATGAGGGACGTTAAGATGGCAACGATGGATGTGCAAAACCCGCAGCAGCTGGCGGAGTCTCGTCGCCGCATGCAGGCTTGGCGTCGGCAGAAGAACCGCATCGCCCTGTGCCTGTCGATGGGCACCATGGCCTTTGGTCTGTTCTGGTTGGTATGGATCCTATTCTCTACCTTCACCCGTGGCATCGATGGTATGTCGTTGGCGCTGTTTACTGAGATGACGCCACCGCCGAATACCGAGGGGGGCGGGTTGGCTAACGCCATCGTCGGCTCCGGGTTGTTGATCCTGTGGGCAACGGTGATCGGCACGCCGCTGGGCATCATGGCGGGGATCTACCTGGCTGAGTATGGCCGTAATAGTCTGTTGGCTAACGTGACTCGCTTTATTAACGATATCTTACTGTCTGCGCCATCGATCGTCGTCGGTCTGTTCGTCTATACCATCGTCGTGGCGAAGATGCAGCACTTCTCCGGTTGGGCTGGCGTGATTGCGCTAGCGCTGTTGCAGGTGCCCATCGTTATTCGTACCACCGAGAATATGTTGAAGCTGGTGCCTGATAGCCTACGTGAGGCCGCTTATGCGCTGGGTACGCCGAAGTGGAAGATGATTTCGGCGATCACCCTAAAAGCGTCGGTCTCGGGGATTATTACCGGGGTACTGTTGGCCATCGCCCGTATCGCCGGTGAGACCGCGCCGCTGCTGTTTACGTCACTCTCCAACCAGTTCTGGAGCACCGACATGATGCAGCCGCTGGCTAACCTGCCGGTCACCATCTTTAAGTTTGCCATGAGTCCGTTTGCGGAGTGGCAACAGCTGGCTTGGGCTGGTGTACTGCTGATCACGCTGTGTGTCTTGCTGCTGAATATCGTGGCCCGCGTGATTTTCGCCAAGAAAAAATACTAATTTTGGGGTGCCGTCACGGCGGCACCGCTCACAGAGAGAAAAACGATGAGTAATGTAGTGACAGACACGACCAACAGTAAAATTCAGGTACGCGATCTGAACTTCTATTACGGTAAATTCCATGCGCTGAAGAATATCTCGCTGGATATTGAACAGAATAAAGTCACCGCCTTCATCGGCCCATCCGGTTGTGGCAAGTCGACGCTGTTGCGTACCTTTAACAAGATGTTCCAGCTCTACCCGGAGCAGCGCGCCGAGGGGGAGATCCTGTTGGATGGTCAGAACATCCTGACGGATAGCCAAGATGTGGCGTTGTTGCGCGCCAAGGTGGGGATGGTCTTCCAGAAGCCGACGCCTTTCCCGATGTCGATCTATGACAATATCGCCTTCGGTGTTCGTCTGTTCGAGAAGCTGTCACGCGCCGATATGGATGAGCGTGTGCAGTGGGCCCTGACCAAGGCCGCCCTGTGGAATGAGACCAAGGATAAGCTGCATCAGAGCGGTTACAGCCTATCTGGCGGTCAGCAGCAGCGTCTGTGCATCGCGCGCGGCATCGCTATCCGTCCGGAGGTGCTGCTGCTGGATGAGCCCTGCTCGGCATTGGATCCCATCTCGACCAGTCGCATCGAAGAGCTGATCACCGAGCTGAAGCAGGATTATACCGTGGTGATCGTGACCCATAACATGCAGCAGGCGGCGCGTTGTTCCGACTATACCGCATTTATGTATCTGGGTGAGCTGATCGAATTTAGCGATACGGATAAACTGTTTACCGCACCGGCACAGCGGCAGACGGAAGATTATATTACTGGTCGTTATGGCTGATGGTTGAGGAAGGGAATATGGATAATTTGAATTTAAACAAGCATACCTCCGGCCAGTTTAATGCCGAGCTTGAGCATATCCGCACTCAGGTAATGAGCATGGGGGGCCTGGTAGAGCAGCAACTCACCGATGCCATTACTGCCATGCATAATCAGGATGCCGAGTTGGCGCGTCGTGTGATCGAGGGAGATGCCAAGGTCAATATGATGGAGATCGCCATCGATGAGGCCTGTGTCAAAATTATTGCCAAGCGTCAGCCGACCGCCAGCGATTTACGCCTGGTGATGGCAATCATCAAGACTATCTCTGAGCTGGAGCGCATCGGTGATGTGGCCGATAAGATCTGTCGTACCGCGTTGGAGAAGTTCTCCCAGCAGCATCAACCGTTGCTGGTTAGCCTGGAGTCATTGGGGCAGCATACGGTGCAGATGCTGCACGATGTACTGGATGCCTTCGCGCGTATGGATTTGCATGAAGCCATTCGTATCTATCGGGAAGATAAGAAGGTCGATCAGGAGTATGAAGGGATCGTTCGTCAGCTGATGACCTATATGATGGAAGATTCACGGACCATCCCCAGCGTCCTGACGGCGTTATTCTGTGCCCGCTCCATCGAGCGCATCGGCGATCGTTGCCAGAATATCTGCGAATTTATTTTCTACTATGTGAAAGGTCAGGATTTCCGCCATATCGGTGGCGACGATCTGGAGCAGTTGTTAGCCGGAAGTCGAGAGCAGTAAGCCTATCTGGCCAATACGTTTTACCGACGAGCCGCCCTGCATCGCAGGGCGGCTCGTCGCTATAAGGAGGCTAGGCGGTGTGAGTCAGTTGCCAGCCGCGTTGGCGCCATAGCGAGGGTAATTGGCGCAGATCATCGAAGGCGGTCACCAGGGGATGATCGATGGGCGGATTATGGGGATCGGCGCAAAAGTAGAAGACCGGAATACCCGCGGCGATCCCGGCATGTGCGCCGGCCGGTGAGTCATCCACCAGAATGCACTCCTCGATCGTCACTCCCATGCTTTGCGCCGCATGGTGCATCAGATCCGGTTCGGGTTTCCAACTTTGGATATCATAGCCGCTGTACAGATGATCGCCGAAGAATGGCAGCATACCGGTAGCGCCGAGTGAGCTTTGCATCTTACTGACCGGCCCGTTCGAGGCGGTACACATAGGGACGCAGATCTGACTCAATAACTCGTGGGCGTGTGGGATCGGCTGGAGTTCGCTAGCGAACAGGCGCGCGACTTCGGCGCGGTAGTGAGACTCCATCTCGGCGCGATCGGCGTGAAAAGGGTGACGACGTTGGATGATATCGATGATGTCATACAGTCTCACCCCTTTGAACTCGCGATAGATCTCATCCAGGGATAGCGTTATCCCATAGCGCGCGAACATACTGACATAGGCTTTACTACAGATGATTTCGCTGTCTACCAGCGTTCCGTCACAGTCGAAGAGAATACAGCGGATACTGCTCATGGTCGTCCCTTTTGGCCAGTCGGCGCGGAAAGCACCCGCGCCGTATCAAGATTTCTGCCTAGTTTAAACGCTCTCCTCGTCCATGCGAACCTCGGTAAAGCAGAAGTGATCGACATCGAACAGACCGAGGCTAGTCAGTTTGAGTGACGGGATCACCGGCAGGGAAAGGAACGCCATCTGGATGAAGGGTTCGTTCAAGGTCATACCGCATGCGTGGCAAGCCTGTTTGAGTTGGTCGATTACCTCAGCGATCTCTTCGGCCGACAAAGAGCTCATTAAACCGGCGATAGGTAATGGCAGATGCGCCTGGACCTGACCGTCGGCAACGACGCATAGCCCACCGCCGTCTTGGATGAGTTGATTGACGGCTTGCGCCATCTCTGCCGGATCGTGCCCGATGGTGACGATGTTATGGCTGTCGTGGCTGACGGTGGCCGCCAGGGCTCCTTTATTCAGACCGCTGTTATGCAGTAGACCCAACGCCGGGGCCTTCCCGTGGCCATAGCGCTCCATCACCGCCATACGGCAGACATCTGGGGTATCGAAATCATCACCCTGCCAGCGGACGATGCAGGCCGGGGTAATCAGCTCATTGGGGATCAGCGTCAGTGCGCGGTAGGCCGTACCGGGTGTCAGCGTCAGCGTCAAATCGTCGGCGCTTAATGGCGCCCGCTGTACGGTGTTGTGCTGCGGCGGGCAACTCGCCAGCTGGCGCGCCGCAGCATCGCGCAGTAACTGTGCACCATCAACGGGTTGACCTCCCGCGAAAACTTGGCGGATGGTGACCTGTTCGACATCATCCAGCAGGACGATGTCGGCCTTTTTCCCTGGGGCGATCAGACCTAGCCGTTTTAGGCCATAGTGGCGCGCTGCCGACCAACTGGCGACGCGATACGCCACATGCGGCGCCAGATGATGCTGTTGGATCAGGCGGCGGATCAGGGCATCGATATGCCCCTCATGGGCGATCTCCCATGGATTGCGGTCATCGGTACATAGCATGCATTGTGGGCTATTGAACTCGGTGATCAGCGGTGCCAGGGTATCCAGGTTACGCGCCGCCGACCCTTCTCGAATCATCAGCGCCATGCCGAGTGCCAACTTCTCCCGTCCCTCCTCTAGCGCCATGGTTTCATGGCAGTTCTCTATTCCTGCCGCCAGATAGGCATTCAGCGCCTTGCCGTGCAACGTTGGACTATGGCCATCCAGCGTGAGATGGCGGAAGGCATCCAGTTTATCTAGGGTGGATTCATCGCCAGCGATGACACCAGGGAAATTCATCATCTCCGCCAAGCCTAAAACATGGGGATGATCGCGGTAATGCAACATCGCCGGCAGCGGAAACTCGGCGCCATTGACATCGGTGCCAGCCAATGCGGGTACGCAAGAGCTGACTTGGACAAACTGATTCTGCCGGGCACCGTCGGCGCAGCGTAAGAACCAGGCTAGCCCCGCTTCGCCCATCACATTGATAATCTCATGGGGGTCGCAGACGATGGTGGTCACCCCAAGCGGTAGCGTCACACTCTCGAAGGTGATCGGTGTCATCATGCTGGATTCAATGTGGAGATGAGCATCGATAAAACCGGGTACGGCGACGGCGCCACCGGCATCGATATGCTGGCGGGCCGGGGCATCGGCATAGTCGGGGCCGACGCCGGCGATGCTATCGCCGCTGATCAGGATGGGGCCCGGTCGAGTGCCGCCGTTGATGAGATCTAGCAGTAAAACATTATCGATACGAATATCGGCAGGTTGCTCGCCACGGGAAACGGCCAGAAGATGCAACATTGCTGTGCGAGAAAGCGATTGCGTGTGCTTGAGGCTAATATTTTTCATTGTGATTACCTTAATCTTGTTGTTTTTATCATTTTGATATTAAAGCGTTTTTCTTTGTCTATTGTAGCGATTTTATGTATATAAGCGTTTGCGTTACATCACATTGGCTGATCGGTGGCAAAAAAACACCAAAAAAAGGATGTGACAGACATCATAATTTGGCATTTTTAGTATAGGATAACCATCCAAGACACTATACGGATTTCATGTATGAGCCCATCCCAGTCCACGACACCCTCTTCCCGGGGCGTATTCGAGCGCGTCTTTAAGCTGCAGGCGCATGGTACCACCGTTAGGACCGAGGTGATCGCCGGTTTCACCACCTTCCTTACCATGGTGTACATTGTCTTCGTTAACCCGCAGATCTTGAGTGCGGCCGGCATGGACACCCAGGCGGTATTTGTCACCACCTGTCTGATCGCCGCCTTCGGGAGTATTCTGATGGGGTTGCTGGCCAACCTGCCGGTTGCTTTGGCACCGGCCATGGGATTGAACGCCTTCTTCGCCTTTGTCGTCGTTGGTGCCATGGGGATCTCTTGGCAAATCGGTATGGGGGCGATCTTCTGGGGCGCTGTCGGCCTGTTTCTATTGACGGTATTCCGCATCCGTTACTGGATGATCGCCAATATTCCGCTGAGCCTGCGTGTCGGGATCACCAGCGGGATTGGTCTATTCATCGCCATGATGGGGCTGAAGAACGCGGGCATCATCGTGCCAAATAAAGATACGCTGGTGACAGTCGGTGAGCTGACTTCGCACCATGTATTGCTGGGGGCTCTGGGTTTCTTCATTATTGCCGTCCTGGCTTCCCGTAATATCCACGCCGCCGTCCTGGTCTCCATTGTAGTGACAACCACCATTGGCTTGCTGCTGGGTGACGTGCAGTACAGCGGGATATTCTCCATGCCGCCGAGTGTGACCAGTGTGGTCGGTCAGGTGGATCTGAGCGGAGCACTCAACATCGGCCTGTCTGGCGTCATCTTCTCGTTTATGCTGGTGAACCTGTTCGACTCCTCCGGTACGCTGATCGGGGTGACGGATAAGGCCGGACTGACGGATGCCAACGGTAAGTTTCCCCGCATGCAGCAGGCGCTGTATGTCGATAGCATCAGCTCGGTGGCCGGCTCGTTCATTGGTACCTCCTCCGTTACCGCCTATATCGAAAGCTCCTCTGGCGTCTCCGTCGGCGGCCGTACCGGCCTGACTGCCGTGGTGGTGGGGCTGTTGTTTATGCTGGTGATCTTCCTCTCTCCGCTGGCTGCTATGGTGCCGGCCTACGCCGCCGCGGGGGCGTTGATCTATGTCGGCGTATTGATGACGTCGAGTCTGGCTCGAGTGAAGTGGGACGATCTCACTGAGGCGGTACCGGCTTTTATTACCGCCGTGATGATGCCCTTTAGCTTCTCGATCACCGAAGGCATTGCGTTGGGCTTCATCTCCTATTGCGTGATGAAGGCGTTTACCGGTCGCTGGCGTGAAATCAGCCCCTGTGTTGTCGCGGTCGCGCTGCTGTTTGTGCTGAAGATTGTATTGGTTGACGCGCACTGATCATCGGGACATGCGCATGATACGACAGGGAGGGCTTCGGCCCTCCCTTGTTATTGGTGGCGCGCCGATGTCGCGCTCAGTCCGGGAGCGCCTGTAGGATGGTATGACTCGTAAAGCGGAGAAAACTGGGAGAGTGGTCTAACTCTTGGCGTTTCTCCTTATCGACGTTGGCCAAGCGTCCATTCGGCTGCATGTGCCAGTAGTGTAGGCGTTGCAATGCCGGGCTGCGGCTACAGGGCCAGGCCATGTCATGATGGATGGCGCTCAAGGTCTCAACCTGAGGCGTTATGCTGGATCGCAGCTTACCGGCGCCGGGCTGGATATGTAGGGTCGGCAGCCCGCTGTCGCCGAGCCCAGAGATTTTTAAGATCGACTGGCGGATGGTCCAGAGCTGGGTTATCGCCTCTAAACGATCCTCCTGCCGGGCAATCCAGGCTTTCTCTGTGTTACTCAACCACTGTTGTTGCAAGGGGATAAATCCCCCTTGGCGCGCTCGGATCACCTCGATGTCGAGGCCAACCTGACCGGTGCAGCCTAGCATCACACCGACGATATGGCCGGCGTAGGCCAGGCTAAAGTCGGGCAGCGTTGGATCGATAAAGAAAGGGCGACCATGGCGGTCGATCGCCGTGCGTGGCAACTTACTGTAGCCATACAGAATCGCCATCAGTTCGGCTAGTGCCACGCGGGCATGCAGATAGCGCTCACGTCGCTTGGGTGAGTAGTGGAGCGAGGTGGCGATGACGTCTTCGGTCAGGCGATGGACGTCTAACGGGCGATGCTCTGTGTTCCACCAGATAAAGTGGCTTTCCATAGTCACTCCCTGCATTATCGAGCCAGATTGTGCGACAGGCGCCGATAAGTTGAGCGCATGTATGTTGTCTATAACCCTGAGAATTATTTATCCTTTGGCAAAATTTGATAATTGCCATGTATGTAATGTGTGGCGCAGCGCACTGATTTGCGTCAGTTGGCTGTCGCGAGTGTGAACTGAGAGGTCATGATGATGGAAAAGAAGGGGTAAGCGCGGGTTCGCCTGGGCCGCGTTGATATTGCTGGTGGTCGGCCTCGCGTGTACGCCATTACGCGCGTTGTGTTCGGATCTGGCGGCGCTGCGTCAACTGCTCGGTGCATTCGGATTTTGTTATGGGGCGATCGGCTATGTGCTACTTTTCGTCGTTGCCTCGCTGTTACTGTTTCCGGGCAGCGCCTTGGTGATCGCGGCGGCGCTGCTGTTTGGCGCCTTCTGGGGCACATTGCTCTCCTTGTTGGCCGCGACATTGGCGTCGGCCTGTGCCTTCTTGTTGGCCCGTCATTTAGGACGTGAGTGGTTATTGTCACGTTTCGGCGATCGTCCCCTGTTTCAACGTATCGCCCGCGGAATCGATGCCTATGGCGTCGATTTTTTGATCTTTACCCGCTTAGTCCCCTTGTTCCCCTATAACATCCAGAACTATGCCTATGGGCTGACGGATATCGGCTTCTGGCGTTATACCCTGATATCGTTCTTAACGTTGTTGCCGGGAACCTGGGTGTATAGTTACCTGGCGGCAACGTTGGCTGAGCAAGGTATCACCTGGCGTGTCAGTGTGGAGTTGTTGCTGTGTGGACTGCTGTTGTTCGCCTTGACGCAGGCGGCCCGTCGAGTGTATCGGCGTTGTCTGACGGTGGTTCAGGATCAACCCTCACGCGTGGAGACTAAGCGATGAGTCAGGAAGAGGACGTGATGGAGCACGATGTGCTGTTTCATCAGGCGATGGTCGGGGTGAAGCCTTTACTCTCCGATCGGGTACAGCTTACCTTGCAGAGCGCACCGAGCGAGGCTCAGCTCGCCCGGCGTGCGGCGGCGCAGCAGGTATCGACGGCGTCGTCGGATTATCTCTCGCTGGAGGGCGTCGAGATGTTACGCCCCCACGATCTGGTGGGGTTTAAACGCGACGGGATCCAGGAGGGGGTCTACCGTAAGCTACGCCTGGGAAAATATGCGTTGCAGGCGGTACTGGATTTGCATCGTCATACCCTGAACGAGGCCCGGAGCGCCTTACTACAGTTTATCGCGGACTGTTTAGCTCGCGACATCCGCACCGTACTGGTGTTGCATGGTAAGGGGGAGCGTAGCCAGCCCCAGGCGCTGCTGAAGAGTTATGTCAGCGCCTGGCTACCGCAGATCCCCGCGGTGATGGCGCTACACAGTGCCGAGCGGCGTCACGGCGGTAGCGGTGCCCTATATGTCCTACTGCGTAAGAGCGAGCGGCGTAAGGCCGATAACCGTGAACGCCATCAGAAGCGCTTAGGCTGAACTTGGCGGGGTTAATCACCCCGCCGCCCTCTCACTTATTTGCCGATGCAGAATGTAAATAATCTATTATCTTCAATTTGTTAGTGGCTTTTCGTGGGCCGCTTGGGGTACAAGTAACTAAAACAGCATATTGAGAGGCCGCTCACGGGTTCCTGCTATCGTGCAGCGTTCCCACATAGTCCATTATCAATCGTGCAGCCTCCCCATATCAATCAATGCGAGGCCCCCACACGCAGTCAAAGCCGCTTTTTAGGTGAGTTTTTAATATATTTTGAACCGGCTATAGCACGGCTATCTTAAAGGATAGAGGATAATCACGTTGGGTACGTTTGAACTCAGTCATCATCACGTTCTCCATATTTTAGTCAGGAGCGTGCCAACGCTATTCAGGTCGGGTTAGAGAACGAATCCGGGGCTACGCTGGCACGGCCAGGGCTTCCGACTTCCTGGGTGGCATTACAGGGGAACAGCCGCGCCGAGTTCACCAGCGCCATCTTGCAGGCTGTAAATGGCATGCTGTTGGATATGCTCGCAGCCGTCGCTCGTAAAGACTATGAAGATCGCCGTCGCAGGCAGCAGCAGGGTATTGCCAAGGCCAGGGATGAAGGGAAATACCAAGGATGAGAAGAAGCGTCAGCACATCGCTAGGCTGTTGGTGACAGGCCACAGTTATTCCGCGATTCAGGAGATGCTTGGTTGCTCAAGGTACCTTATCGCCAGTGTGGCCAAGGAGGCGCGCAGTTAGCTCCGGAAGTAGCCATTTTTGATGACTGGCCCACCCTTACGCTTTGGACGCGGGGTTGCCTTGAGGGTTTTCGCTGTCCAGATAAGTGCGATGCTCAGCGCTGTGAACAGCCCGGCGGGCCAGTGCCAGCAGGTGAGGGCGGCAAGAGCCATTAACTGCAACCTGGCCGTGATGGGGCGCCTGGTGGCTCATGCCAGTATTGGCCAGCACCATACACCAGCGGCAGACAGATCAGTAGCCAAGCGAACAGCGTGTTGCCAAGTGCTATCAAGCCCAGCGCAACCACCGCCATGAGGGCGATATCAGCGATCGGTTTCATGGTGTCTCTCTTTTGCATGCGCCTTGTAGCTATACAGACTCCACACGAAGACAAGCGTGAAGAAGGCCAGCAAGCCTACCATCCCCCAACTGAACGCATCCATCGGGTTACTCCATCACTGAACATAATTCCAGCATGGCACCGAAGGCCTTAGTGTTCAATCAACTTGTTGAAAATGTTTATTTTGTTCGTTCGTGACAAAGTTGGAGTTCTGGAATCCTGACAAGTTTACACCCTGTTTGTTAGGATATAGCCCTATAGATGGGTGTTCCTCAAGGTTTGTTGCCTAAAAAACGACCAGAATGGAGTCCAAAATGGAAGACAGATGGTTATCCGTTGATGAAATTGCAGATTACCTCGGCATTAAGCGAGACACGGTATACAAGTAGATTGCAGAGAAAGGTATGCCTGCACACAAGATTGGACGTCTTTGGAAATTTAAAAAGGATGAAGTAGATGGCTGGGTACGCGATGGCAAGGCTGGCGAAAGCAGTGATCAAGAATAAAAAAGCAGATTTAGGAGCAGTGTAATGAAAACCGTACGTAATGCATGCCAGTTGCAGCCGAAGGCATTGGAAATCAATGTCGGCGATCAAATCGAGCAGCTTGATCAAATAATCAACGACACCAATGGCCAAGAGTACTTTAAAAAGACCTTCATCACTGATGGTTTTAAAACATTGCTCGCCAAGGGTATGGCCCGTTTAGCTGGAAAATCAAATGACACTGTCTTCCACCTCAAGCAAGCAATGGGTGGTGGTAAAACCCACTTGATGGTCGGCTTTGGTTTATTGGCCAAAGACGCTGCGCTTCGCAATAGTCACATAGGCGCAATGCCATACCAGTCTGATTATGGTTCAGCCAAAATAGCCGCCTTCAACGGGCGTAATAATCCCCACACTTATTTCTGGGGCGAAATAGCGCACCAGTTAGGTAGAGAAGGTGTATTCCGGGAGTACTGGGAATCTGGTGCCAAGGCACCAGACGAACAAGCTTGGGTTAACCTATTTGATGGGGATGAACCTATTCTTATTTTATTGGATGAGATGCCTCCTTACTTTCATTACTACAGCACCCAAGTACTTGGGCAAGGAACCATTGCAGATGTAGTTACACGGGCTTTCTCCAATATGCTGACAGCTGCACAGAAGAAAAAGAATGTGTGTATTGTCGTGTCAGACCTTGAAGCCGCCTACGACACAGGGGGCAAGCTGATTCAACGAGCTTTAGATGATGCTACACAAGAACTTGGGCGTGCAGAGGTTTCAATTACGCCTGTAAATCTGGAGTCAAATGAAATTTATGAAATTCTAAGAAAGCGCTTGTTTTTAGCTCTTCCTGATAAAAGTGAAATTTCTGAGATCGCCTCTGTTTACGCAACAAGACTTGCTGAAGCAGCTAAAGCCAAAACTGTTGAGCGAAGTGCTGAGGCTTTAGCAAATGACATTGAATCAACATATCCTTTCCATCCTAGCTTCAAAAGCATAGTTGCACTCTTCAAAGAGAATGAAAAATTCAAACAAACGCGGGGTTTGATGGAGTTAGTTTCCCGATTGTTGAAATCCGTTTGGGAAAGTGACGAGGACGTATATTTAATTGGAGCTCAACACTTTGATCTTTCAATCCACGATGTTAGAGAAAAATTGGCTGAAATATCTGAGATGCGAGATGTTATCGCACGAGATCTTTGGGATTCAACCGATAGTGCACATGCACAAATTATTGATTTAAATAGCGGCACCCACTATGCCAAGCAAGTGGGTACAATTTTGCTAACGGCAAGCCTATCAACAGCTGTAAATTCGGTTAAAGGTTTAACTGAGAGCGAAATGCTTGAGTGCTTGATTGATCCTAATCATCAAGGGAGTGATTACAGAGCTGCATTTGCAGAATTAGCCAAGTCAGCATGGTATCTACATCAAACTCAAGAAGGCAGAAATTATTTTAGCCATCAAGAAAACCTAACCAAGAAGCTTCAAGGTTATGCAGATAAAGCCCCAGAGAATAAAGTCCGGGAGTTGATTAGTTTCCGCCTCGAAGAAATGTATCGTCCAGTTACAAAGGAGGCTTACGAAAAAGTGTTGCCACTTCCTGAAATGGATGATGCAGAAGCAGCATTGAAGTCTTCAAGAGCACTATTAATCATAAGTCCAGATGGAAAAAATCCACCAGGGTTTGTAGCAAATTTCTTTAGAAGCTTAATTAATAAAAACAATATACTTGTTTTAACTGGTGATAAGTCATCAATTGCAAGTATTGAAAAAGCCGCACGTCATGTTTATGCAGTTACAAAGGCCGATAATGAGATTCCAACCTCTCATCCTCAACGTAAAGAGCTGGATGAAAAGAAAGCCCAATATGAGCAGGACTTTCAAACGACAGTTCTTACTGTTTTCGATAAAGTATTGTTCCCTGGTAATGGTGGCGGGCAAGATTTGCTGCGCTCAAAGGCGTTAGATAGTACCTATCCATCAAATGAGTCTTACAATGGCGAACGACAAATAATCAAGACGTTGACGTCTGACCCAATCAAACTATATACGCAAATCACAGAAAACTTTGATGCGTTGAGAGCAAGATCTGAGTCATTGCTATTTGGACCTCAGGATGAAGCTCGTAAAACCGATTTGCTTGATAAAATGAAGCAAAAGACACAGATGCCATGGCTACCAAGCAAAGGTTTTGAGCAACTTTCAATAGAAGCTTATCAGAGAGGTGTTTGGGAAGATCTTGGAAATGGATATATCACCAAAAAGCCTAAGCCAAAAACAACAGAAGTGATTGTAAGTGAGGACTCATCACCTGATGATTCTGGAACTGTACGTTTGAAGATAGATGTTGCCAATGCAGGAAACTGCCCTAGGATACATTATGCGGAGGATGGTGAAGTTTCAGAAAATAGTCCCGTTTTAGGGGAAAATATTCTGGCAACCAAAGCTTTGCGTGTTCAATTCCTTGCCGTTGATCCAACTGGAAAAAATCTCACAGGGACTCCTACAACATGGAAAAATCGACTAACCATTCGCAATCGGTTTGATGAAATTGCTAGAACCGTAGAGTTGTTTGTAGCCCCAAAAGGAAACATAAAGTTCACCCTCGATGGCTCAGAAGCCAGAAACGGTGAGTCATACAATGGACCAATTCAGTTATCCGATCAGGAAACTACGGTTTATGTTTTTGCTGAATGTGATGGATTAGAAGAGAAGCGTAACTTCACTTTTGCGGAGTCGGGTTCCAAAGAGATTCCCATTGTAAAAGATAAGCCCGCGATCTTAGTGAGCCCCTCTCCAAAACGAATGGACAGCTCAACCAAAACCTATGAAGGCCTAAAAATTGCGCAGGAAAAGGGCATAGAGTTTGAGCAAGTAAGTCTAATGGTTGGGTCTGCTCCAAAAGTGATTCATTTATCTTTGGGTGAGATGAAAATAAGCGCTCAATTTGTTGAAACGGCTTTGGCTCATTTACAAAGTATTCTTAGTCCTGAAGCACCTGTAGTGATGACTTTTAAGAAAGTATATACGAAGACAGGTCATGATTTGGAGCAATTTACCAAGCAATTAGGAATTGAAATTGGAACCGGTGAGGTCGAGCAACGATGAGTAAAACAGTTGACTTCGGTGCACCGTCTGATTTTGGCATGCATCACTTTTATGTAGAAATTCCCGCAGCACCCCGAGATGCCGTAGTGATTTATGAGGACTATGGCTTCGATGGTGATGAAGCCCGCAGGGAAACGGTAGAGCGCCGCCTGATTTTGGCAAGGGAGCTATGGACCAAGATTCGCGATGATGCTCGCCGAGATTTCAATGCTCGCCTAAAAGTGAAAAAACAAGGTTCTGGTACCTGGTCTACCGGAAAAGTAAAGCTCGACCGCTTTCTTGGGCGTGAGTTGTGCGTGCTTGGCTGGGCTGCTGAACATGCCTCTCCTGACGAATGTCTAGTGATTTGCCAAAAGTGGTTGGCTCTGCGCCCAGAAGAAAGATGGTGGCTTTATAGTAAAACCGCTGCCGAAGCGGGTCGAGACGATCAAATGCAGCGCGGCTGGCGTAAAGCGATTTACTGTGCGCTATCGGATGGAGCCAATATTAAATTGGAAACCAAAAGGAAGCCAAAGTCTAAAAAGATTCAAGCTGAAGACGAACCCCAGGATCTGTTTGGATTTATGGAAAAGGGAGAGTTTTAATGGCATTACAACCGTTTGAATGGAAAGACAAGCCGGCTCTGATTGAGCACCTCTTTCCTGTGCAAAAATTATCTGCTGAAAGTTTTAAAGAGCAGAGCGCCGTTCAAAGCAAGACTTTAGTAGCATTAGGTAGTTATTGGAAAGGTCGCAAACCTCTAGTCTTGAACAAGGCTTGCATTTTAGGTTCTCTGCTTCCAGTGACCGAGAATCGCTTAAAAGATTTAGAAATCTTTGAGCTTCTTATGGGTATGGACCCTGAATCAATGCAAAGGCGAATTGAAGAAAATTTACCTGCTTCAAAACGGGAGGATGTTGGGGATTACTTAGTACTTCCTTTTAATGATCAAGTTCGCGCAGGAAAGCGTGCGGAGGAAGTTGGAGATTCACTTTTTGCTCTTATCTGGAACAGAGTTAATTCTCACTTAGGAACCTCCGCAAACTCGATTCCTGGGTTAGTAGAGCAAATGGGAATAGCACGTTTTGGTCATAGGCCAAAGGTTGCAGACGTATTTGCTGGCTCTGGACAAATTCCTTTTGAAGCCGCTCGACTCGGTTGCAATGTATATGCCTCTGATTTAAATCCCATGGCATGCCTTTTGACGTGGGGGAGTTTCAATATCGTCGGCGCGCAAGCGAACAGCAAATCAGGTTTTGCGGCGGCTCAAGCAAAATTGGTTGAAAGAGTTCAGAAAGAAATTGATGAGCTTGAAGTTGAGGTTGATGGTCGAGGCTGGAGAGCAAAGGCATACCTTTATTGTGTTGAAGTAATTTGTCCAGAAAGTGGCTGGGCGGTTCCGGTTCTTCCGACACTTGTAGTTAGCGCTAGCAAGTTTGTAGTTGTTAGATTAATTCCAGTTGAATCGGAAAAGCGGTATGAGATTGAGGTTAAGTACTGCAAAAATAAGAATGAAATGGAGGTGCTGGATAATCCAACTGTTAATGATGGTTATTTGATTCACAGCCCCAATCCGGGACAACATTATAGATCAAAAATTAGCAGTATCCGTGGTGATGTTCGTGTCGGTAGAATTACTACATCATTTCTTCGGAAATGGGAAAGAAGTGATTTTATCCCAAGAAAAGATGATATTTTTCAAGAACGCCTTTACTGCGTTCAGTGGGAAAAAATGATCGATGGAAAATCCCGCCTTGAAACCGAGTTTCGATCAGTTACTAATGATGATCTAAAGCGAGAATCTAAGGTCGTTGACTATGTTGCTTCTCATTTTAATGAATGGCAGGAAAATGGTTTCATACCAGATATGGTAATCGAGAGGGGATATAACACAGATCAACCAATAAGAGAACGAGGCTGGACATATTGGCATCATTTGTTTGCTCCTAGGCAACTTTTGATGTTAGGGATCATAAAAAAGACGCTCCTAGCGGACCCAGAATTTTCAGAGCAGCTATATGTATCATTCAGTAGGCTGTTAGATTGGTCCACAAAACTATGTCGGTACGGAACTGGTGCTGCGCGCGAATCAATCTCGCAAACATTCTACAATCAGGCTCTAAATACTTTTTACAACTATGGAGTAAGACCATTCTCTTTTGCTTCTAAATATCTGCTAGAGAAAACCTATAGCTTTCCGTTACCAGCTAAAGCGTTCGTAAACTGTCATCCGGCGCATAATATAGAAGTAGAAAATGATATATACGTAACTGACCCTCCGTATGGAGATGCGGTTAAGTATGAAGAGATTACAGAGTTTTTTATTGCTTGGTTACGAAAAAATCCGCCAAAGGAGTTTGCCCACTGGATTTGGGATAGTAGACGAGCTATTGCTATTAAGGGGGAGGACGACAGCTTCCGCGCAGGTATGGTCGCGGCCTATCGAAAGATGGCGCAGAAGATGCCAGACAATGGCTTGCAGGTGCTGATGTTTACCCATCAAAGCGGTGCCATTTGGGCGGACATGGCTAATATTATCTGGGCCAGCGGCTTGCAGGTGACGGCAGCGTGGTACGTAGTGACTGAAACTGACTCAGCATTGCGTGGAGGCTCTAACGTAAAAGGCACCATCATTCTGATTTTGCGTAAGCGTCATCAAGCACTAGAAACCTTTCGTGATGATTTGGGCTGGGAAATCGAAGAAGCCGTTAAAGAACAAGTTGAATCGTTAATTGGATTAGACAAAAAGGTTCGCGCACAAGGTGCTGAAGGCCTTTACACCGATGCAGACCTGCAAATGGCTGGTTATGCAGCCGCGTTGAAAGTATTAACGGCTTATTCGTGTATCGACGGTAAAGACATGGTGACTGAAGCCGAAGCTCCGCGCCAAAAAGGTAAAAAAACGTTTGTCGATGAATTGATTGATTTTGCGGTGCAAACTGCCGTTCAGTTTTTGGTGCCTGTTGGTTTTGAGAAAGGCGAATGGCAGAAGCTCCAATCGGTTGAGCGCTTCTACCTGAAAATGGCAGAAATGGAGCACCAAGGCGAAAAAACCTTGGATAACTATCAAAATTTCGCCAAAGCGTTCAAGGTTCACCATTTTGATCAACTCATGAGTGATGCCTCAAAGGCCAACTCTGCGCGGCTTAAACTATCGACTGAGTTCAGAAGCGCCATGATGGTCGGTGATGCTGAAATGGCAGGCACACCGCTGCGGGCGCTGCTCTATGCCTTATTTGAGCTTTCAAAAGAAGTTGAAGTAGACGATGTGCTTTTGCATCTTATGGAGAACTGCCCGAACTACCTTCCTAACAAGCAACTGCTTGCCAAAATAGCGGATTACTTGGCTGAAAAGCGTGAGGGTTTAAAAGGCACCAAAACGTTCAGCCCAGAGCAGGAAGCTAGCTGTGCGCGTGTTCTTGCGGAAGCTATTCGAAACCAGAGGCTGTAATTGATGGCTATTCGGCGTTTTTCTTCTCGCACAGAAAGATTGGATACGGAATTCCTGGCTGAATCATTAAAAGGGGCTGCCAAATACTTCCGCATCGCAGGCTATTTCAGAAGCTCCATTTTTGAGCTGGTCGGCGAAGAGATTGCAAAAATCCCAGAAGTTAAGATCATCTGCAACTCTGAGCTTGAGCTGGCTGACTTTCAGGTAGCTACAGGTAGGAATACAGCTCTTAAAGAGCGCTGGAATGAGGTGGATGTAGAAGCTGAGGCGCTTCTGAAAAAGGAACGCTATCAGATTCTGGATCAGCTATTGCTATCGGGAAATGTTGAGATTCGCGTAGTCCCCAGAGAGCGGTTATTCCTTCACGGAAAAGCGGGCTCGATTCATTATGCAGATGGTAGCCGTAAGTCTTTCATTGGCTCAGTGAATGAATCCAAAAGCGCGTTCGCTCATAATTACGAGCTGGTTTGGCAAGATGATGATGAAGAAAGTGCTGATTGGGTAGAGAAAGAATTTTGGGCGCTCTGGAATGATGGAGTGCCACTACCCGAAGCAATATTGTCCGAAATCAACCGAGTAGCCAACCGGTGTGAAGTCACAATTGAGGTTTTAAAACCAGAGGAAGTTCCTGCGGCGGCTATGGCTGAAGCGCCTATTTACCGCGGAGGGGAGCAATTACAGCCTTGGCAACGCTCGTTTGTGACTATGTTTCTGGAACATAGGGAGATCTATGGCAAGGCTCGCCTGCTATTGGCTGATGAGGTGGGTGTTGGTAAAACGCTATCCATGGCAACCAGTGCACTAGTCAGTGCTTTGTTAGATGATGGCCCTGTTCTGATATTGGCACCTTCGACGCTCACGATTCAGTGGCAAATTGAGATGATGGACAAGCTTGGCGTGCCCACTGCGGTGTGGTCCTCACAGAAGAAGGTTTGGTTGGGTGTGGAGGGGCAAATACTTTCACCCCGAGGTGATGCTTCTTCCATTAAAAAATGCCCCTATCGAATTGCCATTGTCTCTACCGGACTGATTATGCATCAGCGGGAGAAGGCTGACTTTGTTAAAGAAGCTGGAATGCTTCTGAAGAATCGTTTTGGCACCGTCATTCTCGATGAGGCGCATAAAGCCCGTGCCCGTGGGGGCCTAGGTGACCAAGATTCTGAACCTAACAATCTCATGGCTTTTATGCAGCAGATCGGCAGGCGTACGCGGCATCTAATATTAGGTACTGCGACACCGATTCAAACTGATGTTCGAGAGTTATGGGATTTGCTGGGTATTTTGAACTCGGGAGCGGAGTTTGTATTAGGCGATGTGCTATCGCCATGGCATGACCATGAACAAGCGATTCCTATGATCACCGGCAGGGCTAAGGTAACATCTGAAGCTGAAGTTTGGCATTGGTTAAGCAACCCATTACCTCCGGGCAATGAACACCATATCGTTCAGCAAATACGGGATTACCTGACGATTGATAGCAAATCTTTTGGCTGTTCGCATCACTTCGAAAACCTCGACTATATGATTCAGAGCCTATGGCTTTCAGAATGCATGACACCAAGTTTCTTTAAAGAGAACAATCCTGTCCTACGTCACACGGTACTACGCAAGCGTAAGCAGCTTGAAGATGATGGTCTGTTGGAACGAGTTGGGGTAAACACACACCCAATAACACGAAACCTAGTCCAGTATCAGTCGCGGTTTGTAGGACTTGGCATTCCGACCAATACGCCATTCCAGGTTGCTTACGAAAAAGCTGAAGAGTTCAACAAGCTCCTTCAGTCTCGTACACGATCCGCAGGCTTCATGAAGTCTTTGATGTTGCAACGGATCTGCTCAAGCTTTGCGTCGGGCTTAAAAACTGCCCAGAAGATGCTGAAGCATACTGTTTCTGACGAAGACGAAGATGTGGTTGAGGATGTTGAGCACGTACTCTCGGAAATGACTCCTGCGGAAGTCGCTTGTTTAAGAGAGATTGAAAAACAGCTTTCGCGTCCTGAAGCCGTAGATTCAAAACTAAATACAGTGAAGTGGTTTTTAACGGAATTCCGCACTGATGGAAAAACCTGGCTGGAACATGGCTGTATTATTTTTAGTCAGTATTACGACACGGCAGAGTGGATAGCAAAAGAGCTGGCCAAGTCTCTAAAGGGCGAAGTAATAGCTGTTTACGCAGGCGTTGGCAAAAGTGGGTTATTCAGAGGCGAGCAGTTCAACAATGTTGAGCGCGAAGTAATTAAGGCCGCTGTGAAGACACGCGAGATTCGATTAGTCGTAGCAACGGATGCTGCTTGCGAGGGCTTGAACCTGCAAACGTTGGGTACGCTCATCAATATCGACCTTCCTTGGAACCCATCCCGTTTAGAGCAGCGCCTTGGGCGAATCAAGCGTTTTGGTCAGACGCGTAAATTTGTAGATATGCTCAATCTTGTTTATAGCGAAACGCAGGATGAGAAAGTTTATAACGTTTTGTCGGAACGTTTGCGCGATACGTATGACATTTTTGGCAGTCTGCCAGATACGATTGATGACGACTGGATCGATAACGAAGAAGAGCTCAACAACCGCATGAATGAATATATGCACGAGCGGAAAAATGCGCAAGATGCATTCTCGGTGAAGTATCGCGGAACCCTTGATCCCGATGCCCATCTCTGGGAGCGCTGCGCTACGGTTCTATCCCGGAGAGACATAGTTGGTAAGCTTAGCGAGCCATGGGGAAATTGATTATGGTTCAGACTGGTATTCGTGGGCCTTGTTGAACAATTCATCCATGAGGTCGGCGAGCCCCAACCCCATTCGGGATCAGCACACTATTTCGCTGACGGGCATGCCCAAGGCAGTCATTTTGTTCAACGCCGCGACCCGTGCCAACGCTTCGCCGACCTGACCGTTGTAGTTGCGCAGTCGCAGCAGGTTGTCCGTCAGCTGTTTGAATCACCACATCGCCGTCTCGCCGATTGAACGCTGATGGTAGCCATTGGCTGCTTTCCACTCGCTTAAGCGTCCCGCTTTGAAGGCTTCAACCGCCTCATCACGGGGATGACCTTCTTCCCACTGCCCGGCATTTTTTCTTAATGGGATGCGGGCGGCAGCGCCTTTTTTGGCTATATCTTCATAGCATTGCCGGCTGTCGTAGGCGCCGTCGCCGTAGACAATCCCTATCTGGCGCCGCAGTGGCCGCAACATCAGGCCCAGCACTGCGTTGTCACCGACATTCTCCAAGGAGACTTTGGCACAGATGAGATGATGGGATTGGCCATCCACGCCCAGGTGTAGCTTGCCCCTGGTACGCCGTTTTTCCTTGCCGTGCTTGCGGATCCTAGATTGGCCCCTTGAAGATCCAGACACTTCGCCCCTCTTAACTTAAGAGGTAGTCTTGGAACTATGTTCAGTACTAGTCGCAACGAGAAGATGGTCGAAGTGTTAACAGGGGCTGAGCGCCGTCGACGCCGGACTCCGCAGGAAAAGATCTCCATCGTGCGGCAGACCTTTGAGCCCGGAATAACCGTCTCTCATGTCGCTCGCTTGCACGACGTCAACGCCAACCAGCTTTTCAAATGGCGTAAGCAATTCCAGGAAGGGTCTCTCACGGCGATCACCGCCGGTGAGGATGTTGTTCCAGCCTCCGAGTTGGCTGCTGCCATCAAGCAGATCCGAAAGCTCCAGCGTCTGCTCGGGAAGAAGACCATGGAGAACGAGATCCTCAAAGAAGCCGTGGAGTATGGTCGAGCAAAAAAATGGATTGCGCATGCGCCCTTGTTGCCGGGGGACGACGATTAAGTGCTGTGAGCCAGGCCCTTAATGTATCGCGTGCGCAGCTATCCGTTCGTGTTCATCGAAAACCAGGTTGGCAAGATGCTCGTCATCATCGCCAGCATGATGATGCTGCCTTACTTGGCCGGATCATGGAGGCGATAGCTGAGCTTCCCTCCTATGGCTATCGCCGAGTCTGGGCGCTGTTACGGCGTCAGTCAGAGGCAACACGACAGCCTGTGGTAAACGCCAAACGGGTATATCGCGTCATGCTCGATCATGGACTGCTGCTGGAAAGAAAACCGGCTGCACCATTGACCCAGCGGGCACATAAGGGGTGTGTTGCCGTCAAAGAGAGCAATCGACGTTGGTGCTCAGATGGCTTCGAGTTTCGCTGCGATAACGGTGAAAAACTACGAGTCACGTTCGCCATGGCCTGCTGTGACAGGGAAACCTTGGATTGGGCTGCCAGTACCGGGGGTTACGACAGTGACACGGTGCAAGATGTCATGCTGAGGTCTGTCGAACGTCGCTTCGGGGATTCGTTGCCGGCATCACCGGTAGAGTGGCTGACTGATAATGGCTCGGCGTATCGAGCCCATGAGACCCGCGCGTTTGCACGAGAAATCGGGTTGGAGCCCAGAACGACTGCGGTGAGAAGCCCACAGAGCAACGGTATAGCGGAGAGCTTCGTCAAGACGATGAAGTGAGACTATATCGAGATGATGCCGAAACCAGATAGCCGAATAGCGGTAGGCAATTTGGCCATCGCGTTTGAGCATTATAACGAACACCAGCCGCACAGCACCTTGGGATACCGTTCACTCCGGGAATTTCTGCGCAGTCGGGTATCACAACCCTAAGCGGGAAAAAGTGTCTGGACCTATGGGGTCAAATCCAGATCCTCCACCCCCCTTCGCCGTAGACTTTGAGGCCTGTGGCATCGAATATCAGGTGGGCGACCGGCCTCTTGGGGCGGCGAATATCCACCATCAGGGTCTTGGTCCGCTTGCTGATACTGCTGTAGTCCGGGCTAGTGAGGTCCAGCCCCATCCGCTGGAACAAGGCATTGATGAAGCCTTCCGTCTGACGCAGGCTGAGGTTGAAGATGGCCTGAACCATCAAAGTGGTGGTGATAGCCAGGTCGCTGTAGAGGTGGGTTTGGCCTCGTTTGTGGCTCTGCGGAGTGTTGTGCCAGTGCCTGATGGCGTGCTCATCTATCCAGAAAGTCGGAGCGCCACGGTGGACCAGGAAGGCATTGTATTTAGGCCAGTTATAGACAAGCCCTTTAGGGTACTGCGGACTTAGGGAAACGAAACTGTGCTTAGATGCTTACACAAACTTTCACATGTGAAAGTTTTCCTCCGTAGAAAACGCTCTTGGTGCCTAAATTGGACAACTACAGCGACGAGGATTTCGTTAGGTCCTCGGTACGCTCTTGCATGTTGATGTTTGTTACAGGGAGATCATCTGCATGCGTGAGCAAAATCCATCAGTTTACAGCGATCCTAACGGGTCAATTCTGAAAGAGCTTTATGAGCTTAAGCAGCTGGTAATCCAGCAACGACAGGCGCAAAAAGAGGTGCTTTCTGCCGAGGAGTGCGCCGAGTTACTGGGGGTTTCTGTCAGCTATGTGTACCGGCTGACCAGTGAAAAGCGTCTGCCGCATTACAAGCCACAAGGCAAAAAGATCTACTTCAAACGCGTTGAGCTGCTGGACTGGCTGCTCTCCCACCGCATTTCACCGGACGCCGAACTCACTGAGCATGTGACCAAGCGTGTACGGCAAGCTAGTTATGGGCGGTTGTGAGGCTGTTATGGAACGAGATCTCATAGCATCTCACAGGCCTCAGGACCTCCGATCGGCTTTTGTTGAACCTCCGAAACCCCTCGATTTTGTCCTCCCGGGGCTGCCGGTGGGCTGCGTTGGTGCTTTGGTGTCACCGGGAGGAGTGGGCAAGTCGATGTTGGCATTGCAACTGGCAATACAGATCGCCGGTGGGCCGGATTGGATTAAACTTGGCAAGCTGGGCAGGGGAGCTGTGCTCTACCTGCCTGCTGAGGACCCTTGGCCTGTACTGCACCAGCGCTTGTTTGTCTTGGGCAGAGGTCTTGATGCTGAACTTCGTGCCAACGTTGAACGAGACCTTCGTTTGATATCGCTTCAGGGGGCCAGTCCGAATGTGCTGGATAGCCACTGGTGGGAAGCGATTGCTATTTGGGCTGAAGGGGTGAGGTTGATTGTCATCGATACTTTGAGGCGCTTCCACGATGCCGACGAGAATACGGCCTGTGCCATGACGCAGGTACTAGGTCAGTTGGAACGGCTGGCCATGGGGCTGGGATGCGCTGTGCTGTTTGTACACCACACCAGTAAATCTGCGGTATTCCAAGAAGCTGGCGATCAGCAGCAGGCAAGCCGTGGTTCGTCGGTACTGGTGGACAACATTCGCTGGCAGGCCTATCTCGCCACTATGACCAAGAAAGAGGCGCAGAAGCTGGGCGTATCGGTAGAGAAGAGCCAGCTTTACGTGCGGTTTGGGGTAAGCAAAAGCAATTATGGGCCGCCACTACCGGAGCGATGGCTGGAGCGGAAGGAAGGTGGCGTGCTGTACCCCGCTGGTTTGGACGAAATACGCTGGGCTGGGGGCAAACGTGCCTTGCTTTGAATTGACTCATGCCCGGCACGACCATATGCACTGCCTTGCTCCCGGGTTGTTTAGGGCGATCTCGCATGGCCAACGCCGCCGTGACAAGCTGGAGGTGATTTACCGTTTCGGTGGTGGCAATCAGATCGAGTTCTCCGGGCCTGAGCCGTTGGGTGCAGATGACCTCCGTGTGCTTCAGGGGTTGGTTGCCATGGCTGGACTTGAGTCACAAAGTAACGAGATTGAGCCAGTTGCAGTGAGCGAAACTGGGACGATATTGCGAGATCTTCTGGATCTTCGTTGGGCTGCCAACCAGCAAAGGGTATTGGTGGTCAGAAGCAGCCTGCGCAAACTGGCCAAGGAGATTGGATACGCCAATCCTCGGGATACCAATACTGTACGTTGCTGTATCGAGCGATTGTGGAAGGTGTCGGTAATCGCAAAGGTGGCTGGCCAGCGTAGCGGATTTCGCTTATTGGCGAACTATGTCAGTGACACTCAGACTGATGGACTTTTTGTGGCGCTTAATCCCTTGCTGACCTACGCCATTATGGGTAATGGTCGCCATGTTCGTATCGACATGACAGAAGTTCGGCACTTGAATGGCAGCATCGCTCGGTTGTTGCATCAGCGGCTATGTGCCTGGGTGGATTGTGGTCAGAAAAGGGCAGTGCAGTTAGACACCTTGGTCGCTTATGCCTTTCCCGATGAGGTCAGCACGGCCATCCATCGCAAGCGGCAATCACGAGTTCGCAAGGCATTGGATGAGCTGACTGCTTTGGGCTGGTCTATCTGCGAACATGCCAAGGGGCGGTTTACCATCGGCCGGCCTGCACTATCACGATAACGGTCACAAGCCAATTCAGTGAAACCCAGTTACCGCTTGGGCTACAGGGCGATCCTGAAATCCGATCTATATTATCTAAAATAATCTAGGCCAGCGCATAGTTGCGCTGGCCTATTTGTTGGCTCTTCCTGGCCATGATCTCGTCGAGGGTGCTTCTATCACCCCAAGACATTGGGGAAATCGAGCATGGCATCTCGGCGCCGCGATTCAAGAATGTCGGCGTAGATCTCGGTAGTTCTCAGCTCGCTGTGCCCCAGCAAGCGGGAGAGGGCATAGATATCGACGCCGCGGTTAAGCTGGATGACGGCGAAGGTATGACGCGCGCTGTGGAAGGTTACCTTCTTGGTTATACCCGCCTGCAACGCCCACCGGGTGAGCTCCATGTTTTGCCAAGCCGAGTACTTGAGGCCCTTGAAGATCCGCTCTGTTGCCTTGCCTGGGCGCCCCATCAGCTGCATCGCCATGTCATTCAAATCCAGGTATTGCAGGCCGCTGGTCTTTTTCTGGGTGAAGACGATACGGTAATGGCCATAGAAGGGCTCCAGCTCGGCCCAGGTCAGCTTGTGAATGTCGGACCAGCGTAAGCCAGTGCAACAAGAGAACAGAAAGGCGCGCTTAAGAACGTCGTACCGGCACTCGGCCTGGGCCAGGGCTCGTACCTCGTCTTCGGTCAGATAAACCCGTTTGTTCTTCTCCCCCTGGATAGCTTTGACACGTCGTACCGGATTATCCGGTAGCAGCCGTTCCTGCTCAGCCTGGTTCAGGGCCGCCCTTAACTTGTTGAAATAGGCACTCTGGGTGTTGCGGCTCAGTGGTGTGCCGCTTTTGGTGCGGGCCTTGTGCATCAGGTAATGCCGAAAACCCTCCAGGAACAGCTGATCTACTTCCTCGAAAGTCAGCTCCGGCAGCTTATGGTACTGGCGTAAATGCTTGAGGGCTGATATCCAGATGGAATGGTTGCTCTTGCTGCCTGCCGCTTTTTGGTCTGTAACCTCTTGGAAGTACTCGAAGAAGCTGGCCTTGTAGGCGTTCGAGAAATCCAGATGGTGTTTACCAGTCTCGTACTCGAAGAGTCGCTTGGCGCGGATGGCTTCGGCTGCTCGCTGGGTTTCTTTGTTGTGGAGCCGCTGTGCTGGGGTACGCGGCTTGTCGTATAGGAAGAGATCCAGGGGCTCTCTGCTGCGTTTGTGCTTGCGGATGCCCGTAGTTGGTTCAAGGTAGGAGCCGGCGTAATAGGTTAAGCGCAGAGCGCGCTTGCCTTCGGCGTCAGGTTCGCGGTATTCGATGCTGATCTTCATGAGTGTCCCCCGAAAGTCCCCCGAGAGGTTACTTTGGGGACTCTCGGGGTAAATTCTCACGAAACAAGATCAGGCAAGAATAGCCAGTAAAAAACAAAGTCAATTATTTACAATGCATTATGTTCTCACCGGCTACTTTTTATTGCTGATTTTTCACCACATTATTTTCCAATGCAGAAGCTGGTGAAGATGCGCCCCAACAGATCGTCGGAGGTAAACTCGCCGGTGATCTCGCTGAGGGATTGTTGGGCCAGGCGTAACTCTTCCGCGAGCAGCTCGCCGGCCATGGCACCGAGTAACTGATCTTTACCCTGTTGGAGATGGATAGCGGCCTGCTCCAGCGCCTGTAGGTGGCGGCGACGGGCCAGAAATCCCCCCTCAAGATGCGTCTCAAAGCCCATGCTTTGCTTCAAGTGATCGCGTAGCACATCGATACCCGCCCCGGTACGGGCCGACAGACGCACCAGCGTGTGGCCGTGACTCGAACTGATCCCTAGCGGTTCGCCGGTCATATCGGCCTTATTGCGCACCACGGTGATCGGCAGGCTAGCCGGCAGACGCGCGATGAAATCGGGCCAGATAGTGGCGGGATCGGTGGCGTCGGTGGTGGTACCGTCGACCATAAACAGCACCCGATCGGCCTGCTCGATCTCTTGCCAGGCACGTTCGATACCGATGCGCTCCACCTCGTCGCTGGCCTCCCGTAAGCCGGCGGTATCGATGATATGCAACGGCATACCGTCAATGTGGATGTGTTCACGCAGGACATCGCGGGTGGTACCGGCAATATCGGTAACGATGGCGGCCTCTCGCCCCGCCAGGGCGTTGAGTAGGCTGGATTTCCCGGCGTTGGGCCGCCCGGCGATCACCACCTTCATGCCTTCGCGTAGCAGACTTCCCTGACGCGCCTCGGCGCGAACATCGGCCAGTTCATGCATCACCGCATTGAGCTGCGCCTCGATCTTACCGTCGGAGAGGAAGTCAATCTCCTCATCGGGAAAGTCGATGGCGGCCTCGACGTAGATCCGCAGGTGAGTCAGCGACTCGACCAGTTGATTCACGCGTGCCGAAAAGACCCCTTGTAACGAGTTGACCGCCGAGCGCGCCGCTTGCTCAGAGCTGGCATCGATCAGATCGGCGATCGCCTCAGCCTGCGCCAGATCCATCTTATCATTCAGGAAAGCGCGTTCGGAGAACTCGCCGGGGCGGGCGATACGCAACCCAGGCAGCTGTAAGATACGCTTCAACAGCAGATCGAGGATCACCGGGCCGCCGTGGCCTTGTAGCTCCAGTACATCTTCACCGGTGAAGGAGTTCGGTCCGGGAAAATAGAGGGCGATCCCCTGATCCAGCAACGTCCCGTCCTGGTCGCGAAACGGTAAGTAGTCGGCGTAGCGCGGCTTAGGCAGTTTACCCAGGAGTGCTTGGGCAACGGCCTGAGCCTGTGGGCCGGAGACGCGCAGGATCCCTACGCCGCCGCGTCCCGGAGCGGTAGCCTGGGCGACGATGGTGTCGGATGGAGTGATCATATTCTCTCTCTTTTGGCGTTGAGTGCATGCCCGAGATGGCGAGCACGAAAACAAGAAAAAAGGGGCGGTCATCCGACCGCCCCCCTGGTACCTCATGCGTTAGCGCGGGTTATTTCTTATCCCGGCTGTGCAGACCGCGTTTTTCCAAACCGCGGTAGATCAGCTGCTGCTGGATGATGGTTACCAGGTTGCTGACGATATAGTACAGCACCAGACCGGACGGGAACCACAGGAAGAAGACAGTAAAGATAACCGGCATAAAGGTCATGATCTTCTGCTGCATCGGATCGGTGACGGTGGTCGGTGACATCTTCTGGATGAAGAACATGGTCACGCCCATCAGGATCGGCAGGATGTAGTACGGGCTCGGCGCGGCCAAGTCATGGATCCACAGGGCAAAAGGCGCCTGACGCAGCTCGACAGAGCCCATCAGCATGTAGTACAGGGCCAGGAAGATTGGCATCTGGATCAGCAGCGGGAAGCAGCCGCCCAGCGGGTTAACCTTCTCTGCCTTGTACAGCGCCATCATCTCTTGGCTCATGCGCTGTTTGTCGTCACCGATACGCTCACGCATCGCCTGCAACTTGGGTTGCAGCATACGCATCTTGGCCATCGAGGTGTACTGCGCCTTGGTCAGCGGGTACATGATGCCGCGTACGATGAAGGTGATGATGATGATCGCGAAGCCCCAGTTACCGACGAAGCTGTGGATCAGCTGCAGCAGTTTGAACAGCGGCTGAGAGATAAACCACAGCCAACCGTAATCCACCGTTAAATCGAGGTGTGGAGCCACGGCAGCCATGTCGCTTTGCAGTTCAGGGCCGACCCACAACGTGGTGCTGAGAACCTGTTCGGTGTTCGGTGCGACGCTGACAGACGGTGCCTTGTAACCGATAGCTGCCTGGCCATTGCCTAGGTTAGCGGTATAGAAGGTATTCACGCCGCTGTCATGCGGGATCCACGCGGTGGCGAAGTACTGTTGCAGCATGGCGACCCAGCCGCCTTTAGTCTGCACGTTCAGGTTCTTGTCTTCGATATCGCTGAAGCTGTACTTCTGATACTTGTCATCGCTGGAGGAGTAGGCCGCGCCGCGGAAGGTGTGCAGCGCAAAGTTGCTGCTACCGGTATCGCGGTGTTTCGGCAGATCGACAGACTGCTTAAGCTGACCGAACAGGGTCAGATCCAGCGCCTCGTGGCTGTCGTTCTTCACCTTGTAGTCAACGGCGATGGCATAGTCATTGCGCTTGAGTACGAAGGTCTTGGTATAGACGACGCCGTTCGGTGCGGTATAAGTCAACGGAATACGTAACTCATCCTGTCCCGGCAGCATCTCATAGCTGGTTTGGTTCGCGTTATACAGCGGGCGCGGACCATTGGCCGGATTGTCCGGACCACTTTTACCCGTCAGACCGCTCTGAGCCTGATAGATAAACTGTGGCGTGGTTTCCAGCAGTTGGAATGGGGTATTTGAGCCCAGAGTAGCCGGATAGGCCAACAGATCGGCCTGCTCGATGTCACCACCGCGGGTGTTGATGGTCAAAGCCAGTACATCGGTCTTAACCGTAATAAGCTTACCCTGGCCGCTTTCCGGTACTGCTTGGCTAGCGGCGTCGCTGACGCTCTGTCCTGCTGTCTGAGCAACCGGCTGCGGATTGTGGTCCGTCTGCCAGGCCTGCCAGATTAAGAAGGACACGAACAGCAGAGCGACGAGGAATAGATTACGTTGCGAATCCATCTTAATGTTCTCTGTTATTGGTTTTCGGCGGCACGGGATCATCGCCACCTGGGTTCAAAGGGTGGCATTTTAATACGCGTTTCAGTGTCAACCAACTGCCTTTTACCATTCCAAACCTGCGCAATGCCTCAATTCCGTATTGCGAGCAGGTGGGATGGAAGCGACAGTGTGGCCCAAGTAGCGGACTGATGAAACGCTGATAACCTCGTATCAGCGTAATCAGGAGGCGCGAACCTGGCGACAATGGCGACGCCATAATTTTTCCAACATCTCTGTCAGCGCCCGATTATCGAGTTCCTGAACGCCCTTTTTGACGATTACCACAAAGTCCATGGCTGGCAGCGAATGCTGACGCAAGCGGAAACTTTCACGTGTCAGACGCTTGATGCGGTTACGCTCATGAGCGCGTTTGACATGTTTTTTGGCGACAGTAAGACCGATGCGGGGATACCCCAGCGAGTTCATACGGCCGAGAATGGTAAGTTGGGGCGTACCGGCTCGTTGCGGTTGCTGGAAGACGAAATTGAAGTGATTGGGAGTTAACAAACGTAACTCCCTAGGAAAACTTAGCTTAACCACTAATCTGGTCAGCTAAATTAACCGGCTACGGTCAGACGAGCGCGGCCTTTAGCGCGGCGACGGGCAAGAACCTGACGGCCGTTTTTGGTTGCCATACGAGCACGGAAACCGTGGGTACGGTTGCGTTTCAATACGGACGGTTGGAAAGTGCGTTTCATAGCGATTTCTACCTAAACTTTAAATAATTACTGATCAGTAAACGCGTTTGGCTACTCGACGTGAGAACGACCGACGCCTCAATCGCATATATTAAAGAGGCAGGATTGTAATAATTGTACAGTCCTGAGTCAATTGACTTATGCCAAGCAGCTCACCTGAGCTCAGACGGGTAAACCCGCCTCTCACCGTCACACCTAACCTTCCGGAGGGTTGGGATACTGCGTTTCCGGCAACAGAACGCAGGCGTAACGCGTGGGTGGCAAATTATACGGACTCCCTATCAAAGCGCAAGGATCTTAGTGTGATCCTTGTGTCGATCCTCGGATCGGTGCGTCGCCGCGCGACGGTTTCTCTGAAATTCCCTACTTTGTGTCATTACTAACGCTATAGTGGATAGAAAAAGAGATAATCCATCATTGGTTTCGTCAGGGACTGTGGATAAAAAGGATCGATTCTGTGCAGAAGAAGAGGATCTTCTGTGTGGTTTAGGCTATGATCCGCCATCCTGATCGCGATCCCCACTACGGGAAAGCGGTTGTGCGAAAAGTCCGCGCAAGCGGTGACCAGGAAGTGGTCAAGTTGTGGGTAACCTGTTTATGATCCCCGCCTCCCTGTTGGGATCCGGACGCATTGCGTGTCGCGGGTTATCGACTGCACTTCCGGTAATGAAAAAACTCTGAGTATCCTAATCATTTCTTATTTATCTTTGTTCGAGTGGAGTCCGCCGTGTCACTTTCGCTTTGGCAGCAGTGTCTTGCCCGATTGCAGGATGAGTTACCTGCCACAGAATTCAGCATGTGGATCCGTCCTCTTCAGGCGGAGCTCAGTGACAACACGCTGGCGCTGTATGCGCCCAACCGCTTTGTTCTCGATTGGGTTCGTGATAAATATTTAAATAATATCAATGGACTACTCAACGATTTTTGCGGTGCGGACGCTCCTGTTTTACGTTTCGAGGTCGGCAGCAAGCCAGCGGCGCCGAGCGTAGTGAGCCATCACGTGGGTAATGGCGCTAGTCCGGCGCCCACCAGCGTACGGGCCACTAGCCCGACTCGCCCGAGCTGGGAGCGCGTGGCAGCGCAGCCTGAGCTCTCTTACCGCTCGAATGTGAATCCAAAGCACACCTTCGATAACTTCGTCGAGGGTAAGTCTAACCAATTGGCGCGCGCGGCGGCGCGTCAGGTGGCGGATAACCCAGGCGGGGCTTACAATCCACTGTTCTTATATGGCGGCACCGGTTTAGGTAAGACTCACCTGTTACACGCTGTGGGCAATGGCATCATGGCGCGTAAGCCCAATGCTAAGGTGGTCTACATGCATTCCGAGCGCTTCGTACAGGATATGGTGAAAGCGTTGCAGAACAACGCGATCGAAGAGTTTAAGCGCTACTACCGCTCCGTCGACGCATTATTGATTGATGATATTCAGTTTTTCGCCAACAAAGAGCGTTCGCAGGAGGAGTTTTTCCATACCTTCAACGCGCTGCTGGAAGGCAATCAACAGATCATCTTGACCTCCGACCGCTATCCTAAAGAGATTAATGGGGTCGAGGATCGTCTGAAATCCCGCTTCGGCTGGGGATTGACGGTCGCCATCGAGCCACCGGAGTTGGAGACGCGCGTCGCCATCTTGATGAAGAAGGCCGACGAGAACGACATCCGCTTGCCGGGTGAGGTGGCGTTCTTCATTGCCAAACGTCTGCGTTCCAATGTGCGCGAGTTGGAAGGTGCACTGAACCGCGTGATTGCTAATGCTAACTTCACAGGACGCGCGATCACCATCGATTTTGTGCGTGAGGCGCTGCGAGATCTGCTAGCACTGCAAGAAAAACTGGTCACCATCGATAACATTCAGAAGACGGTGGCGGAGTATTACAAAATTAAAGTGGCGGATCTGCTTTCCAAGCGCCGTTCCCGCTCGGTCGCGCGTCCACGTCAAATGGCGATGGCCTTGGCCAAGGAGTTGACCAACCACAGTCTGCCGGAGATCGGGGATGCCTTTGGTGGCCGTGACCATACCACGGTACTGCATGCCTGCCGTAAGATCGAGCAACTGCGGGAAGAGAGCCACGACATCAAAGAAGATTTTTCAAATCTAATCAGAACGTTGTCATCCTAATTACCTAACAGTCATCGTAGCGATATGAAATTTATTGTTGAGCGTGAGCATCTTATCAAGCCGTTGCAACAGGTGAGCAGTCCGCTGGGCGGCCGTCCTACGTTGCCGATCCTGGGTAACCTGTTGCTGCAGGTGGAAGATGGCCATCTGTCGCTGACCGGCACTGACCTGGAGATGGAGATGGTGGCCCGAGTGCCGCTGTCACAGCCCCATGAAGCGGGGGCGACCACCGTACCGGCGCGCAAGTTTTTGGATATTTGTCGCGGCTTGCCGGACGGCGCCGAGATTTCGGTAGCGCTGGATGGCGATCGCATGCTGGTGCGCTCTGGGCGTAGTCGTTTCTCCCTGTCAACATTGCCAGCGGCGGACTTCCCCAATCTGGATGACTGGCAGAGTGAGGTCGAGTTTACCCTACCGCAGGCGACCCTGAAGCGCCTGATCGAGGCCACTCAATTCTCGATGGCCCACCAGGATGTACGCTACTATCTGAACGGTATGTTGTTCGAGACCGAGGGAGAAGAGCTACGTACCGTGGCGACAGACGGCCACCGTCTGGCCGTGTGTTCGATGCCTATCGGTCAAAGTCTGCCGCACCATTCGGTGATCGTGCCGCGTAAAGGGGTCATCGAGCTGATGCGACTCCTGGATGGGGGTGAGACGCCGTTGCGCTTGCAGATCGGCAGCAACAACCTGCGAGCACACGTCGGTGGCTTCATCTTCACCTCTAAGCTCGTTGACGGTCGTTTCCCAGATTATCGCCGCGTATTACCGAAAAACCCCGATAAAACGCTTGAAGCTGGCTGTGATGAATTGAAGCAGGCCTTCGCCCGGGCGGCGATTCTCTCGAACGAGAAATTCCGTGGGGTGCGTCTGCATGTCAGTCATAACCAGCTTAAGATCACCGCGAATAACCCCGAGCAGGAAGAGGCGGAAGAGTTGCTGGATGTCAATTATCCCGGCAGCGATCTGGAGATTGGGTTCAACGTCAGTTATGTGCTGGATGTCCTCAATGCGCTGAAGTGTGAGCGTGTGGTGATGATGTTGACGGATGCGGTATCCAGCGTGCAGATCGAAGATGCCGCCAGCCAGGCGGCGGTCTATGTCGTGATGCCGATGCGTCTGTGATCATGTGGGTCATTGACATTGTGCGTACGTTGGCGGTGTCGCCTCGCAGGAGAGGGGCGCCGTGCTCAGAGGGATGGTGCGCATGGCGTTGACTCGTCTGATGATCCGCGATTTTCGCAATATCGAGAGTGCCGATCTGGCGCCCTCGAGCGGGTTCAATTTCCTCGTCGGTGCCAATGGTAGCGGCAAGACCAGTGTCTTGGAGGCCATCTATACTTTGGGACATGGTCGAGCCTTTCGCAGCCAGCAGGCTGGGAGAGTGATCCGTCATGACTGTGCCACGTTCATCTTACATGGACGGATCGATGCGGGTGGCGAGCGAGAATGGGCGGTGGGATTAAGTAAGAATCGCCAGGGCGACAGTAAGGTACGCATCGATGGCAGTGATGGTCATAAGGTGGCCGAGCTGGCACAGATGCTGCCGATGCAGCTGATTACGCCGGAAGGGTTCACGTTGCTTAATGGGGGGCCCAAATATCGGCGAGCCTTCCTTGATTGGGGCTGTTTCCACGGTGATGGAGATTTTTTTACCGCCTGGAGCAATCTCCGCCGCCTTCTCAAACAGCGTAACGCCGCGTTACGCCAAGTGACGCGTTATGCCCAAATCCGTCCCTGGGATCAGGAGTTGGTGCCGCTAGCCAATAAGGTCAGTGCCCTGCGTGCGGCCTATAGTGAGGCTATCGCGCAGGATATCGCGGCGACATGTAGCCAGTTTTTGCCTGAGTATGCACTATCCTTCTCGTTTATGCGTGGCTGGGATCGAGAGAGTGAGTATGGCGAATTGCTGGAGCGTCACTTTGAGCGCGATCGCGCGCTCACCTATACCGCGTTAGGGCCGCATAAGGCGGATTTTCGTATTCGTGCCGATGGGACGCCGGTCGAAGATCTGCTATCGCGTGGCCAGTTAAAGCTGTTGATGTGCGCCCTGCGTTTGGCGCAGGGGGAATACCTGACGCGTCACAGTGGCCGCCAATGCCTCTATCTGATCGATGATTTCGCCTCGGAGCTGGATGCCGGTCGGCGCCGTTTGTTGGCCGAACGGTTGAAAAGTACCGGTGCACAGGTGTTTGTCAGTGCGGTCAATGCCGATCAGGTCGGCGACATGGTTGATGAAAAGGGCAAGATGTTCCGCGTAGAACAGGGTAAAATAGCCGTTTAGATTCGATTTATTACGATAGTTATCCAATGAGCGAGAAAGGCTG